>CAMLML010000036.1 GCA_946481095.1 uncultured Cellvibrio sp.
TGGCTAGATAGCTCAGCCGGTTAGAGCACAGCACTCATAATGCTGGGGTCGGCGGTTCAAGTCCGCCTCTAGCTACCAAATAAGCCAAAGGGCTTACAGAAAAAACTCTGTAAGCCCTTTTTTATTGGGAAAAATATCGGGCTGAGATGTTAACGTCAATAGTAATCAAGCCAATCTGTTAACATCAAACCCGAAATACATTCACCCGAAAAAAACATCATGCAAACACCAGATCATTGCGCAAAACCTGAATTAATGTCGGTTGAAAATGCTATACACAACATTCAACAAGCCATTCAACCTGTAATTGAAGCCGAAGTGGTTGATTTACTGGATGCGCTTGACCGTGTAGTGGCAGAAAATGTTTTTTCTGCGATTGATGTTCCTGGTTACGATAATTCGGCGATGGATGGTTATGCATTGTGTGTGGAGGATGATCGAACAGAATTTAACGTGATTGGACAATCGTTGGCGGGGCATGTTTTTTCGGGTGAATTAAAAAGCGGGGAATGCATTCGGATTATGACGGGGGCGGTCATTCCTGCAGGTGCGAATGCTGTGGTGATGCAGGAACAGGTTAGTGTTGCTGATAACAAAATTTTCTTAAATATTATTGCCAAACCTGGCGATAATATTCGTAAAGCAGGGGAAGATTTAGCGAAAGGCAATCTGGTATTGGCAAAATCACATCGCATAACGCCTGTGGATATTGGCTTATTGGCATCACTCGGCATTTCACGACTCATTGTATTTCGACGATTGCGAGTTGCAATTTTATCGACCGGTGATGAATTAACACCGATCAATCAATCGCTTGAACCTGGAAATATTTACGATTCAAATCGTTATGTTTTACATGCCCTGCTTAAACGATTAAATGTTGAGATTATTGATGCAGGTTTAATTGCAGATGATTATCAAAAAATAAATAACGCCATTCAAAACGCGATGGCCGTTGCTGACGTGATCATTACCAGCGGTGGTGTTTCTGTAGGCGATGCAGATTACACCAAACAAGTATTGATGGAATCAGGCGAAATTAATTTTTGGAAAATTGCCATGAAGCCGGGAAAACCTTTTGCATTTGGAAGATTGGGAAGAGGTTATTTTTTTGGATTGCCAGGGAATCCAGTTTCAGCGGTGGTTACTTATCATCAATTGGTTTTACCGGGATTGCGCTGGTTGGCCGGTGAGATTTTTTCTGTGCCGCCTTCAATAATAGCGACCGCTTCCAGCGCACTGAAAAAACAACCCGGTCGGAAAGATTTTCAACGTGGAATATTATTCGGGGACAACCAACAAAATCTTGTCAAAACCACCGGCATGCAAAGCTCGGGGATGCTCAGCTCCGTGGCAAAAGCCAATTGTTATATTCTTTTGGACGCTGAACGTGGATCAGTTAAAGAAGGTGAAACTGTTGAGGTTTTACCTTTCGATAAATACATCCAGTAAGAGTTTCGCAAGAACCCTGCTGTTAAAAAATTCAAATGAAGTCAAGAAGCTGGATTAACTTCGTTGGTCTACGGCTCCCACCTTCGCAGGGATGACGAAAGGAAGCTAAACATCTGCGTTAAATTATTTCTTCAATCGGAATTAAATACCTGCAATACATCCATAGAAGTAATAACACCTATGACAATTTTATTGTCTGTCACAAAAACACGGTGAATGTGTTTTTCAAGCAATAATGCCAACACATTTTTAAGCGAAGTATCTTTTTCTACAGCAATCACTTCACGCGTCATGATTTGATGTACTGTACAGTTTTTGTCTGCATCTTTAACCCAGCTGCGCAAATCATTTTCATTGATGTCCTGGCCTGTATTTTCACGATAATAATTTCTTAACACTGCGCCTTTGTCTGACTCTTCCATACTATTAAAGCGAAACACATCGCCCACGCTGACCACACCAACCAATTCATGGTCAGATGCAATGACCGGTGCAGCAGATATTTGATGCTTGATAAAAAAATCAGCCAATCGATGAATAGTCCAACCTTCGTAAACCATCAGCAAATCGGGGCACATAATATCTTTGGCGGTCAGGGTTTTTACTATGTCGGCACTCATGTGTCTCTCCCGTAAAAAGTTTTATGTACTTAGCATAGCGGCAGATACAGTAATTTCCATTCGGGATCTACATAAACAATCCTTGCCCGCCTTCAATTAATAATTTGACACCCGCCAATAACAACAAGCCATAACTGATCCAATAAAACATGCCGTCCGATACTTTTTTATGCAGATAAAAGCCGAAAGCCACCCCTATAGGCGCAAGAGGCAACAACACCAGCGAGGTATAAAATGCCTCAAGGTTCAATTGGCCAAGAGCAACATAAGGAATCAACTTAATAAAATTGATAATGGCAAAAAATACTATAGTTGTTCCGGCGAGCAGTGACTTGGACATACGTTGAGGCAACAAATAAATAGTAACCGGTGGCCCACCGGCATGTGCAATATAACTGACATAACCTGCCAGCGCCCCCCAAAAACTTCCCGCTATTTTATTCGGGGATTGTTGTTGCAGTTGTTCAAGGTAGTGTTTACCCCAAAGATAATGAATAACAAAAAAAATGGACAAGCAACCCACACCAAAACGAATCACATCTGCATTGGCCATTTCAAATGTAAGTGCACCCGCAATAGTGCCTAATAGCGCACCGGGTAATAAGATTCGCAGATTAAGTTTGTCCCAAACTCCACGGAAATTTTTTAAACTGAAAATATCCATGATACAAAGAATGGGCAACAGAATTGCGGCGGCAAGACGTGGATCTATCATCAAAGAAAGCAAAGGGACGGCGAGCATTCCCAAGCCGCCGCCAAATCCACCTTTGGACATACCAACCAGAAATACCACCGGAATGGCCAATAAATAAAACCAGGGATCAGTAATCATCACATATCAACATCTGTATAAAAAATGCAGCATGCTGAAAAATTTTGAAAAATAAAAGCATATTTATTGTTAATTAAAAATCTTTGCACGAATCATATTTATTCGTCGCCTTTATATTTATTCGTCGCCTTTATATTTGTTCGTCGCCTTTATATTTGTTCGTCATCCCTGCGAAGGCAGGGATCTACTTGGTCGGTAAGTCACTGCCTTCGCAGGGATGACATGCAAATGTGGGAGCATGACGAGTTTGGATAACATTATTCCATGCTGACGGGATAAGATTGATAAGTACAATAATCTGAATTGGCATCGCAAACTTCCAATAAGAGATACAATCTTTGCGGTAAAGTAGCGCCGAACAAACTGGAAATATCAACATTGCGCGTGCTGGTATCACAGTTCATATACAAATCTTCAGTGTATTCGCACACCCAGTTTCCTGCCTGATCGCAAACCAAACCTTCTCCACAAATAGTAGTGCCAATCATAATGCTGTTGTAAATAGAATTACGATCATTAATTTTTAAACTGACTCTGTAATCTTCAAGGCTATCAACCTTCCAGAAAACCTCGAATAAACCTTCATATTCATAAGGAGAAAGCGCCAAAGGAGCTGTAGAAACCGAAGTGTCCACGTCATAACTGTCGATCATGTCGAATCGTTTCAACTCTGGCAGATATTCATCCTCATACGCCACTCGCTCTTCATGACAAGCTGTCAGAAGCAAAGCCGATAAAATCATGACCAACACACTGATTTTTTTCATGACAAACTCCGATATCCAGGATTTTCTATAAGGATCTGTAGTGATACTATCGGCTGCCAACTGAATTACGGCTGAATTTTTTCCTTCCCTCCATTCAAGGCGCCATAGGCGCGGACGAGTAACTGATTATGAAAAAACTGATTTGTGGATTGTTGTGCCTTGGCTTCCTTTATTCCAGCCATGCATTCTGTGATGAAACCAAAGCGGTTTCAGAAGCAGTAAGCAAATTAACCAAAGCCATGATTGATGCTGATGAAAAAACGCTTACCGAACTTGCAGCACCACAATTGAGTTATGGCCACTCGGGTGGCAGCATTGAAGACAAAGCTGCATTTATTGAAAAAATTGTCAGCGGCCGTTCAGATTTCGTCACCATCGATCTGCAAAAACAAACCATCAGCATTGCAGGTGATACCGCAATTGTGCGTCATGACCTGAATGCAGACATATTGGATGGAGGCAAAGCCGCCAGTATTCACCTGGGCGTATTACTGATTTGGCAAAAACAATCCGGAAAATGGAAATTGCTGGCACGCCAGGCCATCAAATATTTACCGGCGCCAGCCGCACCTGCAGCCCCCGCAACAAAATAAGTGCAATATGAAACTCTACGGTAGCTATACATCGCCTTTTGTTCGCCATTGCAGAATTGTGCTGTTGGAAACCAACAGCCAATGCGAATTTATTGAAACTGATCAAGCAGCCAGTGCGGTTAAATCACCGACAAAACGAGTTCCTTTTCTGGAAGATGGAGACATATTTTTAACCGATTCCAGTGCAATTATTAAATATCTTCGTGAAAAAAACGGAGGCAATTTTTGTGCTTCAACACTGGAGCTGAACAAGTTTTGTTTGGTAAATGCGGCACTGGATACAGTGGTGAATTTATTTTTTATCAAACGCGATGGTGTGGATATAACGCAAATTCCTTATCTGCAACGACAGGCCGCCAGAATTCAATCAACATTGGAAGAATTAAATAACACAAGGTTTTCAGCACAAGCACCATACAATGATGCTGACTTGCGACTGGCTTGTTTTATGAGTTGGGCAAAACTTCGCAATCAAGTGGATTTTTCTGTTTATCCACAACTGGAAAAATTTCATGAAACAATTGCGAGTTATGAGCCGTTTTTGAAGACTAAACCGCCGGTTTGATGCCCTCACCCCAACCCTCTCCCAGAGGGAGAGGGGGCGGCATTTACTTTGATTAGGGAGTCATCCCCTCTCCCTCTGGGAGAGGGCTAGGGTGAGGGAAAATCACAAGCCATAAACAATTTTCGGCTTCCTTAATTGCTTCGCAGTAAACGCCAATAACAACACACCCAATAAAATCGAAACGCTACCCACTTGCAATAATTGCCATGAAGTCACCAATTCCCCCAGCAATATATTTTTAATCACAATTTGATGTGCCAATACCGGAACCCACATAAACCAATCCTGATAACTACTGGGATTAATCAGCGTATAAAATAAAGGCACCATCGGAATAAAAACCATGAGTCCCATGTAGGTTTGCGCATCTTTAAAACTGCGTGCAAAAATCGAAATTAAAAATTGCAGACTGGTAGCCAAAATTGCAACCGGAAATAACACCAAAAAAATACAACCTATATCGGCCAGAACTACATCTACTTTCATACCTATATCTTTAAAAGGTAAAAAATAAAATGCAACAGACAATAAGCCCAGTGCAACCAATATAACCAGCAAAGTTAATATGTAACTATTCAACCATTTGCCGATTAAAATAAAAGAAGATCTTGCAGGCGTAATTAACAACGACTCCAATGAACGGCGCTCGCGTTCACCTGACACCATATCCGCAGAAAAACCTATGCTTCCTAAAAAACAGGCCATGAGTAAAAAGAAAGGGACTGTGGCTATCACAAAAAAACCCATTTTTTGATCACTGGCAATATTGATATCACGAATAAAAACTGGTGATGAAATTGAAGGATCTATACCACGCGACATTAAACGCAGGTTACCTATTCGACCTTGCCAGGCCCATATCTGTTGCCTGACAAAATTCAAACTGCCTTGTACTTTGGTATTGGTTGCATCAAATACTAACAACAGCTCTATGGATTCTCCCGTTGAAAATTTTTCTTGTGCATCCCTGGGAATGATCAGGACATAACCCAATTCATTTTGTTCGACTTTTTTATAAGCGTCGCCTTCAATTGGATTGATGGCAACACCTCTTTCTTTTAACCAATCAACCAATGGAGATAAATTTTCTACACCTGAAACAGATAATTGAATAGGATCGTTGGTGGTTGCTCTGGATTGTTTTCCCATGTGTATAGCGAATAATGATGACGCCACAAATACACCAACCAAATAAATTGGCATCAACACTATCATGCGCAAACTGCGCATATCTCTGAGAGTATCACGCCATTCTTTTTTCAAAACAGTAAAAATAGTGATTATCATCAGACAGTCTCCTTTTTATCTTCTGCAGTTTTACTTTCTGTTTCCGTTTCGTTTTCTTTTTGTACTGACATCATATTTTCATCACTGACAAGATTAATAAAAGCATCTTCAAGATTGTCAGATTGGCCAGCGTCAAGAATTTCATTTAATTTTCCTTGCGCAACTACTTTTCCACGGGCTATCACAATAATGCGATCACAGAGCCCTTTTACTTCATGCATTAAATGACTGGAAAATACGACGCTCTTGCCCTGTTCTTTCAGGTCGTGTAGTAACTTGCGCACAGCGCGGGTTGTAATCACATCCAAACCATTGGTAGGCTCATCCAATAAAACATGCTGGGGATTGTGTACTATGGCACGTGAAAGTGCAGTTTTCATTCTTTCACCCAAAGAAAATCCTTCTGCTTGTCGATCTGCAATTTTTTCCATTCCCAATCGTTTAATTAATTCGTGAATTGAGCTCTCCAATTGTGCAGGTTCAACCCTGTGCAATTCACCAAAATAACGAATATTTTCCACTGCCGTTAAACGCTTATACAAACCCGTATCATCAGGCAAAACGCCCAATAACCGGCGTGCAGCTTCGGGCGATTCAGAAACCTTGACGTTATCAATAAAAATTTCGCCCGATGTAGGCTGAAGCAGCCCATAAATCAAACGCATAAGCGTTGATTTTCCTGCACCATTCAAACCTAACAATCCGGTAATTTCACCATCGCGAAATTCCATACTAACATTATCCAACGCGGTAATAATTTTCTTTTCTTTTTTAAACGAAATTTTATTACTTGATGAATTTGCAATAAATTTTTTGGATATATTGTCTACCCGAATCATTTTTCACCTCCAGTGTGTATTGTTTTGTCGCTATTCGCTCCCAAATCTACCGGTAAAGGTAATATGTCCCGAATACAATCAGTTTTTATATTTGCTGTTGATGCACGCTCATAAAACTGTGCGATCAATTGTGGAACACAACCTTCAGTAGACACTATGTGATGCCCCCCGGGAGCAAGCAAGGACAGTGAATTCGTTAAATTCTGATTCACTCTTTCTGCCCAGCTCACAGGGGTCACCGGATCAAATCCGCCCGATAATAACAGCCCGGGAACATCCGTCTTTAATGGCTGATAATAATCATCCGGTAAACTTGTTTTCGGCCAAACGGAACACACTCTGTCCATCTCATCAACAAAATTGTATCCCAGAAACTCTTGAGTATTTTTGTTTTTTTCTGAAATAAATCTATCTTCATTACATACTACCGAGTAGCGCATAGCATCACTAATTTTCAGATTTGCAAAACTTTTATTCGCCAAAACACTTAGGCTGACCAATGCCTGATACTGTCCTTTTTCCGCATCACTTATAATTTGTGGCAGAAGTGCCGACAAATCACGTGAATAGAGTGCAGAAAAAATCAGCATTGAAAACTCACGCGAATTGGCCACCCAGCTTTTTTCATGATTATGTTGTGGATCACGATATTGTATTGTTATGGTTTTTTGCCCGGCTTCCGCCTGTTTGAATCTTTGCAAGAGAGTCGTTATTTTTTCCAACATATTACCGTAAAGAGAAAAACAGGTTGAATTCTGTATACATTGATCATTGATTTTATTGAGTGATTGCATCGCATCCCGCGCAAAATAATCAGGTAAGGCGATATCAACAGGTGCTACACCATCCAACACCATGGTACGCAAATGTTGTGGATATTGACGAGCATATTGCATCACCACTCTTGAGCCATAGGAGCCACCCCATAAATTAATTTTTTCATAGCCAAGCACATTCCTGACAAAATTTAAATCCTGAACTGCATAAGGTGTAGTGTAAAAGGCAGATGCTGTACGAAATTCATCTGCACAACGTTGTATTTCAGTATCCATCCATTCACGCTGTTGCGACTCTTTCCACTGCTGTAAATCTTCCGGTGGCTTTTTACATTTTAAGGGATTGGATTTACCTGTTCCTCTTTGATCCACAAAAATCAGATCACGATTTTTCCTGACATCATAAAATACCGCATGAATTTGTTTTGCCATTTCAACTGATGACCCACCAGGACCACCCTGAATTAAAAAAACCGGATCTTTTTCCGGAGCCGGACTGATTGCAGGCAAACGTAAAATATTTAATTCAATTTTTTTACTTTGCGGATCATCAGGATTTTCATTCACCAATAGCTCACCGCACTCAGCACCATCTACAAGCGGCGGATATCCTGTTTCTTCAAAACCGGGGCATGGTTTTAGAATGGAATTTTTTGTGTTTTCGGTTTTGTTGGATTGGGGGTTGCAGGCGGTGAAGAAAACTCCAAGCACTAAAATAAAAAATATTTTCGAAAACCTGACCCCACCCCAGCCCTCCCGTTCAGAAACCAATCCATATGGTTTCCCCTTTGGGCAGCTTCGCTGTGCAAATTGCTCCTGCAATTTGTGCCACGACTGCACGGATGCAGAAGGTAGAGTAACGCAGGGAACAGTTACCGAGGGGAGGAAGTCAGTTCCTCCCCCTGGCAAGGGGGAGGTTAGGAGGGGGTCATGGTGCTCCGAAGTATTTAAAAAATTTCTCATCACTTCTACCTATCCTTTTTCATCTGTTTTTTAATCAACAACAATAATTCATCAATATCTAAATCCAACTGTTTAGCCACCAGTAATAAATTTTCGATCGCAGGCGTTAATAAATCCTGTTTTTGTTGTTTTGATTCTTCTTTTGAAATTGCAGCAACCTGCATAGGTTTTCCACGCTGACGAATTAACAGCCCTTCGTTTTCCAACAATGCATAAGCTTTGGAAATTGTCATAGGGTTGACTGCATGTTGCACAGCCAATTCACGCACTGACGGCAATTCACTTCCTGACACCAATTGCCCACTTGCAATCATACGTCGCACTTGCTCAACGACTTGTCGATAAATAGGAATGCCGGATTGGGGATTTAAAATAAACATTAGCCCACCCTGACGAAATTAATTTTCTGCCATTTTTTTAGTAAATAGTATCGCGACAACAAAATTGCCACTACTAACACCAAGAGAATAACGACAACTTCTGCAGATCGTTCAACGTTCCACAGGGTGCAAGCCAGGGAAAACAATATAATAGAACCGAACGCTATGACGGCTTGCCATCCCGTTGCGCCTATTTTGTTATCTTTATCGCGAACATAAACGATCATCGAAAAATAGAATGTTGCCACTTCAATAATCAATGCAACCACAAACGAAATCACAAAATCAGATACACCAATAATCTGAACACCCGCTATTTGATTCAAGGCCAATGCCACCAAGGGAGTAACAAACATCATTTGTAGTGAATATTTCAAGTGATGCTTTTCAATAAAACAAAACAGTTGCCTGCGATCTCCTGGAAACAACAACCAAAGTGATTTAATGTTGCGAATAATCGCTGTCAAAAACCCAAAAGATCCAAAAATCGCTGTGTAAAAAACAAAAATAACACCCAGGTATTGCATCATATTCTGAAATTTGTCTGCCATTAACCACTTAAACAATACCAGCACTAATAACGTCATCAGCATGATCATAAGACCTGAAGGCAATAAAGACGCGTATCCATCTGACATACCCATCAATTTTGTACCCAAAAAACTGTTGGGCTTTGATCTTGGTGCCAAAAAATTCGTCACTGCGATTGCCGCTGGATTAACTGAAGGATTGGCAGTTGTTCCTGCCGCCATCATCTGCTCCATATTTATTGCAAAATAATTGATAAAATATTTTTGTGGCTTTAGTCTTAACCACCAAAACGCAAAAGCTAACCAGAACAAAACCAATACAGAAATCAATTGCAAAAAACTCCATTGGGACAATTGTTGTAATATTGGATTGACCACAGCAAAGGTCATAAAGAGTGCGCTTTGGATTAGAGGGAAACGATAGGCTGTAAAAAACAATGCAATGATAAATGCTGTTGACAGCAACCAAACCTGTAATCCGAAATGACTTAAATACAGAAATCCAACCGAATCAGCAATCGACTTAAGCTGGGTACAATCACCTTCTGCACATATTTCTTTTGCAGGCTCAGCAACAATTAATTTAAAGATAATAACTGTCAATGGAAGTATCATGCTTAATATAACGGCAACAACAAAATAAAATTTTCTAAAGTCCGTTAAATAACGTAATGACTTGCTACTGATGGTCGCTATAGCCTGGCTTGGCAATACAATCAGGATTAATAAAAAATATAAAAAAGCCATAGCCAATAACAGCGGCGCAGTGCCACCCAAATGACCTTTCCAAAACCAACCCGCTATCAAAATCAACAAATAGACAATAGATACTGCAATCAATACAAACTTCATAATTCCTAAAGGCATTATCACGGTTTTTATTAATGACCAATAGGCTCCAATAGTTGTTGCACTCATACATTCATCTCCAGAAAAATATCTTCCAGACTTAAGTATTCAATAAGTGCATCGGGAACCTGCTGACGAATAACTGACTCCAAATCAGCATTCCAATTTTTCAATGTGAGCTGAATATGCAAATTGTCTTCTTTCTTTTTGATGATTTCGGGTAACTGCGATAAAAAAGCATTGGTGTAGGCTGCACGTGGAAAAGTTAATCGAATAATGGATTCCTTTAAACCATCCAGATCACCCTGGTAATCCATAACCCCATCGCGCAACATCCACACCTGATTCGCCACTCGCTCTACATCGCTGACAATATGGGTTGAAAAAATCACTGCACGATTTTCATCAGATGCAATTTCAATAATTTGTTGCAGAAATTGGCGACGTGCAATCGGGTCAAGACTGGCAACAGGCTCATCCAACACCAACAATTGTGGCTCATGTGCCATAGCAAGCAATATGGATAGTTTTTGCCGTTGACCGACTGACATTTTATTTACGCGAATATCCATCGGGATCATCCACTCAAGGATTAATTTCTCAACCAATGTTTGATTCCAGGTTGGGCGAAAACCACGAAACAATTCGATTTGTTCTTTGCCCGTCATGGTTTGCAATAACTCATCCTGCTGCGGCACAAATCCTATTTTTTGTTTTTGTTCGTCGTGAATACGGGTTGCATCAACACCCCAAAGCGACACTTTTCCGTGTGATGGAAAAGCAAAACCCAATAAGGTTTCCAACAAAGTCGTTTTACCTGCACCGTTTTTTCCTAGCAATGCAATCACATTGCCTGATTGTACTTTGGTTTCTATTCCTTTAAGAATAGTAACGGTGCCCGCTTTTCGCTGAAGCTGTTGTGCATCAATAATAAGTTCAGATTGGCTCACAATAGGATTCCTTAAAAAGAGATTACTTTGCAGCAACGACAGGTTTTATTTGATAGCCTTTTTCACGCAGTTGATTTAATAGACCTTCATCACCAACCAAATGCAAACTGCCGACTAATATCATTTCTTTTTCCTGTGTCGCCAACATTCCTTCGATTTTTTGCATCCATTTATTATTGCGATACGCCACCAGCAAACGATAAAATTCCGGGAATTCTTTTTTCATTGGCGCCAGCATTTCTTTCTCAATCAATGAAAGATCACCAGCTCGCCAGGCAGCTGTAACCTTGATCATCATGTCATTCATTTTTTTCAAATCGCGCAGTGTGGCAATAATTGTTTGATTAGGATCCTGATCATTTAAGGCATTCATAAAATTCAACACTTCATCCGCTGATTCCAGTTCGCCGATATTTTTACTCTGCAGTCTGGCTTGTTGGTTGAAATAAAAATCCACGCCCTGGGTTAAACCACTTTTCTGGCCTTGTTGCATCACCATCATCAAACTCACCATAAAGGGTTTGAATTGCATCAACTGACCTATGGGCACTTGATTGGCTGCCGAGTAATCCTGTAATTCCTTCCAGACTTCAGGACGTAATTCACTGCTAAGGTTTTTGCCGCCGCTATACATCATTTGCTGCATCATTTTTTGACCGAACTCGGGGCTGCTGGCTTTTTGTAAATCCGTTTCCAACACCAGCATTTGGCTTTTATCAAAAGCTTGCTGATATTCTGCGGGCAAAGGGAAATCGGATGGACGCAACAAATGAATAGTGCCTCCCAAATAGAGGCTCTCCCCTTTTTTGTTGGTGACTTCATAGAGACTGGTTTCTGCATAAACCGTCGTGGCAGACAAAATGCAGCCTGCCACAATCAGGGATATGAAATTGGAGATAAGGTTTTTCATCCGGGCTTCCTTTGTGTCAGTGAATGAACAGTTAACTTAACTGTATCAATACACTAATACACAAAGAATGGACATGCAAGTTTTTTTACTCTCAGTATCTCGAAAAGATACGCAGATGCGTCTATTTCATAAAACCAAGATTGCTGCTCGCAAAGCGACTGACATTGGGCAGAATAGTGTTAACCTCGCTCGCACTCACGCCAAACCAACGCGCTAAAGTAGCAGCGAGCTGATCGACAGAGGTTGAGGGCAGCAAGCGGCCCTGGCCAACCTGATCATCGCTGGTAATCGAAATTTGTGGTGCTGTTCCATAAAACTGCCCGCCATTAACTGCACCACCCATAATGAAATGATGGCTGCCCCAGCCGTGATCTGAACCATCACCATTGGATGCCAGGGTGCGGCCAAAATCCGATGCCGTAAAGCTGGTCACTTTTTCAGAAACACCCAGCTCCACTGTGGCCTGATAAAACGCATTCATGGCTTCATCCACTTGCGCCAATAATTTTGGATGATTTTCATTAAGACCATCATGAGTATCAAATCCACCCAGAGATACAAAAAACACCTGGCGTTTTGTACCCAAAAGATCACGCGCACCGATTAGTCTTGCAACAACTTTTAATTGATCGGCCAATGAATTTTTTTTGCTGTCACGATCAAATGATGTTGATAAGTTCACAGGATTTAAGGCTGCGTTAACTACCTCCTCCAATTCCATCGAACGTTTAGTCACTATCGCCAATTCATTTTCCAAAATATGCGGGCTGTTCTGTGTAATTAATTTTTTTAACGCATTAGACACAGCAGACGAATTAAATGCAGAACCTTTGGCCGCCCAAATGGGGATCGCACCTGAGGGACTGATTTGATATTGCAGCGCATTGTTACCCGCTAAAAATACCGCGTTACCCGATGCGGATATACAGGTGAGCGTACTGATATTATTGCTGGACAATGCCAGATCGCCCATATAACCACCCCAACCTTTGGTTGCACCTTCACTATTGAGTGCCTGCCAAACAGACTGCTGGTCATTATGTGAAAAAAGTTTGGGTGGTAACGGATATTGTACGCGGTCAGACCCCTGATATTGAGCCAAGGTCAAAGGTGTGAGCAAAGGACCTATATTCAATTGCACAGCAAGCTTGCCCGTATTAAATAAAGACGCCATGGATGTTAATTCTGGCGATAATGCGTATTCAATATTATTGGTCAGCGTTTGCGGAGTGAGTGTGGTTAATTTTGTTGCGGCAAGCGCACTGTGAGCCAGAGCTATTCCACCTGCGGTTCGGTCTGCACCGCCGCCGCGAATTTTGCTGTAGAGATCGTAATTAGTGATATCAACCGGTATCAACGTATTACCGTGATCATTTCCACCAAACAAAAAAACGCAAACCAATGCTTTATAGTCGCTGGCTTCAAACGCGGCGGCCTCACCAATACCGGCAAGATTCAGTGCGAGTGGTGCACCCACCCCCATCATAGAAAGTGCGCCAGCCCTTTTTAAAAAAGCGCGGCGAGTCATGTCATTAATTTTATTGATGTGCATGGCGACTGCTTTCCTGGTTATTTTTGAATTAAATATTCTGGGCTAGCGACCACTAATAAAATAGCCGCATAAAGACGATCATATTTTGCATTGGTAGAGCTTGCACTTGTAACAGGGTTTGCTTCCAGAGCTTGCTGAATTAAATCGGTTGTAGTGGTAGAAAGTTGGTTGGCAGACAAATGTAAATTCAACCATTCAACCAGGGCTTTTGCATCAGTGGCCAAATGGGCAATTTTTGCCAAATTTATTTTTACATCGGCATAACCTGATTTAATAAAATAAGACACCATGTTGATATAGCCCGCCGTAGAAGTTTCATTGTGCAATTGAAATTCAGGCGCTAATAAAGATTGTGCGGCCAAAGCAGTATTAGGTGGCACATAACCGGGACGAAAAAAATTAAATACTGAAGGCGATCGCAATGGTGATTGACCCAGGCCGGTATCCGCATTGGAGAGGTCATAAATTTCCCATTTGCCATTAGTGCTACTCACGTCAAACGTACGCGCGATTTGTGTGAGCCTGACAATAGGTTCACGCAGCTTTCCCGCAATAGTATTGTTGACTGACGCACGCGCTTCAGTGTCCGTTAAAATCGCACGCCATACTGCTTTTAAATCACCACGCACATTTGCGCCATTGTTATTAAACACAGCAGCAACACGCTGAACATAAGCAGGGCTTGGATTGGATGTCACCAATCGCTGAATCATTTGTTTGCAAAAAAACGGCCCTGTATTCGCATGATTAAATAAAGTATCCAATGCAATGCGCAAGGCTTCAGCACCGGGAGTATTGGCAGGAATCTGGGCACCCAAAAAATTCACAGCTAAATTCGAATGTTTATTGGCATCAAATCTCATGCGACCACTGGTAAATTCAGGCGTGGGGACGGGATAATCTTCGAAACCGGGTTGCTGCGTTACTTTTGAATAATCCCAATCGTAACCGGTAAATACTCGCGCAAGATTGGTGATATCAGATTGCACATAAGTTTCAATAGCTTGACCCTGTGCGTTGGTTTTTACTGTGCCGTCCAGATTTAATTCGTAGAGACCGATAGAAAACAATTGCATGATTTCACGCGCGTAGTTTTCATCGGGTAACCTGCCGCTGGCTGGATCCTCTTTTAAATTGCCTTTGGTATTGAGGAAAAATCCCATCGCCGGATTTAGTGAAATATCTTCAAGCAGATTTCTGAAATTATCGAAGACTTTTGCGTTGAGCAAATCCCAATAACCTGCAATTAACATCGGCGGCCAAAAACCATCGATCGGATTTAATGACACCACAAAAAATTCGGAAAGTGCGAGTGCCAAACGCTTGCGTACCTGGCCTGTGCCTGTGAGCAATTGATTCCAGGCCATCCAGTCGCCAAAAACAGGATTAAAGTAATTTCCTGAATGATTGGGTGTTGCGTGGCCACTGGCTGTTAACCATTGCGCGCCGGTTTGATCTATAGGTAAATTAAATTGTGCAGTGAGCCAGGCATCGTAACCCGTAGTTCTTACCGAGAGAATTTCTTCGTCGGTTGCCGTGAATTGTGCTTGCAACAAGAAGCGGGCAGCTTCGGCCTCACTGTAGCGAAGCGCGACGCTGGAACTGGCTGAACTGGCAACAGAGGAAGTTTGACTGGTCCCGCCACCACTACTGCCGCTCCCACCACAACCGCTACTGGCCAGTGCCGCTAATCCAGCCAGGCCCAAGGGTGTGCTGTCGGTCAACAAGGAGTCATTTCTAACAGAATCAGGTGAACTCGCTACATCTACCAGGTTGTTATTATGCATAGCTGGCCTACAAAAATTGTTGGATAGGTTTCTTTAAAAGACTGAACTCCAGTGTAGAAGTATTTCCATCACTGCTGTACAAATAGCATTCAATTTTTTGTAAAGATGTGTATCGTTTTGCGAGCGCTACTCCCCCATCTTCCATCCATTGGTAATTGGATAACGCCTGTCACGACCGAATCCGCGCTGACTGATACGAATCCCCACAGGGGCCTGACGGCGTTTGTATTCGTTGACATCCACCAACCGAACAACACGCTCCACTTGTTCACGCTGAAAACCTCTGGCAATTATGGCTTCAGCGCTTTGATCCTGTTCGACATAAAGCGCAAGTATTTGGTCGAGAATATCGTAGGGTGGAAGACTGTCTTCGTCTTTTTGATCAGGTGCCAATTCCGCTGAAGGTGGTCGAGTAATCACAGTTTCAGGTATCACATCACTGATGGTATTTCGATAACGAGCCAAGGCAAACACTTGTGTTTTAAAGACATCTTTCAACACATCAAAACCACCGGCCATATCACCATAAAGAGTGGAATAACCCACCGCCATTTCACTTTTATTGCCGGTGGTTAACACCATGTAACCTTTTTTGTTGGAGATAGCCATCAGCAGTACTCCACGACACCGCGCCTGCAAATTTTCTTCAGTGGTATCGCGTTTTAATCCGGTAAATTCATTGCTGAGTGCTGCCATAAATGCATCGTACATAGGCTCGATACTGATAGAAGAATATTGCACCCCCATGCGCTGCGCTTGCTCTGCAGCATCGGTTTTACTCAGGTCGGATGTATAACGAAATGGCATCATCACCGCTTCAACTTTATCTGCACCCAAAGCATCTACCGCAATCGCCAATGTCAGTGCGGAATCGATGCCACCTGATAGCCCCAACACCACACCTTTAAAGCGATTTTTCTGTACATAATCGCGCACCCCCAAAACCAGAGCCTGATAAACATCAGCGAGATTGCTACTGATATCGGCAATAAACTGCCGGGAATTTTTTTGATCAATTGAGATCTCGACCAGAGACAGTGATTCACTAAAAGAAGCTGCACGAAAAACCAGTTGTCCCTCCGCATCAACTGCATGCGAGCCGCCATCAAACACCAACTCATCCTGTCCGCCCACGGCATTGACATAAACAATTGGCAACTGATTTTCCAATGCGCGCGCAACCACTACCTTTTCCCGTTGCAGCTGTTTTTGTTGATGATAAGGCGATGCATTGATGTTGATAATCAAATCTGCACCGGCTGCCTTTGCTTGTGCCGCCGGCCCGGAAAACCAGATGTCCTCACAAATACACAAGCCTATTCGAACATGCCTGAATTCAAAAACTACAGGTTTTTCACCTGCTACAAAATAACGCTTCTCATCAAACACCTGATAATTTGGCAAACACTGTTTGGCATATTCAACCAGCAATTTTCCCTGATAAATCACACCCGCCATATTGAACAACTGCCCGTTGATACGTTTGGGATAGCCCAGCAGTATGGCAACAGGCAGATTGGCATCCAATAAACTGTCCAAGGCCCGCTGAATACGGACATCAAGACTGGAGCGCAACAACAAATCTTCCGGTGGGTAACCCGTCAAAGATAACTCGGGAAAAACGACTATATCGGCTTGATCCGACAACGCCTGTTTACTGTATTGCAAAATTTTTTGTGTATTACCCGGAATATCCCCCACAAGGGTATTAAGTTGAGCAATACTAATTCGAAGCGATGGCATAAGATTCTCGTATAATTCAGAAAACGCGCAGGCGACATTGTCATGAAACTTTGGAGCCTCGCCAAGTAAAATTTTGAAGCCTGATTTTAATTGACACCAGACACAAGATAACCCGATGACTCAATACATCAGCAACTACGCCAAAGTCTACAATCTTCAAAAATTGATTCGCGTCTACACTTACTATCGTGTAGTGCTGGGGTGCCTGTTATTACTTATCTTGCAGTTGGATTTTGCCCCGAAAGTAATTGGCCAAAACAATAACCTGACCTTTTATACTTGTGTTTTTTACACAATCGTCAACATTGTCACCCTGTTTCTTACGTCGAAACAAACGCTGCTCAATACACAAAAATTTCCATTCCTTTCCTGTCTTGCCGACATTGTCATACTCAGTTACTTGATGCATTTAAGCGGCGGCGCTTTAACCGGAATAGGCTATCTACTACTCGTCACCATCGCCGCAGGCGGCATGATGCTGCGCGAACGCACAGTGATATTTTTAGCTGCCATCACCAGCCTGATTATTATTTCCGAAGGACTTTATCGATATTTATTTCTGATACAGGAAAATCGCTCTCTTTTTTCATCTGCATTGCTGGGAACGCTGTCATTTGTTACGGCGATTTCATTCCATTATTTCTCACAAAAATTGCGCACATCCGAAGCGGAAGCAATCGCCCAGTCTGAACATATTGCGCACCTGCAACGATTGGCCCAACTTATTCTGGAACGTATGCGCACAGGCATTATGGTATTAAATAAAAATCAGCAAATTGAACTCTATAATAAAGCTGCCATGCGGCTATTGGACTTACCGGTTGATAAACAGCATATTCAACATCTGTCACAATTGCCTGAATTATTTGATAAATGGAATTCATGGAAAGAGGGACACGCTGATCACTCACCGCTATTAAGCTTACCCAAGCAAGTCACCTCTGAAATCAAAGTAAATTTTGCAGAACTCGAACCGGGAAATAACAGCGAGGATCATTTGATTTTTCTGGAAGATGTTCGTTCACTGCATCAGCAAGCACAACAATTAAAACTGGCATCTTTGGGGCGATTAACTGCCAGTATTGCCCACGAAATCCGTAACCCTCTGGGTGCAATAAGCCATGCGAGCCAGTTACTATCCGAGTCCACCCATCTGCAAGATACCGACTTGCGATTACTTGAAATGATTCAAAACCACAGCAAACGAGTGAATTCGATTATTGAAAATATTCTGCAGCTATCGCGACGTCGAGCATCACAACCCGAGAAAGTGGATTTGTTCAAATGGATACCTCACTTTATTAATGAGTATCAATATAGCCTTAAAAATAAATACGATGTCACCATTGAATTTTTGGTCAAAAATATCAGTAATCAATTTCCAGGAGACGAAGAGGATGTTGTTCGTGAAAAACTGGAAGCCAAATTTGATACCAGTCAACTACAACAGGTATTAACCAATTTATGCGACAATGGATTACGTTACACACAAACCAAAGACGGCAAAGCGACATTGCGCATTGAAGCCGGGACTGACAGACTACAACAACAGCCCTATATTCGGGTGATTGATTATGGCAACGGAATTGCAGCCGATATAGTTGAACATTTATTTGAACCTTTTTTTACAACAGAAAATACAGGATCTGGACTCGGCCTCTATATATGTAAAGAATTGTGCGAAGCTAACCAGGCTTTTATCAACTATCAATTTACAGCCGAAGGAGAAAGTTGTTTTCATATACAATTATCACATCCTGACAAACTACAATAATCACATTAACCATGGCCCATCCTATGACCAAACGTGTATTAATCGTTGATGACGAACCGGATATCCGGGAACTGCTGGAAATTACTCTTGGCCGCATGCAATTAAGTACGGAAACAGCAAAAACTATTCAGGAAGCAAAACAAAAATTGGTTGTACATGAATTTCAACTTTGTCTTACCGACATGCGACTGCCCGATGGCAATGGTTTGGAATTGGTTGAACATATTCAGCATCAGTTTTCAGGCTTGCCCGTTGCAGTGATTACGGCTCATGGCAGTATTGATACCGCAATCGACTCAATGAAAGCCGGTGCGTTTGATTTTCTTACCAAGCCGGTTGATCTCAATCATTTACGGAAATTGGTTACTACCGCGATACAAACAACACAAATAAATCAACCCGTAATCAAAACCACCGCCATTATTGGTCAATCTGCAGCGATTGAAGAATTAATCAAAAATATTCAAAAACTATCGCGCTCACAAGCACCGGTTTATATCAGTGGTGAATCAGGATCAGGAAAAGAATTGGTTGCCCGCTCAATTCACGAATTGGGTCCGCGTTCAACCAAACCATTTATCGCAGTCAACTGCGGCGCCATTCCCCGCGAGCTGATGGAAAGTGAATTTTTCGGCCATAAGAAAGGCAGCTTCACTGGTGCACATCAGGACAAAATCGGTTTATTTCAAGCTGCAGAAGGCGGTACTCTTTTCTTCGACGAAGTTGCCGATTTACCTTTGGATATGCAAGTAAAACTCTTGCGCGCAATTCAGGAAAAAGCCATACGGCCTGTTGGTGCCTCCGATGAAATTATGACGGATGTTCGCATTCTGTGTGCAACACACAAATTACTGGATCTTGAAGTCAAAGAAGGACGTTTCAGGCAAGATTTATTCTATCGATTGAATGTCATTCAATTGGCAGTCCCGCCATTGAGAGAAAGACGCGAAGATATTTTATTATTGGCCGACCATGTTCTGCACAAAATTGCTTTTTCGTTAAACACCAAAAAGCCGGAATTAACTTTCGAAGCAAAACAAAAACTGGAAAATTATCGATTTCCTGGCAACGTCAGGGAACTGGAAAACATTCTGGAACGCGCATTTACACTGTGCGAAAGCAATAGAATTGATGCCAATGATTTACAGCTTAATCAACACAATCATCACTTCAACGAAAAGCCATCCAATGGATTATCAAATTTAAATCCAGCCCAGCACAGCAGCGATGTGGATTATCCGGAATTATGCGCCACCTTCCCATCAATAGATGATTATCTACAACAAGTGGAAAAAAATATTTTATTGAATGCACTGGAGAAATCACGTTGGAACAAAACGCTCACCGCAAAAAAGTTGGGCATAACCTTTCGTTCATTGCGTTATCGTTTGCAAAAATTGGGGCTGGATGACGAGTAACAAATAAAAAGCCGTTAGTAATTAGCTAACGGCTTTTTGACTCAACACAAAATTATTTACCAACATCCTGCGGGGGTTTTAGCACCGGTGTGGGTTAGTGTCAGAGTAGTGCAATCTCCTTGCTTGGTGTCACTCAGTTGCGGTGCTTTTACTGCCGTCGCAGTTAGAGTGTAATCCGATGATGGCTCATCTTCATCCACAAACGCTATTGTAACTTCATAAAAACCACGACCTTCGGAGGTAACTTTTTTACCTTCTTTCAACGCCTCATACGCTTGACAGCCCTCTTCAGGATTATATCTGCCATACAAGGTGTAGCAACGTTGGAGACGAGCTGCCAAATTCAGCAGCTCGGTTTTACCTTCGGCCCGGTTGGACTTCATGACATATTGCTGGTAATTCGTGAAAGCAAAACTAGCTAAAATCCCTAGAATCACCACGGCAATCATCATCTCAATCAACGAAAATCCAGTTTGCTTTTTCATAATTTACCTACTTGATTTGGCGCCATGAAATACGACCACTCTTTTTACCACCGGGAGGAGCCGTAATATCAATTTGCTCGCATTCACCTGTGATACTACAAGCCACACCTTCAGTTCTGGTTTTATTGTCATCAGAAACAATCACCAATTCACCGGGAATATAGAAGTCAAGAATAGCACCACTTGCCTCTTCATTCTCATGTATCGGGTATTTGGAGCGAATGTGATTTTCCAGAGCAGAATAGCTATTGGCATATTGATCGCCCACACCTACCAACTCCATCAACCAACCCGAACCCCCAAAGGTACAAGCATCAGAGTTTGGAATCATGGTTGTAAAAAGCAATCTATCGTAAATATAAGACGACTTGGTAATAACTCTCTCCGCTGCCGGGAAATTCAAATACCACCCATTTTTTGTTGCCCAATCAACCGGGATTACCCCAGACGTACCCATATCATTCACATCACGAGCGATCGGTTTTGGAGGTACATCCGAGTTATACAAGGTAGTCATACTTTTTTGATGAAGTGTTGCACTCGTAACCGGTGCTCCGGAATCTGCTATGCCATAAAAAGAATTCACAGGAGTTGAGCTGGAATCAGCAACGGTTATGTAACTACCTGTACCAAAGTAAACCATAATTGCATCAGGGCCTCCTGCCGTAGCCCCCGACTTGGTACCCAAGGTAGGTGAGGCTGTTATGGGTTTTGTGGTGCCTGCACTGAATAAAGGTGCGTTATACACAGGTGTCAACCCGGTTGAATAACCACTGGAGATATTAAACTTCCACATATCACCACGGTAATCCCCAGCGTAAGCGTATTGGTAGCCAACATCAGCTGAAGCCCTGTAAAGTGCAGGCCCTGCGAGTCCATTATCCATAGCGGTATTAGTCGGTACAGCACCACTATAAGTCGGATTAAAAGGAGCCTGAAGATCTATGATCATCAAGTAAGCTCTACCGTCTGTGCTGTTATATCCATTACCTAACACTACCGACCAACGACCGTTCACAGGCGCTATATACATTTTGCCCATCACGTTACCGATCTCAGGATAGTCCGCTGCTGTTACTTCAAATAACACATCGTTTTCATCGAAATTTTCCGGATCAGTGACATCCAACACAAAGATACCTCTGGATCCTGCACCCGTTGCACCAACCAGAATGTTCCGCCATTTAATACCATCTCCATCACCGGTATCTATGTAGGCATCACCAACATACACTGCCCCATCAACCAAATAAGTATGCGCAGTTCCCGCCCCATAAGCTGTGGAAGCCAAGGCTGGTAATTTGCTGTAAATGGAGGAAGGAACGTAGGCAAAAACTTCTGTTCCGCAAGTAGGTGTGGCGGTGCAATCTGTTCTGAATCCATGCAGCATCCCGTCATTTGCGCCCACGTAGAGAATATCCGGACGTGCGGATTTCACGGTATCAACATAGCTTTGATAAGTCGCTGAACCATATGCAGAGGGCAAAGTTTCAAACCCTTGCGATTCCACACCCGCATAGACGGGTGATGAGTTCACTATATCGCCCAACAGGTTTTTAACTCCTTTATCGGTCACTCGAGTTCTATAACTTGCAACATCATCTCCCCTGACCCAATTTTGTACAGCTTGCCCAAGGGTATCACCGCCCAAATCAGCTTTTTGAGTTGCACTTAGCTCATTCCAATTAGTGTTATTAAACTCAAAACCTTCATCAGAAACAGGGTTATAACTGTATATTTTCCTGCCAGAGGAAGAAATTAATTTCCCCATGGTAGACCAGGTAACACTGAAATCAGCCAAGTCTTTTGAATAACGAAGAGCCCTGATTTCACCATGCCAACTGGACTTTAATGCACCGGAGTTATCTTTTTGAGGTGGGTAAAATAATGCCTGGTAAACACTGGTAACAGTCTCAAGTCGGGTTGAGTTAGTAGAAACCCCTGAACCTGTTGCACTATCCCTTCCTGCTTCATCAAAGATCTTGGTCAGTTTTGCTTCCAGTAAAGAGGGGTTCTTCATCAGGAAATAATTATCGGGAATTGTATCCGCAGTGGTAGCCCCTGCGATATTGGTGACATCCCACTCCCCTGCCTGATCAGGTCTCCCATTACCATTCAGATCTGTAAAGCCACCGTATTTTGCTGCGTAAAACAAAGGGGTTTGTAAATTGGTCAAACTGCTCGCCAGTGGAGTTGTTGATTTGGTATAGGTAGACTCCAGGAAATATTTATTTGAAGCTGTATTGGCAGGATACAAAGATACAATGTTGTTTGACTCAGTCTCTGCCATCACGTCGTACCACTGAGTTGGATTTTGTACTTTCTGTGGAGTTGTAAGGCCATGGGTATCATAGCCACCACGGGTCACCCATTGACTGGTTTGTACGCCTGTAGTTGTACTGGTGGTTCCTTCTATCAAGTAACTCATATACATCCTGCTGGTGCCGGTGGCCCAATAGGGCATGCTATTGGTGATTTTAATCTGATTCGACGGTACTGATGGGCTACAAGCAGAACCCACACAAAACGCTATACGCTGTACCGAGTCCATATCATAGTCGGACGCCCAAGGTTGATCCTCCCAATAAAACAGGTATTGGCCAGAAATGGGGTTACCCGCCAAATCATTTACAATTTTTTCAACCCTTACCCCCACCAATGAACATTCATTGGCGTGTGCGCCATTTGTGCAGACGGGCACAATTGATACCTTCCCACCTCCCACAGGAATATCAAAAGTGGGCAACCCCTCTGACAACTCAACAGCATAGGTGTTAACAGTCTGTGAACCTGAATAGCCTGTTCGTAAATCATTGGTTCTGGCCCAATAAGCTAATCCAGCAACCCCATAACCACCTCTTGTAGTAGGAGATTCGGGACAAAACCCTCTCAAATCAGACAACTTGTAATCTGAAACAAGACATTGGTTTGCATAACTACCAGATGAATATCCCATGAAGAACTTATTAGTCGTTGCACCAAACTCCTGATTACCAATGTTATCTATTGCGGTATTCAAACTGGTTGAAGTCAGACTTGAATTGATTGTGCTTAAAAATGTCGTAGACAAATCATCCGTATCAAATGAATTGGGACCACTGGACAAGATCACTATTGAGCATTTTGAACACCATGAAGCAGAGGGAAGAGGATCATCCCAGTCTGCAGATAGAACTCGACTTAAACCCGTTATAGAACCTGAGTCATCAGTATCAAACGATGAATAGGCGGCTTTTTTCCCTGCAAAATAACGAAGAGTTTCTCCGTAAATTTCTGCAATAGGATTCCTCCAGTCATTGTTATTGTTATTGTTATAGGATCTGTCGCCATCCGTACTACTGTAAGTAAACTGGCTGATACGGAATAAATTAATGTTATGGATAATCCCTTTTACATTAGGATTAAAAACACCGGTAGTTTCCGAGAACTCATTAACACTGTCAGTCGTGGTAAAGGTATTACCGGCAATCCTGCCCGCTTTTTTACGCAGCACACCGCCCTGACCGGGCTTTGTCCAGGTTCCTGTAACCAATCCAAAATTAATATCCTTGTATTTCTTCTGCAGAACACCAATAGGCTTCAGAGAGGTAAGAGGTGTTGTGTCCGTCGTGTTGAATGCCATACATCCTTTTAATTGACCATCAACAGAATTGTACAGATTGGTATCAGCATCTTTTCCGGGAACACAAACTTTCACTTTAGCAACCAATTCCCCTTTTCTACTATCAACGGTAGGAGAGGTTTCCCTGGTGTGATCAAGATGCTCTGTCGAATCACCCGAGTTCTTTTTACGCCATTGACACTGTTGTATTTCAGTGTGCGACCAGTTATGCCAGACACCGGATGCAACACGAATAACCGGATATCCATTGCTGGAAGCTGTAGAAACATTACACACGGAAATAGATGATTCTGTGTAAGGCGTGTATGAACTTACATCAGTTCCCTCATAGACTTTTACAAAAGCATGGCTATCTTTGGGTACAAACGCTCTCTCCAGAATAGTTTCAGCGGGCGCACTGGATGTTGTTGCTGTATCCACTGACCGCAAACCGCCGTACAAAACCTTTCTAACAATATCCATGCGGGTCATACTTGCCCAGTTAAGGAAGTTCCCACTCCAGCGCCCAGCTGTGTCGGCATAAGACCCGCCAGAAGCAACGGAGCTTGAAGAACTTGAAGAACTTGATATTGAGTAACCGAAAACGTTGAATTCGTAAATGATGTATCGATTATCAGCTTTAACTGTTGCATTAACCCGCACATAACGAGCGTTTTGGTTGACGCTGTTTATAGTGAGCGTACCACCGACTCCTGTTGTTGTGTTGTAGACGTTTGTCCAAGTGGAATTATCAGATGAGATCTGCACCGCATAACTTGTTGCATAGTCCGAAGAGTCCCAGTTAATTGAAATACTCTCTATTCTTTTTACTGTTCCCAGATCAACTCTCAACCAGGCAGAAGAGTTACTACCCGTGCTTGTCGATCTCCAACGGGTGCTGTTGTTATTATCAACCACATTACTTGCGGCATTTGAGCCGCCACTCTCTGTTACCCCTGATTGTGCCTCGGCAGTAGACGATAATTCAGTAGCAGCAACTGATGAACTTGAACTCGATGAACTTGAGCTCGATGAACTTGAGCTCAATGAAGAGCCTCCATCACATTTATGATTAACTGCCGCCTTAACAGGATAGTAGTAGCTGTTACCAGTCGTTGTTGCATCAACGTAATAGCCATAACACCAATCAGGATCAAAATAACCGGAATATGTAAAATCATTTCGATATGTCAGATCCTGCGACCTAAGAGACCCGCCATCCAAATTGGAATAGTCGGGGTATGCCTTATAAAAAAGCTCCTGATCACGAGACATTGCCAGCATGACAACAGGGCGAGCTGACGCACCAATGAATAGAGGGGTTTGAGCCAAATCAAGTGCATATGAAGGTATTCCTGAAGCAGTCAGCAAAAACACGCTGATATATTTCGTCATATTTTGAATCAAGGATTTCATTTTCTTTACCTCTTCTGTCGAAGAATATTAACTTTCATAATCCGGTTTAGCGGCTTCCTGATTAAGGCCCTGGAACAGAATTACCCACTTCATAAGTCGATTGCACTATTGCTTCAGAATTTACTGTCAGGCCAAAAGCCCGGCTGGTAATCCGATAGATAGTGGAACTCCCACCGGAATCAGTGAAAGTACCTATTTTCTCAACCACATACTGTGGATACGCCGGGAACTCAACTGACAAGTCATCATCATCCAGCTGGATCGAATTAGCTTCCCACTGTTCGGCAGTCCAATTTTTTATACTCCCTTCAGAGGATAAAGGTTTGTTTTGATCCATATACAAACCGTCTTCTGTTTCATCAAACTTGTACGCAGCACCGTTCTTGGCTATATCTTCTTCAGCAAAACGCAACCCGGCTTCAGCTGCCTGAAATGCCAAATTTCGATCATGTAGATTACCTGCCATAGCCTCTTGCATCGAGCTACCACGGATCGAGGAAACAGCAATTACACTCATTAATCCAACCATAATTAAGGTAACCAGCAGCACCATTCCCTGCTGGGATTGCCTGTTTGATTTTGGGAAATTTCTCATAACAGTCTCCAATTATTCCAAGCGGCTGCGAACAGCAACTGTGCTGACAAAAACCTGTCTCATTGCTCTATCGCCTGCCGTTACCGCGGCACTGCCTAATGGAAAGCTATAAGCCTGGGCTTCAGGTAAAACCGTTGTTTCAGGGGTTCTCACCAATAATTCAAAATGCACACTTTTTACATTAATCCAATCTGCATCATCCACATCGGCAGCGACTTCATATACATCAGGAACATTATTGTTATCAGTATCAATGCCATATTGAATATCCATATCTTCAACACCTTCAACCAACTCGGTACTCACTCCGTTTTCCCATAACCACAAACTGGGTATTCCCGCTGTATTATTTTTGATATAGAAAAGTAATTTACGCATTTCAATAACCTCTGCACCTGCACTAAACAACTTATCTGTCCAAGCTGTTGTGGCATTACCTGGTGTGGATCCCGCTGCATGATTAATGGTCAACTCGGTGGTACCGCTTACAGATGTTGCCTGAAAAATCTGCGCCTTCTGGCAATTAGATGCCACCAAAATATCACCGGCACATAATCCACCTGATGCACACACACTAGGAGTGGTAGTCACTGAATCAATTGTTGTATCTCCTGTTATCAATACCTGACTACCACTACCACTGACCACTTCAAGTACGTCTGTATCTTCAACCAGATCTTCCAAATCAAGATCGGCTTCATCATCTGCGGTATAACCTTTTACAATTGTTTTATAGTCCCAACGAAAATCAGTTGCCGACCCCAGAGTTGTAATAATTTTTGAATCATCAACATTACTCGCACATCCCAAAAAACCTGCCATGCGAATTTCTTTATTCATATAGTCAATTGCAAACCGTCCACTCTCCTGGATACGGGATATTGCTTGCTGTGACACAAAAGCACCCTTGCTTCCAAGAAATACATTGAGTACACCTAACATCAACATCAACCCTAATGTGATGGAAATCATCAACTCAATTAACGACAATCCAGATTGCTTGTTCATTTCACTACCTTTCATATTTTTGAGGTATAGGCAAAAGCTTCTATCGTTGTATTTTCATCACCCGCAGACTCGCCCAGCTCAGTCCAACGAATTTCAACACTACACTCATAATTATCACAATCAATTTTTGCTTCCCCATCTGGAAGACTTGCTTTTACTGCAGCGAGCCACGCTTTCAAATCTTCCTCCCTGAAACTTGTACCCGTAGGACTTGCACTATCAAAATCAATTGTGTACTGAGACGATTGCAATCTGTTAATCCGAATCCGATCAATAATATCGTAAGCCAACATACTGGCCTGAGAACGCAAATAGGCACTCTGGTTAAACTGTAATGACCGGGTTTGCAAACCGGACAAAGTCACCAATGCGGTTCCAAAAACAAGCATTGCAATCAACACTTCTATCAGCCCCACACCTTTCTCACGAAACAAAGTCCGATTTTGAATTTGTATTTTGTTATTGATTCTTTTCATCTAGCACCCCACAGCAGACTTTGATGTAGACCCGGATAACTTGACAGTAACCTGACTGGCATGAGTACCTGTACAGCCTTCTGTTTTAATTGAAAAAATTGTTTCTGTTGTGGACATCCCGCTGGGATTGAAGATGATGCTTTTGATTCCTGTCGTTGCGCCCTGACTGGCCGTAATTGTCACATGCTCATCGCGTCCGGGATATCGTGGAACAACTCGCAATAATTCATCTGTGGTTAAATCTTTATAAACAATCATTCCCTGACGCCAATCAGTGGCCGTAGCATCGCAACTTGTTCCATTAGTTGATACACAAACACCAACTGGATTCGCTGATTTAACAGCTTCGGCACGTGCAAACATCAGGGTTGCCATCAAATCTTCACGAACAGCCGTTGCTCTATTATTAGCACTCCACTCCTGAAAATTGGGCGCGGCCATGGCCAGCATTATCCCCAAAATTACCACTACTATAAGCAATTCAATAAGGGTAAATCCGGATGTTGGTTTGATTTTTGTGGTCATAAAATCATCTCTCTTGTAGAAAGCCCCAAATCGCTTGAGTTTTTCTGTTATCTAAAGTTAACATGCGCTGGCCGAGGTCGCCGGTAGGTGCCGATGACTGGCAAGCATGGATGACTGAACGGCTAGGCCGACATTATTTTCAACTTACTATCCACGGAGGGATATATGAGCAACAAGCTTACTTCAGATTTTTCAACCCGCAATTCAAAAACGCCTTATTTCCATCGATATCAAGGTTTCAGTTTAATAGAACTGTTAACCAGTCTGGCAGTTATTTCTATACTTCTATTTGCAGGTGTGCCGTCCATCACCAAAGTCGCATATGACTACAAAGTGAAAACAGCAACGCAGAATTTACTGACTGCAATACAAACAACCAGAACTCTCGCTGTCATGAAACACAAACGCGCAGTCTTGCGAGCCAAAGACGAATGGCATCATGGATGGGAATTGTTCATCGACGATAATGACAACGGCAAACGGGATAGCGACGAACAACTTATTTTTGAACAACCAGAATTGGGACAACTCACTATCACAACTACCACGAAAACAATGAAAGTCATTTCGTTTATTGCAACGGGTGAAAGTCGTCAGGCAAAAGGATCAACCGGTGGTTCTTTTTTAGCGGGAACATTGAATATTTGCAGCGCCGGAAAAGCAGGATACAAACTTATTTTAGCTCGAGGTGGCAGAGCCCGGATCAGCAAAACAAGCTGCTCTTAAGTCCTCAGCGCTTTTGGTAATGAGAAACTGATATTTTCCGGAATGCCCTGCATTTCCTGCGGGGCAGTCGCACCCAATTCCTGCAAGCGCTGAATGACTTGCTTCACCAAAACTTCAGGTGCTGATGCGCCAGCCGTAATACCAATAGAATGTTTATTGGCAATCCAGGACGGATTTATATCTTCCGCGCCATCAATCAGGTAAGCCTCTGTGCCACAGCGCTCTGCAAGCTCTCGCAAACGATTTGAATTGGATGAGTTCGGTGAGCCAACGACCAACACCAAATCACATTCCAGAGCCAAAGTACGCACTGCATCTTGTCGATTGGTTGTCGCGTAACAAATATCATCTTTACGTGGGCCTTGAATTTTCGGAAATTTATTTCGCAAGGCTTCAATCACTTTCGCCGTATCATCCATCGACAAAGTCGTTTGGGTAACATAAGCAAGATTCTCGGGATCTTTCACGATTAACGCTGCAACATCCTCTTCATCTTCCACCAAATAAATTTCACCACCCTTGGCATTACTGTATTGCCCCATAGTGCCTTCAACTTCAGGATGTCCCTCGTGGCCAATCAAAATACATTCACGCCCTTCACGGCTGTAGCGCGTCACTTCAATATGTACTTTTGTTACCAGCGGACAAGTTGCATCAAAAATTTGCAAGCCGCGCTCTTCTGCTTCTTTACGTACTGCTTGTGATACACCGTGTGCGCTGAAAATTAAAATCACATCATCGGGAACTTGATCCACTTCATCCACAAAAACGGCACCGCGCTCACGCAAAGATTCCACTACAAATTTATTATGGACAACTTCATGGCGAACATAAATTGGCGCACCGAATACATCCAATGCACGATTCACTATGTCAATTGCACGATCCACGCCCGCACAAAAACCGCGCGGATTGGCTAATTTAATTTGCGTCATGATTAATGCACCTGTACCGGTTCAATTTTCAGAATGGCAACATCAAACACAATATCACGGCCTGCGAGTGGATGATTGAAATCAACAATCACCACGTTTTCATCAAAGTGACTCACTACGCCAGGTAACTCAGTTTTTTGTGCGTCAGTAAATGACAATACCAGTCCCTCTCTCAATTCAATATCCGCAGAAAACTCACTGCGTGCAAACTCCTGCATATTATTGGGATTACGTTGTCCGAACCCTTGCTCAGGAGAAATTGTCAGGGTTTTTTTATCGCCTTCTGTCAAACCAAAAATAGCTTTTTCAAAACCGGGAAGCAAATTACCGTCGCCTACAACAAATGTTGCCGGATCACGTTCAAAATTCGAGTCAATTACCTCACCATCTTGCAATCGTAATGCAAAATGCAAAGTCACTTTAGTACCAGGGCCCACAGCCAAATCACGCATCAGATTTCTTCTCTTTACCAAACAACATATCAAAAATTAAGATTGCAGCCCCTAAAAAAATCGCCGAGTCAGCCAAATTAAATGCCGGAAAATAGTGGGTGTTTTGATAATGCACCTGAATAAAATCTACTACGTGCCCCAATAAAATTCGATCATAAAGATTGCCCAAAGCTCCACCCAAAATAAAAGCCAGAGCAAAGGCCTCCAATGGTTTTTGTGCTGCAGTGCGATAAATCCAAACTGTCAACAATACACTTGCAATCACTGCTATAGCGCCAAAAAACCAGCGCTGCCAACCACCCGCTTCTGCCAAAATACTGAATGCAGCACCAGAGTTATAGCGCAAAGTAAAATCAAAAAATGATGTCAAATTTAACACTTCACCTTCGTAAAAATTGGCCAAAATAGATTGTTTACTGATTTGATCAAGCAGAACCACAATCAAGGCTGTCAGATACCAGAACCAAGGTTTTTGATAAATTTTTTGTGTCATAAAATTTTCTTTAAATTTTCTTGTAGGGTGGGCATAAAGCGAAGCGTGCCCACGCTGAACTAACGGTGGGCACGCTTTATGCCCACCCTACACCTTAAGAAAGAACGAATTACGCAAACTCTCTCACTTCTCCCTCACCATCCACATTTTCTACACAACGCAAACAAATGGTCGGATGCGCAGGGTTTGCACCCACATCAGCACGATGATGCCAACAGCGTTCGCATTTCACTTGCTCAGTGGGTTTAACAAATACTTTTAATCCGGCCACATCAGTTTCTTCTGCATTTTGTGCAGCACTCAAGGGTTGCAATGTAGCAGCAGATGTAATCAACACAAAACGCAATTCATCACCGAGCTTGCTTAACTCTGATTGCAATTTTTCGTCGCAGAATAAAGTCACTTCAGCACCCAGCGAACCACCTTTGGCGCCTTCGCTGCGTTTTTCTTCCATGACTTTATTCACCGCAGTTTTCACTTCAGCCATTAACGCCCAATAATCATCCGATAACGAATCCTTTGGTAACTCCGGCAAGCTAAACCATTCAGCGACAAACACATTGGCTTCGCGCTTACCGGGAATTTCTTTCCAGATTTCATCGGCAGTGAAACTTAAAATTGGCGCGATCCAACGTACCAAAGATTCAATCACATAATACAAAGCGGTTTGCGCAGAACGGCGCGCGACCGCATTGGCTTTTACTGTGTATTGACGATCTTTAATAATATCGAGATAAAAACCACCTAACTCCACCACACAGAAATTGTGCAGCTTTTGATAAATCAAATGGAATTGATACTGATTGTAAGCATCGATAATTTCATTTTGTAACTTCGCAGCTTGGCCAACAATCCAGCGATCCAATTGCACCATTTTATCCATAGCAACCAAATCAGCTTCAGGATTAAAGCCCACCAGATTCGACAAAATAAAACGTGCGGTATTACGAATGCGACGATAAGAATCGGCGGTGCGTTTTAAGATTTCATCGGACACGCGCATATCGTTGCTGAAATCCGTAGCCGCGATCCACAAACGCAGTACATCCGCACCCAAATCATTCATGACTTTTTGTGGCGGCACCACATTGCCCAATGATTTGGACATTTTGTTGCCATTCGCATCTACCGTAAAACCGTGAGTCAACACAGTTTTATACGGTGGAACTGCATGCATCGCCATGGAGGTTTTCAACGAGGATTGGAACCAACCGCGATGCTGATCTGAACCTTCAAGATACAAATCGGCAGGGAAACGCAAACCTGCGCGTTGTGCTAAAACTGCATAATGAGTCACACCGGAATCAAACCACACATCCAAAGTGTCAGTTACTTTTTGATAAGTATCGGCATCAGCACCCAGCAATTCTTTTGCATCCAAATCAAACCAGGCATCCATTCCATCTTGCTCAACTTTTTCGGCCACTGCTTCAATTAAACGCGGTGTTTCCGGATGCAACTCTTGCGTTTGTTTGTGAACAAATAATGCAATCGGCACACCCCAGGTGCGCTGACGTGAAATACACCAATCCGGTGACGACGCCAACATTGCATCGATGCGCGCCTTGCCCCAATCCGGAATCCACTCAACATTCTCGACCGCTTGCGCAACCTGATCGCGCAAATTATTTTTGCTCATACTGATAAACCATTGCGGCGTCGCACGGAAAATCAACGGCGTTTTGGTGCGCCAGCAATGCGGGAAACTGTGAGTAATTTTGCCTTGCGCCAACAAGGCATTTTTTTCGATTAATAACGCAATAACTTTTTCATCGACTTTATAAACATGATCGCCTGCGAAAATCTCAACATTCGGGCGATAGTTACCGTTGTCGTCAATGTAATTGAGTGTGCCGATTCCATATTTCGCACTGATCGCAAAGTCGTCAGCGCCATGATCGGGCGCTGTATGCACAAAACCTGTACCCGCATCGGTGGTGACGTGATCTCCTAATAAAATTGGAACCTGGCGTGAATAGAATGGATGTTGCAATAATAAATTTTCCAGCACCGCACCTTTTACTGAACCCACAATTTGATGCGATTCAATTTTTGCGCGTGCAACAACTGATTCCAGCAATGCTTCGGCGAGCAATAGACGTTCATCACCAATTTGTACCAGTATATAATCCACATCTGCATTGGCCGACACAGCTTGGTTAGCTGGCAATGTCCAGGGTGTGGTAGTCCAAATTACCAGGGAAATTTTTCCGCTGCCTTTCAGATCAACAATTTTTTTCGCAATTGCATCCTGACCAACAAAGGCAAATTTCACGTCAATCGAGAATGACGTTTTATCCTGATATTCCACTTCTGCTTCAGCGAGCGCAGAACCACCGACAACACTCCAATAAACCGGTTTGAAGCCGCGATGCAAATGGCCATTTTCGGCAATTTTGCCGAGTGAACGAATAATATCGGCTTCGAATTTGTAATCCATGGTGAGATAAGGATTATCCCAATCACCCAAGACACCCAAACGAATAAAATCGGCCTTTTGCCCTTCAACTTGTTTGGCAGCATATTCACGACATTTTTGGCGGAAAGTTTTTACATCCACTTTATCGCCCGCTTTGCCGATTTTTTTCTCGACATTATGTTCGATAGGCAAACCGTGACAGTCCCAACCTGGCACATAGGGCGCATCAAAACCACTCATGGTTTTGCTTTTGACGATTATGTCTTTCAAAATTTTATTAACGGCATGACCGATATGAATATCGCCGTTTGCATAGGGTGGGCCGTCATGCAAAATAAATTGCTCACGACCTTTGCGAGCTGTGCGAATTTGTTCATAGATCTTATTCGCTTGCCAGGCCTTCAGCATTTCCGGTTCGCGCTGCGCGAGGTTCGCTTTCATCGCGAAATCAGTAACGGGGAGATTCAGTGTTGATTTGTAATCGGTCATAGTTTTTTTGGTCAAAGATTAAAAAATATTTTCAAGCGGCCCTCACCCTAACCCTCTCCCGGAGGGAGAGGGGACAGACTCCCCGCTTAACCCACTACAGAGTGATCAAATCCCCTCTCCCTCCGGGAGAGGGCTAGGGTGAGGGCAAGTTACATGTAAAAAACTCTTTCGCCTCATCAATATCCTTTTGCAATTGCGTTTGCAATTCATCCAATGATGCAAATTTTTTCTCGCTGCGTAGTTTTTTATGGAAGATCACATTAATCATCTTTCCATAAATCTTTTCGGAAAAATCAAACAAGTGAACTTCCAATAATAATTTTTTGTCGCCATTCACTGTAGGGCGCACACCTATATTGGCAACGCCTTTAATCACTTTTCCTTCAACCTGCGCAGTCACTGCGAACACCCCCTGCAAAGGCGAGCGATAGCGGCGCAAATGTACATTTGCTGTTGGTACGCCCAGTTGACGTCCCAACTGTTGCCCATAAACGATTCGTCCGCTGATACTGTATGGCTTGCCTAATAAAATTTCGGCAGCTGCGAAATCACCTGCTTCCAAACATTGGCGAACACGTGTGCTACTAACTCTTTCACCCTGCATTTCCAAAGTCACTGTATCAGTGACAGAAAATCCTTTTTGATTGCCAACTTGTTTCAATAATGCGAAATCACCGCGACGATCACAACCAAAACGAAAATCATCGCCAATTACCAAATGTTTAACATCGACTCCCTGAATTAACACTTGTTCAATAAAATCATTTGCCGATAGACCTCGCAGATATTCATTGAATGACAAACATAAAACGCGATCCACACCAACAGATAACAATGCCTGAATTTTTTCGCGCAAACGCATTAAACGTGCAGGTGCTTTATCACCCTGAAAAAATTCTTGTGGCTGGGGTTCGAAAATAATGACCAGCGAAGGCAGCCGGGTTTGTGTCGCCAATCGCACCAACTGCTGCAATATGGCTTGATGCCCAAGATGCACACCATCAAACGAACCCAAAGTCGCTACACAGCCTTTGTGCCATGACCGCAAATTATGTGCGCCGCGAATAAACGACCGAACTTTGGATTCCACGCTAAACCTGACCTCAAACCCGTCTTTTTACAAGGCCGGCCAGTATATAGGAGCTGACTGCATAGCTCACCTGTTAATGATGATGCCTGAAATCCTTCAATCGAATCCCCATCACCCACAGACAGACAAGATAACTGCACAATCCAGCGATACAAACCACCGCCAAACGCAGGACACGATCAAAAGTACCCCACTCGAGCCATTGATCCCAATAATGAATCAACCCTGATAGGACAAGCACCATTAACAGATTGGATAATCCATATTTCAACCACAGCCCGGGCCAAACTGTTGAGGGTGTGTAGATGGATTGTTTACGCAACCCGCGATACAACAGGAAAGCATTTATATAGGCAGCCAGAGCAGTTGTCAGCGCAAGCCCGACATGCCCCAACTCCCATAAAAATACCAGGGGAATAACAAAAAAAGGCTTCATTAATATATTGGCACCAATTGAAATTACGCCAATTCGCACCGGTGTTTTCATATCCTGCCGCGCAAAATAACCGGGAACCAGCACTTTGATTAACATAAACGCAAATAATCCCAGAGCGTAAGCGCGCAAACTATAAGTTGACATAAGTATGTCGGACGCTTCCATTTCACCGCCCTGATGATAAAAAAGTGTGGCTAAAATTGGCTCGGACAAAATAATTAAAGCCAATGTTGCAGGCAATGCAATCAGCACCACAAAACGAATTGCCCAATCCAAAGTCTGGCTGAACTTTTCCGTGGATTGCGCGGCATTTTGTCGCGACAGTCCCGGCATAATCACAGTCGCAATTGCCACGCCAAAAACACCCAAAGGCAATTCCACCAAACGATCAGAATAAAACAACCAACTCGGACTACCTTCAACTAAAAAAGTCGCGATGATACTGTCTGCCAACAAATTTAATTGACTGACAGAAACACCGAATAATGCAGGTGCCATCAATACCAAAATGCGTTTAACCCCAGGGTGAGACCAGTCCCATTTAGGTGATGGCAGCATTTGTATTTGATACAAAAACGGCATCTGGAATAACAAAGAAAATAATCCTGCCGCCACAATACTCCATGCCAAGGCGTAAGCCGGACTGGAAAAACTGTCCGCAAATAATAATGCGGCAGCGATCATAAAAATATTCAAAAAAATTGGCGTAACCGCAGGAATCGCGAAGCGGTCATAACTGTTGAGAATCGCCCCCGCAAAACCGGTAAGTGAAATCAACATTAAATAAGGAAAGGTAATTTGTATTAAATCGATCAAGAAAGAAAATTTTTCAGGTGTGGCGTAATAACCGGGAGCAAAAACAATCGCAATAATAAACGCACCGGCAACTCCCAGAAGAGTAAAGATCAATAATATGGAACCTAAACTGCCCGCGACTTTATCAACCAATTCTTTCACTGCTGCACTTGATCCCTTCTCGCGATACTCCGCCAACACCGGAATAAATGCTTGCGAAAAAGCGCCTTCAGCAAATAATCGACGAAAAAAATTCGGGATTTTTTGTGCAATCGCAAACACATCCATGGCACCACCGGCACCCAACACATTTGCCAGAACTATGTCGCGAATCAAACCTAATACACGCGACATCATGGTCATTGAGCCGGTCAGCAAACTGGAGCGCAACATGCTCCGTGGTTTGGACGGTTTTTCGATACCGGGCTGTTGATCAGACACAAGAAATCCTGTTGATAAAAATGAGGCCGCATTATCACCTCAAGCCGCCATATTTCCAAACCATCGAAAAATCAGGTTGACATTCCTTGCTCCAAACAATACTGTATATAAAAACAGTATCAGAATGAGGTTTGAGTATGTCAGTAGTCGCCGTATGGCTTTGTGATCGGGATGGCAGTATGTTTGAAGATAGAAAAGTTGCTGAGGAACATGACAAATATTTGGAATTGGCCGCCAATATCACCCAATTAATAGAAGAACACATTCCCGGGATAGACGAGAAGCATAGTGAAGCTGTAGGCTTATTACTCGCCCAGCGCCGGGAGCTGTTGGCAAAAGCCTGTAAAGGTAAACCGGATGAATTATTGCAGCCCTTCACTTATGAGAAGCCTGCTATGTTGAACAGTCAGACAAGCACTGCCAGGGACAAGGATTGAGGTTGTGCAGTCACTGTTGCTGATGGCGTTAAGTCATTAGCAGCTCAGATCACTGAACACCACTCAGTGGTTTGAACGTGTTGGGGTGTGCTTGCACACCTGCTTCCTACACTCATTGATATTTGTTTTGTCAGCCACACGACAAATCCCTCAATGAGTTATTTTTACCGCCGCACCTATCCATTTGGAAACCTCAAGGGTGCGGCGGTTTTTTATGCTTCCAATCATTTTGCAAACTACTGCTAGAGTTAAAGAACTTAATAATAAGGACTCTTTCACACATGCTTGCCTTCTTGTCGAACCTGTTACGTCTGCCTACTGGCTTGCTTACTTGCCTGATATTGTTCTCTGCCAACGGGCAAGCCAAACCTTTACGCATGGTGTCGGGTGATGGCGGTATACATGGTTACGCGAAAGGCTTATTGAAAGTCGCCCTCAGTAAAATACCCGAGAAATATGAATGGGAAGAACAAACCGTCGATAGCGAAGCCCGTCAGATTCAGATGATTGAAGATGGACAACTGGATATCGTCTGGTATGCAACAACCAATGAATACGAAGAACGATTGATGCCTATCCGCATTTGTATTTTTAAAGGACTACTGGGTTATCGCGTCTTGATGATTAAAAAAGGAACCCAACACAAGTTCAACGGCATTCACACAATTGAAGATTTACGCAAGGTTTCATTAGGACAAGGTCGCTTTTGGGCAGACACCAGCGTATTAACAGCGAATGGACTGAACGTTGTCAAAGTAGTGAAATATGAAAGCCTGTTTTTTATGTTGGATGGCGACAGATTTGATGGCTTTCCTCGCGGCGCGCATGAACCCTGGTCAGAAATACAACGCTATTCAAAACTGGATTTGGATGTAGAGAAAAATCTATTACTTTCCTACACCAATCCTTTTTATTTTTTCGTTAGTAAATCAAATACGGAACTGGCTAAAAATATTGAACGCGGTCTACGACTTGCAATCGAAGATGGAAGTTTTGAAGCATATTTTATGAATGATCCAACAGTAAAAGCTGCATTCCAACAGGCCAATTTAAAAAACCGGATCATCATTCCATTAAACAATCCATCACTTCCCAAATTGACACCGGTTAATGACAAAAGCCTCTGGCTTGACCCTTATTCACTTTAAAAACAATCACGACAAAAATCGTTTTTCATCTATTGCAAAATCAATTGAGCAAACATCATATTGACCAAACCAGCGATATCGATTTTGTGCAATACGATCATATAACCAATCGCGGATAAATTTCGGAACCCATCTTCCAATCAAAAGCAAACGATAGGGAAAACCTAATTTTTTCATTATAGAAAAAAACGCATCACCTTTTTCATACACTTGTCCATTCGCAATAACCAGCATGGTATCAAACCTATCAGTGGGATACCCCAAATGCTTCAACAAAGCCTGACCGGTTTTCGATTGCACAGAGCACAACTTAAGCTGATAGGATTTATCGACTTTCATAATCCATTTTGCCCAACCGTTACATAATCGACAAACACCATCGAACAGAATCACTTGATCTTCACGTAATATGTCTTCGACGTTTTTCATTTCTGTAAAAGATCCGTCAATGCAAGTTCTATAGTCGGATAAGAAAATTCAAATCCGGATTTCATTAATTCAAACGGCACAACTCGCTGCCCCTCTAACAGCAAATCCGATTGTTCGCCGAGCAATTTCATACTAAATGCCGGTGTCGCTAACCACCAGGGGCGACGCAATAGACGCGCTGCTGTTTTACTAAACTCAGTTTGAGTAACGGGTTGTGGTGATGTGAAATTAATTGCAGTAAATTCTGTGCGCAGATGTTCACCAGAAAAATGCCTATGACAAATATGTGCCATAGCCGCAAATAAATCCTGCAAATGAATCCAGGACATCACCTGCTCGCCCGAACCCAAGCGCCCGCCCAATCCGGATTTAATCGGCAGCAACATCAAAGGTAAAGCACCGCCGTGCCCCAGCACCACACCAAAACGCATAGCAACCACTGGCACTTGCTCGCTTAAATTTTTAGCTACGGCTTCCCAATCCTGACACAACTGTGACATAAAAATCGATTGCGGTGGCTGCTCTTCAGTCCATTCGGTTTTATCGGATTGCGCTTGTATGCCGTAATAACCAATGGCCGATGCCGATAAAAATAAAGAAGGTTTTTGTGAACGGGATTTAATCCAATCAACCAATGTTTTGGTTAGATCAACACGGCTGTTATACAAAGTCTTTCTACGCGATTCAGTCCAGGGCATACCTAAAATTCTGGCGCCCGCCAAATTAATCACCAGATGAATGTCCTGATCCGCTATTTCCTGCAAATCCGCAACCGCTTCCACTGCAAAACCAAATTGTGCTTTGGCTTTTTGCGGCGAACGTGACCAAATAATAATTTTGTGACCTTGAGACAACAACAAAGGCACCAGCGATTGCCCGATAAACCCGGTCGCGCCGGTTAACAAAATCGTTAATGCTGTCGGAGAAAAAATTGTTGATTGCATAAATTTTTCCACTTATCTCAGAGAAAGGAATTGATGCTATTGCAGACCGTCAAAAAAAGGGATTTTTTTGTCGAGTCCACAGGGATGTGCTCATAAGTTACATCCCTGTAACTTCCCCTTCGGGCAAAGCCTTGTGCAAATTGCTCCTGCAATTTGTTACGGCGTGTCTGCAATAGCATTAATTCCTTTCATAACACCCCTTGCATCACACCAATAACAATAAATCAAAGCAGGTAACAAACTCACCAGCGCCAGCGCATCCGCCCAGACATTTATCCATACGTTTTTTATCGCAGAAAAATAAATATCCTGCGGCGCCCACACCAGTATCGCTAGAATTAAACACAACCACACATTCTGTAATTTGAATTTATTACCCAGGTGAACCAATCCAATAAACAGAATTGCAAAGGCTTGCAAGGTCGCACCGAAAATTGACAGCCACCAGATTTGCAATTCTGCACTGCTGGTTAAATCCAATGCCGTCAAAACCTGAGTGTTATAAGCCGCAAACCAATTTGCATCAGCCCAGGTCACCACAACACCGCCCAACAGATGAACAAACCCCATCAAGTAGAGCCACCGAATCACCCATTTACGCCACGCCGCTGAACACATAAGACTCACCTTGTTATTGACACAAATCAAACTATTCTGTAATTTCAGAATATACTGAAATTACAGGAAATCCAATATGACTATTCAAATGACCCCCATGATCCAATCCTGTGTCCTGCATTTCGGTGAGATGGGTAGCCGCTGGGGGATCAACCGTACCGTCGGGCAAATCTATGCGCTGCTGGTCTTCAGCAAAGAATCCCTCTGTGCCGACGACATCAGCGAAGCTCTAAACTTTTCACGCTCCAACGTCAGCATGGGCCTCAAAGAACTGATGTCCTGGGAGCTGATCAAACTACAGCATTTCCCCGGTGACCGCCGCGAGTTTTATTCCGCACCCGGCAGCGCTTGGGACATAGCCAAAATCCTGATTCAACAAAGACGCAAACGCGAAATGGATCCCACCATGTCTGCACTGCGTAATTTTTTATTGGAAAAACCGGCAAATCCCGAAGAGGAATACGCACAGGAACGCATGAAAGATATGTATGAAATGATGGAAATGTTGACCGTATGGACAGAAGAAGTGCAACGCCTGGACAAGAGCCATTTGGGTTCCATGCTCAAGCTGGGCAGCAATATTGGAAAAGTATTGGATATGAAGGACAAAATTTTTAGTTTTAGTAAGAAATCTTAAATCTTCACCCCCTCCTAACCTCCCCCTTGGCAAGGGGGAGGAACAGTTCCCCACTTTGAAAAAGGGGGGTTAGGGGGGATTTAGAATGGTTGTAATGTTCGGGATCTTAAATCCCTCCCCCGCCTCCCTTTTTCAAAGGGAGGAGCCAGTCCCCTCCC
>CAMLML010000037.1 GCA_946481095.1 uncultured Cellvibrio sp.
AAAAAAATGAGTCTGTTTTTATTGGAAATTTCTTTTTGGACTGTGCATATGAGCCAACTTTATGGCGCTATCATTCTGATGGCATAAAGGCATTTGAAGATCAGGTTAGCGAGTACAAAAATTCATTTCCTTTCCTGAATCTCGATTCTGTTTCGTTTAGATTGTTTAAAACAACAGAGTTTGGACATGATTACGAGCTGCCAATAAAATAATGAGTAAGATGTTCATCGTATGAAATTAAATAAAATGGCATCAAAATTACTATTTGAAAATAAATCTATAGTTTTCACATAAAACCACATCCAGTACTCCTAAATCAGTGATATGAAACTCTATGTAGTGTGTTTTGCTAAATTTTTTTAACCTTTGCAGCCCATTTTCTTTGCATAACTGATTTTTATTTCCATACTTATCAATCGGAATACGTTATCCGTAAATATCCCTCAATTAATCGAGAGACATTGGAGTGATTTATGGCTATATCGTCGAATAATGCGCCTCTGCCTTTTGATTTTTCCGTTGCTGAAACGGACACTCATACTGATTCTTCACTTGATGAAAGTTTCGATTTTTTAATCAAACAAATGTTGCATTCACTTCGCGTGCGATTGGACATGGAAGTGGCTTTTGTTTCGCACTTTATTAATGGCAGACGTTTATTTAAATATATCGATAATGCAAAGGGAGTCGATATTATTCAAGTAGGAGGGAGTGATCCGCTAAACGAAAGCTATTGCCAACGTGTGGTAGATGGGCGATTACCGGAGTTAATTACTGACGCCCAGCTACTGGAAGCAGCCTGTGAGTTGGCAGCAACAAAATTGGTTCCAGTTGGCGGGCACCTGAGCGTGCCAATTTATTTAAGTAACGGAGAGTTATTTGGCACCTACTGTACTTTTAGCCGGCACGCCAGAACCGATTTAAATGAACGCGACCATTCACTCATTAGAGTATTCGCGGATATTACAGCATCGTTGATTGAAAATAGTAAAAAAGATTTCAAAGAAGTAGAAAGCAAACGCACACAGATAGAAAATCTTATGGACGAACAGGCTTATCATGCCGTTTTCCAGCCTATATTTCATATCAAAGACAACAAGCTTTGGGGTTATGAGGCTCTCACCCGTTTCAATAATTTCCAATGTACTCCGGACAAAATTTTTGAACAGGCTGATGCACTAGGTCTTGGTAGCAAGCTGGGTGTTCAAGTGATGGCATGTGCACTGGAAGATGGAAAATCGTTTTCAAAATCGCTGATTATTAATTTAAATGCAACGCCCGAATTAATTTTAAGCGGTGCATTGCTGGAATTATTTGCACCTTATGAAGATTTAAGCCGCTACGTATTGGAAATAACGGAGCACGTCATAGTTCAGGATTATCAGGAAATACAATTAGCAATCGATCCCTTGCGAAAACGAGGTATGCGATTGGCAGTGGATGATACCGGTGCCGGTTACGCCAGTTTTCGCCATATACTGTTACTCAAACCGGAAATTATTAAATTGGATATCAGTTTGATTCGCGATATAGATCAAAACGAACAAAAACAGGCATTAACGGCAGCATTGGTTGCTTTTAGCAAACGAGGCAATCATCTGTTAATTGCCGAGGGTGTGGAAACCAATGCGGAAATGGCTGTGTTGCGCAGTCTGGGAGTTGATCTGGTGCAAGGTTATTTATTTTCGAGATCTTTGCCCATTCACCATTTTGCTGACCTCAACAGACTGCATCACTGAAAAATTAAAATAACATCGCCGGATTTATTTGAACGTCATCAAATACTTTCGCACAAAAGATTTTTATTCAAACGTTTTACACGAATAAAATTTTCCGTTTTTTCCAGACGAAAAAAAAGCACCATCAAGTGCTTTTTTTGAAACCAAATTTGGTAGGACTAACTGGACTCGAACCAGCGACCCCCACCATGTCAAGGTGGTGCTCTAACCAACTGAGCTATAGTCCTGAAGAGGTGGGCACTTTACCAATCTCTTCCGCTGAGAACAAGATCTAAATCAGCTTTTTAGCTGACTCAAACCTCTTTGCAAATCCGCCTTCAAATCCACAATATCTTCCAATCCCACTGCAATACGAATCAAGTTTTCTGTGATACCTGCTTCTGCTTTTTGTTCCGGCGTCAAGCGGCCATGTGTTGTGGTTGCAGGATGAACAATTGTAGTTTTGGCATCGCCCAAATTGGCAGTGAGGGACATGATCTTTGTGGCGTCAATCACTGACCAGGCTTGCTCGCGATTACCCTTTACTCTAAAAGACAAAACTCCACCAAAAGCGGTTTGTTGTTTCGCAGCCAACGCATGTCCCGGATGATCAGACAATCCACCATAGAAAACTTTTTCAACCGCTGGATGAGCCTTTAACCATTGCGCCAATTCCAAAGCGCTACGTGAATGCGCCTCCATACGCAAACGCAAAGTTTCCAACCCTTTTAAAAATACCCATGCATTAAACGGACTCAGAGTCGGCCCTGCGCTGCGAATAAATCCCAAAACCTCATCGATATATTGTTTGGGCCCTGCAACAACACCGCCCAAACAACGCCCTTGCCCATCAATATATTTTGTTGCTGAATGCACAATTAAATCAGCACCAAAATTTAATGGCTTTTGTAATGCCGGTGTGCAAAAACAATTGTCTACAACCAACAGTGCATTGTATTTGTGTGTGATATCAGCCAAGCGTTGGATATCAATAATATCGGACAAAGGATTGGATGGTGTTTCAACAAAAACCAATTTTGTTTTTGCAGTAAAACCGGATTCCCATGCAACATAATCGGTAGGATTAACAAAGGTTGTACTGACACCGAATTTCGCCAAATATTTCGTCAGCAAAACCGTCGTTGTACCAAATACACTGCGTGAACATAAAATGTGATCGCCCGATTGCAACAAGGCAATGCAAGTACACAAAATCGCGGCCATTCCCGATGAAGTAGCAACAGCAGACTCAGCACCTTCAAGTGCCGCAATGCGCTCTTCAAACATACGTACAGTCGGGTTGGTATAACGCGAATAAACATTTCCCGGCTGCGCGCCGGAAAAACGATCTGCAGCTTCCTGTGCACTGCCAAACACATAGCTTGATGTCAGAAATAATGCTTCGCTGTGTTCACCTTCTGCAGAACGTACTTGCCCTGCCCGCACAGCCAAAGTATCAATTCCCAACTCGCTAAAAATATCTTCATCAAATTGATTCAAGACAAAGCTCCTGATTAAGTATTCCCGTTATGTAAACCAATCGGCAATTCCATTTGTTTGCTGGATTTTTTACCTGATTTGGCCTCATCACTTCTTGCTGCCGCCAGTCTTTCCAAATATTCCTGCGTCACATCGCCGGTACAATATTCACCCGTAAATACGGCACAATCAAATTGGGTAATTTTTTTATTACCTTCAGCTGATGCAGCGATTAAATCTTCCAGATCTTGATAAATTAACCAATCAGCGCCAATTTCACGGCAAATTTCATCATGCGTACGGCCATGAGCAATTAACTCGGTTGAGGTCGGCATATCAATTCCATAGACATTCGGAAATTTAACTGCAGGTGCTGCGGAAGCAAAATAAACTTTTTTTGCACCTGCATCACGAGCCATTTGGATAATTTGCTGACAAGTAGTACCGCGCACGATTGAATCATCCACCAACAAGACAACCTTGCCTTTAAATTCCAGTTCAATTGCATTTAATTTCTGGCGAACAGATTTTTTACGTTGCTGTTGACCCGGCATAATAAATGTGCGGCCGATGTAACGGTTTTTTACCAGCCCTTCACGAAAATTCACACCCATTTTTTGCGCCAATGCCTGGCCCGCAACACGACTTGAATCCGGAATCGGAACAACCACATCAATATCGTGATCCGGTCTTTCCCGCATAATTTTTTCTGCCAGTTTTTCACCCTGACGCAAACGTGCACGATAAACCGAAACACCATCCATCATTGAATCAGGACGAGCAAAATAAACATGCTCGAAAATACAGGGCGTCAAACGCGAATATTTTGCGCATTGGCGACGATGCAGATCACCCTCTTCAGTAATATAAATTGCTTCGCCCGGCGCAACATCATCAATTAACTGAAAGCCCAATACATCCAGTGCCACACTTTCTGATGCCACCATATATTCAGTGCCATCATCTGTTTCCCGACTGCCGTAAACCAGAGGACGAATACCATTGGGATCACGGAATGCGACCAATCCATAATTGGCAATCAGGGAAACAACCGCATAACCACCGCTAACACGATTATGCACGCCGCTGACTGCAGCAAAAATATCATCCGCGGTAGGATTCAATTTACCTTGCAATTGCAACTCATGTGCAAATACATTGAGTAAAACTTCTGAATCAGAATCCGTATTAACGTGCCGCAAATCAGTTTTAAAAACTTCTTCACTCAACTTTGCTGCGTTAGTCAAATTTCCGTTATGCGCCAGGGCAATTCCATAAGGGGAATTAACATAAAAAGGTTGCGCCAATGCCGGGCCTGAACTGCCCGCTGTTGGATAACGCACATGCCCTATTCCCAAATTACCCAGCAGACGTTGCATGTGACGAGTTCTGAAAACATCCTGCACCAGACCATTGGCTTTTTGCTGAACCATCCGACCATTTTCACACGTCACTATACCGGCGGCATCTTGCCCGCGATGTTGCAAAATTGTCAGTGCATCATACAACTGCACATTGACATCATTTTTACCAACAATACCTACAATGCCACACATAAAATTTGCCTCACCGACTTTAGAACATGCAAAAAATAACACTCAATATTTTAAATCGAATGTTGGTCTGCGACACCAAACAATTGAATAATCCAATGACTAACTTGACTATAGACTGATGCTGCAACATCACTCCATTGCAAAAAAAATGGAATTAAATAAGATTCCTGCCACCATTGGTTTTGCTGAATCTGGGTTAATTTCGGCGACACTATCAGTATCAACATAATAATCACCAAACCTCTCAAAACACCGAACACAATACCTAATGTTCGATCAAGAAAAGATAATCCCGAAAATTTAATTAAAATACCCATCAAGTATTGTATAAATGCGCCGAGTATCAGTACTGAAATAAAAATAATTAAAATAGCTGAAAGTGTTCTTACGGAAGGATTGTCAATAACTGAAACCAACAGGGGTTCTACAGAACCAAGAAAAATTCGGGCACAAAGGGCTGCAATAATCCATATCGCCAGAGAAAGCGCTTCCCGCATTAAACCGCGAATCAACCCAAACAGGCAGGACACTAGCAAGATTCCTACAATGACCCAATCGGCCCAATTCATCTAATAGCAGCTCCGGAATTCTTTGTTGAGGTCAGGTCAACGACAGGCGCGCATTCTAACAGAGACTGAGAGTTTTAGGGCTTATAGGGATAAATTCTGGCATCAACTCTTAGTTGTTTATCGATTATGGATTTGGTTTTTATTGCATCTTCTTTATCTATCTTGGGACCAACGAATAATCGGTGCATGGTTCCTTTATCAGTGATCACACTGCGCAGATAGGCCTTGTGCCCTTCTGACTGCAAGGTTTTCAATAATTTTTCTGCAGCCTCTTTTTGACCGAAACTTCCAACCTGAACCACCCATGCATCAGGCAAATCTGCCACCGTCGCTGCCGATGAAGCCATCGAACTCGTAACCACTTCAACTGGCAATTCATCAGGCACAAACATAGTGGCGGGATCTTCCGCGGGCTCAATATTTTCAACAGGTGTTGGCCCGTCAAAATCTACCGCGGTAATGCTAGGCTTTGCAGGGATTTGCGAATCCGTGTTAACGGTATAGGCTTCTTTATCACGAAAAAAACCAGGTAATAGCAAAACACCCAGCGCAATCAAAATTGTTGCACCCAACAATCGATGTTTTAATCTTTCGTGCACGTTTTTCTCCTGATATTTTTCAAAAAGATTATCAATCAGACATCAGTAACTGATGGAAATTCATAACCTATACCTACCAGACTCTATTATTGGCTCCAATAGAAGAAAAGCAAAATCAAATGAATTTAAAATCAACATTAGAAAATAAAAAGCCCAATCAAAATTGATCGGGCTTTTTATTTTACTGATGGCGGAGAAGGGGGGATTCGAACCCCCGATACCCTTATGGGGTATACTCCCTTAGCAGGGGAGCGCCTTCGGCCTCTCGGCCACCTCTCCGTACGAGGCGCGCATCATACCATATCTATTTGAAAATCAAAGCATTGTGATTTACAAACAACTTGTGATTTACAACAGAAAAAGCAATCCGCGGAATAATTCACACCATCAAGAATAAAAAATCCAAAGAAAATTCTATTCAAACATGCAAATTATTTTTCAATAACAAAAAACAACAACGCGACGAAGATTACTCCTGCGTCGCGTTGCTTCTGAACTCACCAGGCAACTAGCCTTCCTGTGAGTCTTGACCATTCTTCTCGCGCTGGATTCGCTGGTAAATCTCCTCGCGGTGAACCGCTACATCTTTTGGAGCATTTACGCCAATACGAACCTGATTACCCTTAACACCCAAAACAGTTACAGTGACTTCGTCACCAATCATCAAAGATTCACCAATACGGCGAGTTAATATCAACATTTTTAATCTCCTTCACTCATCCTGTAAGAGCACGACTTAGACAACCATTGCCACCATCGCCCCTTTTTGAAACCCTGTCGCGTCTCTGACAACTGATTGCCCAAAACCAAGTATCGACTACTTTTTACGAAAGGGAGCAAAAACAAACACTTGTGGTTATTGTTACAGCTGTTTCCAGCCAATAGACCTTTACTCAACCTCCAGCTTTCAGGGCCTAGCCCCTCACTCTGCCCTCTGATGGTTCGGCATCCAATCCAAAAGCGGTGTGAAGACTTCTCACAGCCAGCTCCAAGTAACGCTCGTCGATAATCACCGAAATTTTGATTTCAGAGGTGGTTATCATCTGAATGTTGATATTGTCTGCAGCCAATGCCGTAAACATACGCGACGCCACACCTGCGTGAGATCGCATACCAACACCCACTATCGAAACTTTTGCAATTTTATCGTCACTGCGAACTTCACGGGCACCTAACTCTTTAGCCACGTTTTGTAACACAGCAACCGCTTTATTCATATCATTTTTATGCACAGTGAATGTTAAATCCGTAGTGCCATCAGCCGATACGTTTTGAACGATTACATCCACTTCAATGTTGGCATCGCCAACCGGTGCCAATATACGTGCAGCGACACCGGGAGTATCGGGAATTCCTGCCAGGGTAATTTTGGCTTCATCGCGATTAAATGCGATACCAGAAACAATAGGTTGTTCCATAGTCGAGCTTTCCTCATCGAGGGTAATTAAAGTTCCGGGACCTTCTTTGAAACTGTGTAATACGCGCAGGGGCACTTTATATTTTCCAGCAAACTCAACCGAGCGAATTTGCAAAACTTTTGAGCCCTGACTGGCCATTTCCAGCATTTCTTCAAATGTAATTTTGTCGAGACGTTTTGCTCTGTCGCAAATACGCGGGTCGGTTGTATAAACGCCATCAACATCGGTATAAATCTGGCATTCGTCTGCCGTCAACGCGGCGGCCAATGCTACGCCGGTAGTATCAGAGCCACCGCGCCCCAGAGTGGTGATATTGCCCCGATCATCCACGCCCTGAAAACCGGCGACCACAACCACACGTCCGGCTTTGAGATCAGCACGAATATTCGCCTCATCAATAGATTGGATGCGTGCTTTGGTGAACGCACTGTCAGTTAATATGCGCACCTGACCACCGGTATAAGAACGAGCTTCAATGCCACACTTTTTCAGTGCCATACACAGAAGTGCGATGGTGACTTGTTCACCCGTTGATACCAACACATCCAACTCGCGTGGATCCGGAGTTTCCTGAATTTCTTTTGCCAATGCAATCAGGCGATTGGTTTCACCGCTCATAGCAGAAACCACCACCACCATGTCATGCCCTTGGGCACGAAAGCTGGCAACTTTCTCAGCAACTTGTTGGATTCGTTCAACAGAACCTACTGAAGTGCCACCGTATTTTTGAACCAACAAACTCATTTAAGCTCAACCTTTAAACCACAGGGAAGTAATAACCCGATCACAAAAAAGGGCTGCAATTAAACACTAGATTGCGACAAAAGTTAACCCGAAAACTTGTTAATTATTCACATAAATCCACATCTTTATGTTTTTTTGTTCAGCAATTAACCGAGTTGCGAATCCACCCAGGAAGCAACTGATGCCAATGCCGGATTCAATTGGCTAACATCTGTACCACCACCTTGAGCCATATCAGCACGGCCACCGCCTTTGCCACCAATTTGTTTGGCGACATGCCCCACCAAATCACCCGCTTTAACTTTGTTGGTGAGATCTTGTGTAACACTCGCAACCAAAGAAACTTTTCCATCTTCAATTGTTGATAACAATACAATCGCCGAACCCAGTTTTTGCTTGTATTGATCCGCAATATCACGCAAGGATTTTGCGTCAGCACCCTCCAGATTCAACACCAATAATTTGCCGACACCAATATCTTTTGCCTGGGATGTTAAATCCCCACCGGAAGAGCTCGCTAATTTTGTTTTCAAACTGGCAAGATCTTTTTCCAGTTTGCGATTTTGCGCAACCAAGGCTTCCAATTTTTCCAGCAAATTATCGCGATTGGCTTTTAACGCAAAACCAGCTGCATCCACCAAGGATTCAACATAATCAAAACGGGCCAACGCCTGTTGTCCGGTAACGGCTTCTATGCGACGAATACCTGCTGCAACACCTGATTCGGAAATAATTCGAAACAAACCAATATCACCCGTACGTTGCACATGAGTACCGCCACAAAGCTCAACAGAGAAGCCTTCACCCATAGTCAACACACGAACCCTGTCACCATATTTTTCACCAAAAAGTGCCATAGCACCTTTGGATTTGGCTTCATTCATATCGCACAAATCAGTTTGTACTGCAGAGTTGATTTGAATTTGCTGATTAACCAGACTCTCAATTTCTTTTAATTGATTTTGCGTCACAGCTTCAAAATGTGAAAAATCAAAACGTAAACGTTCTGAATCAACCAACGAACCTTTTTGAGTAACATGTTCACCCAAAATTTTACGCAGTGCAGCATGCATTAGATGTGTAGCCGAGTGATTTAATGCTGTCGCCTGACGCACATGGCTATCAACTCGTGCGGTCACATTATTGCCAACAGAAATCGCACCTTCCAGCACTTTCACCAGATGTAAATGCGCTGCGCCCTGCTTTTGGCAATCACCTACTTCAATACGGTTACTACCCGATTCAATATAACCACAATCACCCGCCTGACCGCCGGATTCTGCATAGAAAGGCGTTTTATCCAATACCAACGCACCTTCATCGCCTGCTTCCAAACGATCAACTTTTTTGCCGTCTTTAATCAAGACCAGCACTTTGCCTTGATTATGTAGATGGGTGTATCCCAAAAATTCCGTTGCAGGTAAATCCAAACCGGCAGCGGTGTAATCCACTTTAAATTTCCCGGCAGCACGTGCACGTGCACGCTGCTCACCCATTGCAATTTCATAACCGGCAAGATCAATTGTCATGCCGCGTTCACGTGCAATATCGTTAGTTAAATCAACTGGAAAGCCATAGGTATCATATAAAGTAAAGACAATTTTTCCTGGAACTTCATTGCCTGATATTTTAGCCAACGCCTCTTCAAGAACAGCTATTCCCTTATCAAGCGTTTTTTCAAATTGCTCTTCTTCCTGCAACAATACACGTTCGATTTGTGCCTGATTTTTAATTAATTCCGGGTAGGCATCACCCATTACTTCAGCAAGTGCTTTTACGATTTTATGAAAGAAAGGCTGCTTTTGACCCAGCTGATTACCATGGCGAATGGCGCGACGAATAATACGGCGTAAAACATAACCACGACCTTCATTGGAAGGTGTCACACCATCGCTGATTAAAAACGAACAGGAACGAATATGGTCGGCAATAACACGCAGCGATTTGTTTTCCAAATCCTGATTGCCGGTTGCGTCTGCAGCCGCTTTTAACAAATGTTGGAACAAATCAATTTCATAGTTGGAGTGTACATGCTGCATCACAGCTGAAATACGCTCCAGCCCCATACCGGTATCAACAGATGGTGCAGGCAGGGGATGCAAAACACCATCGGCCGTGCGATTAAACTGCATAAACACGTTGTTCCAGATTTCGATATAACGATCACCGTCTTCTTCCGCTGAACCCGGCAAGCCACCCCAGATATCGGCACCATGATCATAAAAAATTTCAGTGCAGGGACCACAAGGGCCTGTGTCACCCATCGCCCAGAAATTGTCTGATGCATAGGGCGCACCTTTGTTATCGCCGATACGGATAATACGATCAGGTGCAAGGCCCACTTCTTTATTCCAGATATCAAACGCTTCATCATCTGAGGCGTAGACAGTAACCCAAAGTTTTTCAGCAGGAATTGCCAGCCAGTCTTTGGAAGTTAAAAATTCCCATGCAAATTTGATTGCATCGCGCTTGAAATAATCACCAAAACTGAAATTACCCAGCATCTCGAAAAAAGTATGATGGCGCGCCGTGTAACCCACGTTTTCCAAATCATTGTGTTTGCCACCGGCACGTACACATTTTTGTGAAGTCGTGGCGCGCTTGTAACTGCGTTTATCCGCTCCGAGGAATACATCCTTGAACTGATTCATGCCCGCATTGGTAAACAACAAGGTGGGGTCATCACCCGGAACCAGTGAACTACTGGAGACAATTGTGTGACCTTTGGACTCAAAATATTTCAAAAAGGCGTTGCGAATTTCAGCGCTTTTCATAGTGTTTACTCAAACTCTAATTAGATTTGTTCGATAGCCGAAGCAGGTAACTGCTCAATTTCTTCCCGTGTCAAAGCTCTTGCTTCGGATTCCAGCATTACCGGAATATCATCGCGAATGGGATAAGCCAGACCGCTGGCCCGACACCAGAGCTCCTGCTTGTCCGCTTTGTATTCCAGCTCGCCCTTGCTGACAGGACAAACCAAAATACTCAGTAATTTTTTATCGATCATCTTGCTCTACCAGTTAGCGGGATAAATGAGGGCGACAGTTTACACTGGCAGCTGCAAATCTGTCTCCAGCATCGGTTGATTAAAAGTCGTACGGGGGATCAGAACTCGATCAGAGTCGTTTTTTGAAAGCAGGCAGGGGAATACTGAAATAACAGTGGATTCAATCCGGGAACCAATCGGTTGCCACCAACCATTCGTTGAGATTCAAAATCGGCATGGGACGACCGATAAAATATCCCTGTGCTTCATCACATCCCATTTTATTCAAGGACTCCAGCAGTGCTTCGTTTTCCACACCCTCTGCCACCACTTTTAATCCCAGGTTATGCGCCAGGTTGATAGTTGAATGCACAATAATTTCATCCTGCCGATCTTCCAACATATTGCGTACAAATGAATTATCAATTTTCAGTGTATGTACTGGCAAACGTTTCAAATACGCGAGCGATGAATAGCCGGTACCAAAATCATCAATCGACAACAACACGCCCAAAGCATGTAAATTATCCAGAATCCTCAATGCACGTGTCGGGTCAGTCATGATAGAACTTTCGGTAATTTCCAACTCCAGCCTATCCGCCGGTAACTGATATTTTTCCAATAAACGTGCAATCATTTTCGGAATATTTTCATCCATCAAATTACGCGCAGATAAGTTCACTGCAATGGTGAGATCCAATCCTTGTTCATGCCAATGACGCGCTTGCTCAATACTTTTTTCTACAACCCAAGCTGTTAATGGATGAATCAAACTGGTCATTTCAGCTATGGGAATAAAATCATTGGGCGGCACAAACCCCAATTCCGGATGCATCCAACGAATCAATGCTTCAAAACCGTAACAACGTTTTTCATGCAATAACACTTTGGGTTGATAGTGCAAACAAAGTTGATTTTCACGAATCGCACGCCCCAATTCGCCAATCATGGTTAAACGTTTTTGCGAATGCGGATCAATTTCCGTATTGTAAATTGCATAACCCAACATCTGCGATTTGGCGTGATACATGGCAATATCGGCATAGCGCATCAAGGTGTGATGATCCTGGGCTTGTGTCGGTGAAATCGCAATACCGATACTCACTGACACTTCGGTACAAAATCCTTCCAGATCAAACTCCAGCGTTAATGCATCAGTTAATCTGTGCGCGATAATAACCGCTTGATGGGGACTGCGAATTCGCGGCAAAAATATAGCGAATTCATCGCCACCCAAACGCGCCACCATGCCCTGCACATCCAGCATTTCTGCCGTCAACCGCGGGCCAATTTGTTTTAACAAGGCATCACCGGTTTTATGCCCGAGGGTGTCATTGATTTCCTTGAATCTATCGATATCCAATAACATCAGTGCGCTGATCTGGTCTTCCTGGCGAGCCGCAAAACAGTTTTCCATATCGACATAAAGTTTTTCACGATTGGGCAAGCCAGTGAGTGCATCGTGGTAAAAATGATAATGCAATCTTTCTTCGTAGCGTTTACGCGCCGTAATATCTTTTGTGGTTCCCCACACACGTTTTAAATAACGGCCTTCAACAATGCCTGCACAGGATATTTGAAAATAAAAATCTTTTCCGCGACTGTCGCGCCGAATAATATCGTAGTCGCTCAGGTGGTAATTATTTTTTACGAAAGCATCAAGATCAATAACATAGTGGCGAGACCCGCTATCGCGCAATCCCATACCCAGAATTTCATCCAACTCTTTGATACCCAACATGGTTAATAACACTTTGTTGGCATCAATCAGACGCGCAGCGGACTCTATTGCTTCCATCTGAGCTTCAATAGGTAAATGCGTATCAACCGGCGGGTTCATGTCGTAACACCAAACCGCATCCGAGCTCAAATCAGACAAAACTTTAAGAACAGATTCATCAGCAGTTTTTGCAGACGAATCCGGGTTTGAAGCAAGAGTCAAAAATGGCGGATTTTTACGACGCATAAATTCTGTTGTTAACGAAGATACTAGATGAGTCTAGTTCCAGTTTGAATCTATGCCATTAAAAGCACTGCTTTAATAATGCGGCGGTTTTTCCAGGGTGATTTCAACGCCTGCCGATTCAGGATTCGCCAAAAAATCTTCCATTTTTTTCGCAAGCTGCCTGACTTGCTGCTTCAACGTCAAAATTTCAGCATCTTGTTTTATGACAATATTATTGAGATCCGCCAGCAAATCTTCCTGATAGGCAATACGGGTTTGTAAATCGATGAGTTGGTTGTCTATATCCGCCATTTTATTTCTCCAGTACCGAATAAATTGCATCAATCAATTTAATGACGCGTTGATCAATCAATAAACTTTGCCCCATTCGTTGACTGACGTAGCCAAAACCCAATCCATAATCGGGGTCAGCAAAGCCGATTGAACCACCGGCACCGGGATGTCCAAAAGCCCGTTGACCACGACCCAACAAACAATCCGCACGCTGTTGCGACAGCATAAACCCACAGCCAAATCTTAAGGGCAAACCCAGCACTTTATCCATTTCAAAGGTTTGTTGCTGCCAACATAAAGACAAAACGTCTGCATTCAACAAGCGGCTCGATGGTGCGGCCAAATCACCATAAATTCTGGCAAGCCCAAGCGCATTGGTATGCGCATTGGCGGCAGGAATTTGCGCCTGACGCCAGGCCATAGTGTTGGTGGATGTCATTAAACTGATGGGATTTGAAAATGCACGATTGGTGACGCCGCGAGGGTCAGCTTTCATAATTTTCCCCAACGCAAAACTATCAGCATCTGCAGATAAATTTTCAGTCGAATTTTTTATCGCCGATAATTTCTTCAGGGGCAGTGTATCCACAATCTGTGACAATTTTTCTGCAGGGACACCAAAATGACAGTCAACATTTAACAAGCCTGCAACATGTCGTTGAAAATAATCATTAAAACTTTTTGCTCCCGTCACCCGTTTGACCAACTCCCCCAAAATCCATCCATAAATAAAAGGCGAATAACCTTGTGCAGTATCCGGTTGCCACCAGGGTTGAGCAATTTCAATAGCATGAATCATTAATTCCCAGTCAAATATTTGCTCCTGGGTAAGCACCTGATGAAAAGCAGAAAGCCCGCTGCGATGCATCAGTATTTGTCGGACAGTAATGAATTCTTTATTAAATTGCGCAAATTCAGGCCAATAATTTGCAACCGGTTTATCCAATTCCAGCTTGCCCTGTTCAACAAGTTGCAATACACAAATTGCGACCAATCCTTTGCCTGCCGAAAAAACATTCACCAGTGTATCTTCTGTCCAGGCCACAGACTGTTTATCCAACACACGGTTCTGGCCAACACCGCCAACAATATTCAGTACCAACTCACCCTGAATAATCAACGCAAGACCGGCACCGTCATCACCTTCTGATTGATTTGCCGCAAAAACATCAATCACCGACTGCCATTCACTGCCTGTTACAATATTGACCTGCACCATTCAATTCCTCATCAATTACAACTGATGTATTCTAACAGCACTTTTTTGCCAGACTCGACAGAGATCATCATGAAAGACAAAAACTCCAAGCTGGTTTACTCCACTGAAACAGGCCGCGTAAAAGAGGAAAAAATCAAACCGGTTATTCCGCAAACTGATGGTTTTGTGCGTATTCGTCGCGAAACGGCAGGTCGCAATGGAAAAGGAGTCACTACCATCACCGGAATTCCCCTCGCAGAACCTGAGCTAAAAGAATTGGCAAAAGTGCTGAAAATCAGCTGCGGTGTTGGCGGCTCTGTGAAAGAAGGAGTGATCGAAATTCAAGGCGATCAACGCGAAAAAATTAAATCGGAATTGGAAAAACGCGGCTATCAAGTCAAATTGGCAGGCGGATGATGAACGATCTACCACTCGACCCACAGTTACTCAAAGGATTGGTAACCACCCCCATGCCTTACGGAAAATTCGCCGGCACTCTGATCGCCGATATTCCCGAGTATTACCTGGTCTGGATGGCACGTACCGGATTTCCCAAAAGCAAACTGGGCGAACTCTTGTCACTCATGTATGAAATCCGATTGAATGGATTGGAGTATTTGTTGAACCCCTTGCGAAAGGGTTCCAGCAGTTTGCATTAAACTTAATCAGCGCCAAATAATAACGAGTATATTTCATGATTAAAATAATAGTTTTATCGATTTTATTTTTGACTTGCCTGACAACCCAATCAAGAACCTATCATTCATTTAATGATGAATGGCTTTTTAAAAAAATGGATAACCCTGACAATCAATTTCAAAAAATCCGTTTGCCTCATACTTTTAATACAATGGATGCTGATGATGGTGGCTCTTATTATCGCGGCACGACACTATATAAAAAGACCTTTTCCAATCCCTGCGCTGCAAATGAAATTCCTTACATTGAATTTTCAAGTGCCACTACTCGCGCAAAAGTTGAATTGAATGATCAATTGCTTGGCATTCACGCAGGTGGCTACACCCGATTTCGATTCCCTCTCCACAGAAAATATTTGCGCAATAAAAACGAAATAAAAGTCACATTGGACAACAAGGAGACAGATTATATTGCGCCCTTGGGAGGCGATTTCAGTATCTTCGGCGGTATCACCAGAGATGTTCAATTGATTTGTGCCGGATTACTGCATTTCGATTTGGATGATTACGGTTCTGATGGTATTTATATCAAATCAAACCTTGATACCGAACAAAACGCCAATGTCATTATCAGAACAAAACTGAATAATCGTTTTTCACGCAATCTATCGGCACAATTAAAGATGGAAATACTGGATCCTCAAGGGAAAACAATTTCCACTCAAACTTTTCCACTCAGTCTAAAAAAATATTCCCGTGACGAACAACAGTATTCTGTAATGATCAACAAGCCTCATTTATGGAATGGTGTCAAAAACCCGGCTCTTTACACTGCCAGACTAAGCCTCATCAATAAAAAATCCATTCTGGATTCCATCAACATTCATTTTGGTATTCGAACAATCAGAATTGATGCGAATAAAGGATTATTTTTGAACGGAGCCCCCTACAAAGCTTACGGTGTCAATCTGCATTTAAGTCAACGCCCTGGAAAAGGCTCCGCCGTTACCCGTGATGAAGAATGGGAAGATTTCAGAATGCTGGATGAGTTGGGAATAACTGCACTTCGTCTATCGCATTACCCGCATCCACAAGCCATTTATCAACACGCCAATCAAGCAGGTTATTTGGTTTGGTCAGAAATTCCGTTGGTTGCAACACTCAGTCACAATCCTGAATTTTTGAATAATGCAATCCAGCAATTAAAAGAAATGATTCGACAAAACTACAATCACCCCAGTGTTTTTGTATGGGGGCTGGGGAATGAAATTTATAACGCCGACGAAAATGCGAATGCAATTTTGAAACGATTACAACAGGTAGCCAAGGAAGAAGATCCTGATCGTTTTTCTGTTTACGCCAATTGTTGCGGCCCGGTTACGCAGACTATTGCCACACACACCGATTTGTCTGCCAGCAACATTTACCATGGCTGGTATCCCCAACAATCAGGAACCATGAATGAATGGCTTGATCAAGCCCATGCAGTATTAAATGGCCGCGCATTGGCAGTGAGTGAATATGGCGCAGGTGGCAGCATATTACATCAGGAAGATCCTCCAACTCGCCCGATCACCGATTCCAACTGGCATCCTGAACAATATCAATCAATAGTTCACGAACAAAGCTGGCAGGCAATTGAATCCAAACCTTATTTGTGGGCCAGTTTTATTTGGGTGGCTTTTGATTTTGCTTCGGACTCAAGAAAAGAAGGAGATCGATTGGGAATTAATGATAAAGGATTAATCACCTATGATCGAAAAACAAAAAAAGACGCCTATTTTTGGTATCAAGCAAACTGGTCAACAAAACCTGTCGTGTATATCACCTCACGCCGATTTAATTATCGAAAATCCCCCGACGCAACAGTAAAAGTTTATTCAAATCAAAACGAACTACAGTTACACCTAAACGGAAAATTAATTTCTTCGCAAAAAGTACAACATAAAATCGCAACCTGGAAAGTCCATCTAATCAAAGGAAAAAACTCGATTCAGGTTAAAACGCCGGATGGGATTGTGGGGGATTCGATAGAGTGGCATTTTTAACAAAAAACCATCTCATAATTTTAATATTTTTGGCTGTAATATTAGTTGGTATTTCTAATGCAAATCAGAAAGCATCATGTCATTGTGCTGTAGTTAGTGATGCACTAAATTAACTATTTTTTCGTGCCTTGATAAATATTTTAAAACTCTTGCACTAATATTTATTCTATTTTGGAGATGATTATGAATGATAAAAATATATCAAGAAGAACGGCAGTAATAAACACAATGCTTATTGGTGGCCTTCTTGGAACTAGAACATCGAATGCCCAAACAAGTTTACCCACATCAATTACTGTAGTCGATACATTTGATGATCTGGCAACCACTCCTGCGACAGATGTGGGAATGATTATATATTTAAGGCAGCATACCCGTAATGATCTAGGCGGCGGATATTTTCAAGATAATGAAGGGACTATTATTGCTGATGGGGGAACAATAATTAACAACAGTGTCACCAGTAATAGATACTGGAAAAGGATTGACTATGATTATGCGACTCCTCAAATGTTTGGAGCAGTTGGGGATGGTGATAATATTGATACTGTAGCAATACAATCAGCTCTTAATTCAGGGAAAAATGTTATCTCACCATCGGGTTTTACTTACCGCACTGATAATACTTTATTTTTAACAAAAGATAATATTGTTGTTGATTTTAATGGTTCAAAAATCCTCAATAAAAATAATTCTGCTTATGCAATAGTTATTGTAACCAGTAGTATTGATCAGAATAATGAAAATCGACTTTTAGAAGTCATGAATGAATTACATTATGGTAATGAAGCTTATAATTCACATATCAAAAACCTAATTGTTGAAATGTCTTCCATCAATGACGGTGGGGGAAATTTAGGTGTTGGTATTGTATATGGAAGAAACTGCACACTCTCTAATATAACTGTGCTAATGACGAATGGGAATGGTATAGAAATTAGGAATTCAACCGCATGTGGAGCTATGAACTCTCGTCTTAACCCAAGAACTTATGGGGCATTCTTTTTTCAAACTAAAGATTGTTACATGGAGGATGTATACATATCTGGATGTCATCGTGGAATCATTACAAAGCATTCCCAAGCTGGTTCTTCAGTAAATTTTCGAGCAACAAGATGTATTGTTGAAAACTTGGTGAATCATCTTTACTACACCGCTGGAGGTGAATGGAAAGAGAACTTGCTTACAGATCCAATATATCAACCTAACCATGAAATTGTCTCTGATGTGCTCTATGAAAACTGTGTATTTAGATCTAATAACGCACCTGTAAAAGTTGATTTATCTTATTGGGCAAATAGATTTACATACAGCAACTGCTCTTTCATATCGGGACATTCATCTGCTGGTGCAAATATTGGATTAAATGGCAACTATGAATTAGGCGATATGCAAGGTAAAGCTCATAAGTTTGTGGGTTGTAATTTTGTTAATCAAGATACAGTTGGAGATACATCCATTGCATGTGGCGCAGATACATTATTTGACTCTTGTACATTCACCGGGTCTTATCAGCGTCTTATTATTGCAGATAATACATTTTCCCCAGTAATACAATTCGCGAATAATTTAGTGTCTGCTTCATTGCAAACCTCGTCAACCAGCAACAAAGCCTTATTAGTCAATTCAGATAATTCAATATTTATTGCAAAAAACAACATATTTAAACTGGGATTAGCACCAAGTAGTGAAGGAGCTTCATCCGCTATTTCTTTTAATCTAACTGCTTTTGATTGCAACATCATACGAGTATTCGGCATGTCATCTCTCTGGCACGTATCTGTATATATTGAACACGGCTCTGCGCATAACAATAATATGTACTATTCAGATTTTAATGGAGATGTACATGCTTTCTACATTTACGGCACTGCTAATGTTCAGAATAATATTATTGGAAATAATGGAATAATGGGGCCTACATCTCGAGCTATATACATGGTTTCACATGAGATTGAAGTTGTAAAAAACGAGGGCAATTATGTTTATGGCTTGTGGCAGTATCAACAATACGCAAACCTTTATCAAAATTACCAATTAAATAGACGTTTCAAAGAAGGTCCTTCCATTCCAACAAACGGAACATGGCAACAAGGTGATGTTGTATTTAATAGTAATCCAAGCACTGGCCATCCCATAGGATGGATATGTGTTTCATCAGGAGCACCCGGATCTTGGACGGCTTTACCCAACCTAATATAGAAAATTAGGGTAAGTCAGCTTGGATTAATTATTAGTTGGCATTTCTAAAGTAAGCTAGAGAGTAGCTATGTTTTTAATAAAAGTTTTAAGTGCGCTATGCCCTTTGATAGTTTTGCTGATGCTGGGGATATTTGTATATTTATTTTTATTTATAGCCAAACTTACCTATATCAAATCTCGGAATACAGGGAAATTTTATATTGCTGAGCTTAAACCCTTGATTCCTGTATTGGCAGTATTTGTTATTACTCTTCTGATTTTTAAACTAATGTCGATTACTGTTTTATCACAGGCTAATAAAATTTTAAAAAATAATAAATCTGAAATTATTATAAATGGTGAGCATTTAAATGACGCAGATAAATCCATATTAACCAAAGACTTCTTTTTAATTGAATCGTCTAAATATAGATCTGGGTCACAACCTACTCTTGAATTCGAGTTGTCTATAAAAGGAGCGGAAGGAGAGTTAAGATTCTCTGCTAAGGCGGACTCCAGAGAAAGTGATTTATACTGGCTTTACTATCCTGAATACAAATTTAAATCCACTGTTGGATTTCTTCGAACGACTGTGATTAATAGAAACCAACAATAGATTTGGGGTCAGATTTGAGTTTACATTTTAACCACTTCAAATCATCAAGCCCGGTTAAGAATGCCGGGCTTTTCTTATTCAACAGATAATCCGTCACACCTTCTGAAACCCAAACTCCGAAACCTTTTTCAATAAATCCCTATTGGTGGGTAGTTTTTCAATAAAAGATTGAGTTTTGCGCTTGTTCTCGTTGAAGAAATTATTTGCGAGTTGCATCATTTTTACGTTTTGGCGGGATTGGTGTACGGGGGATGCGGTTTCGAAGCCCATGCCGTACAGGATGTATTGATAGCTCGCCCAAGGGAACATTTCGTCGGAGCGGATATCTTGTCTCCAGGGCGTTTTATGTTTCCATAAACCCAGTTGCTCTTTTAATTCTTCCGGCAAAGTATCCATACGGTGATGGTCTTTCCAATAATCTGTGTCGTCTCTTTTGCTCAAGACGTAATGCAGTTTGAGGAACTCGATAATACGTTGCCAATGTGCGGTAAAGGTTTTATTAAATCGTTTGGCAACAACATCCATAACATCTCGATTGGCGGGTAGTTGTTCGCTGATCATTTGTGCTGACAGCTCAACCAGCACCAGTGCTGTTGCTTCCAAAGGTTCAATAAACCCGGCAGACATACCGACAGCGACACAGTTTTTAATCCAGAATTTTTCACGGTGTCCAGGGCGAAAACTTAATTTACGAAAACTGAATTTATCCACTTCTGCAGCCGGTATGGATTGTTTTAAATAACTACGGAGCGCCATTTCAACATCATCATCGGTTGCATAAGCACTTGAATAAACATGCCCTACTCCACGACGTGTTGATAAACCTATATCCCAAATCCAGCCATTTTTTTGTGCTGTTGAAATGGTACAGGAAGCGATAGGAGCATCCTCTTCCTGATAAGGAACTTGCATGGCTAATGCAGAATCGTTAAACAAATAATCACGTTTATCGATGTAGGCAATGCCGAAATGTTTTTCAAGCAACATACTGGCAAAACCGGAGCAATCGATAAATAAATCAGCAAAAATATCACCGTGATTCTGCGTAGTGAGTGATGCTATATCACCAGAGTCCGTACTATTCACCCTGGTCACATGATCAAGTATATGGGTCACGCCCAATTTATTCACACAATGTGCGCGCAGGAATTCAGTAAATTTTCCGGCATTCAGGTGATAACCGTAATTGGCAACACCTGAAAATTCCGGTGTTGATATAAGTTTCGGCGCAAGATTCCTGTCAGAAAGAAAACGCTGTGCGCTCACCGCTTCTGCAAACCCGATCGAGTCGCGATATTGCAACCAATATTCTGCCAGATTGATTTCATTAAAACCTTCAGGAAGACTGAATGGGTGGTAATAGGATTGATCGCCAGGATAAATCCAATCAGTAAATTTTGATCCCTGTTTAAAACTGACATCACACTCACGAATAAAATCAGTTTCAGACACGCCCATTTTCTTCAAAGTATTCCGCATTGACGGCCAGGTTCCTTCACCCACACCTATAGTCGGCACATCGGGTGATTCAATCAGAATTAATTCCAATCCTGTCTGTTTATTTAATACATATTGGGCGGCAATAATGCCAGCGGTTAACCAACCGGCGGAACCGCCGCCAACAATAATTATTTTTTGCAATGGCTTGGTCATCACATCACCTTTTCAACAGGTTTTGCATCATTTTTCATTGACATAGAAGGACAATACTTTTTGATAAAATCAGCATGTAACGGCATTTGATCAACCGCTTGTCGGGTTCTCTTTTTATTTTCTTCAAGAAATCTTGCAAGTTCATGATCACCCATCAAATCCACAATCGGATGATAAGATTTGGGCATTATGCCCTGCCCCATCATCACTTGCGTCCAGGAAGATTCACTGAATAAATCTTTATCATATTTATAAATGCGCGCCGATTCTCTGAATAACTCCATTCGATGCTTTAAAGTTTCCGGAATTTCCATATTTTGGCAATGACGCCAGAATTTGGAATCACGACGCTCGGTTAAATGGTAATGCAATACAATAAAATCCCTGATGTGTTCCATTTCTTCACGTGTTTGGCGATTGAATTCATCGATATCGGATTGCTGAATACCATTGGTAGGAAACAACAACATTAATTTCACAATGCTGCGCTGAATAAGGTGAATACTGGTTGATTCCAGTGGTTCAATGAATCCGCTGGCAAGCCCAACTGCAACACAATTTTTATTCCACTGTAAGCGTCGCGTTCCCGTTCTAAATGGAATCACTCTTGGCTTGATGAGTGTTTCACCATCAAGATTACTGGTTAATTTATGCAGCGCTTCATCTTCAGACCAATAGCGGCTGCAAAAAACCATTCCATTTCCGGTACGTGATTGCAAAGGAATTTTCCATTGCCAACCGGCATCATGGGCGATAGCACGCGTGTAGGGAATTGGCTGCCCATTAGAAACTGTTTGCACCGCAATTGCTTTGTCACAAGGCAACCAATGCGTCCAATCGTCATAACCTGTGTGCAATGTTTTTTCGATCAGCAATCCAGCAAACCCGGTGCAATCAATAAAAAGGTCGCCCTGAATTATTTCACCTGACTCCATTTTTATTGAATCAATAAATCCATTATCTTCGCGCAACATAATATCAGCCATCTTTCCTTCTATGCGCTTTGCACCGTGTTTTTCCGCTATCACTCGTAAAAATTTTGCGTAAAGCCCGGCATCCAAATGATAGGCATGATTCAAACTTTGATTGGGATAAACCGCAAATTTATTTTCACGCGCTGCAAGATGCTCAACACAATAATCACCCAGTTGACTCACCAATCCTTTTTGATTTCCTTTTAGCCAAAAATGATGGAACTGCGCAGCCCAGCAATCCTGCCCGGGAAAACCGAACGAATGCAAATAATGTTTATCTACATCACGCCAATTTTCAAACATGATTCCCAATTTGAAAGTGGCATTGGTAGCTGCCATGACTTCACTTTCTTTCAAGCCAAGTAATTGGTGATAAATATGCAGCGTTGGAATTGTTGCTTCTCCCACACCTACAGTGCCTATCTCTTCTGATTCAATCAGTTTGATATCAAGATTTTTTCCGAGGAGCTTTGCCAATGCAGCAGCCGTCATCCAACCTGCGGTTCCCCCACCAGCGATTACTACTCTTTTCTTCATTGGCTCTTGCATTTTTATTACCTTATTTATCGAGTCGGTTGACCAAAATTTTGCGAATTTGTTTTATCTGTTCTTCACTCAATGGAACATCAAGCATATTACGGGCATGAACGGGAATATTATTTAAATCATCTGCTTCATAATTAAAAACATAATAATCGAATATACTTTTCCAAGCCTTGCGCTGTTCTTCAGAAAGGCTTCTCAAACTCATAATACTGTGCAAGAGCGCATTCGATGGACGACCGAGTAATGCCGGGGATTCACGCCACCAATGGGTATACAAAATATTGACTGCATCCAATCCTTCTACGTGATGCCACCACATACCGGGTAAAAATAATGCATCACCTGGTTCCAATTCGGCGATTTCTGCAGATTTCATGGCTTCAGCAAATTTTGGAAAAGATTTCAAATCCGGGTTGGCAAAATCGACCAAACTAATTTCTTGTCCGCCAGGTGCAAATTCGAGAGGACCAGGATAAAGATTGGCAATTTGTTCAGGGGGAAACAAAGTGAAACGTCTGCGACCTGCAAGACAACATGCAAGATTACTTGTGAAATCATAATGCGCGGCTACCCTGACTTTATTTCCTATCCACAGTAATTTAATAGGATCAAGGTAATCGATGCCGGCATTATTGTTTTTATCAAGATCAGGAAACCATTTCGCGACATCCGTCGATGGCATATAAACACCACGAGGCTGTGCACTGTGTGTTTCATTTAACAGCATCCTTGAGAAAGTATTGAATGACTCAAGGTTGGCAGAAAAATTAAACCCTGTGAAATCACCATTGTAAAACACCCGACCTTTTTCTTTCGGATGCAAAATGCAGGTGGTTACCGGGACGCGAGCGTAACAATTTTGAATGTAATCAAGGACAGCCTCATTTGAAACAGTCGATGCTTTTACTACAGGCCAATCGCTGCAAAAATTTTTCAAAACAAGCGGTTTGACGGATGCAAGTACAGACTGCAAATCATATTCATATGCTTGCTCAACAGGTTTGCCAAATGACAAACCTTTCTGTCCCACATCTTGTGGAAAATGATTAGAGGGCATCTCGTTCATTTTTAAGTCGTATCAAAGTACTGATTCTTGCCTGTGAATGCATCAATGCATAGATTTTTTCCATGCTACCATCTCTAAATAATTCGAGAACTTTAGCATCACCCAATGCATTCAAGGCATCATTTTTAATAGTATATAAATGGTGTAATTCATATTTTCTATGCTCATTAAAAACCAACTTTAATGACATAGGTTCCAACAAATCGTAATCCAGTAATTTATTGATTAACTGCTCCGACTCGGCAATCCCATGGTGCAACATTTCCAGCACGGAAGCTATGTCGTTCAAATAAGCAGTTGATTCTCCCGAATCAGTGAATACTCGCTCTCCATGCTCTGAATTCACACGCGGACTGTCCATATCAATATTAATTACGCGCTTCACAATTTTTTGACCATTTTCAATTGCTTCCTGCTGTCCAATCAAAAAAGGTTTGCGTGCAATACTGAGAGGGATATATTCCGAGTGCCAACCCTTTTCATCCAAAAACAGATTTTCCCCTTCCTGAAAACCAAAAATAGCGGAAAAAAAGAATTTGCCGGTATTCCCATCTTTATAAATAAAAATGGGAAAGAAATTTTTTGCTGTAATAATTTCTGCAGGGACAATCATAGCGAAATGGGAATTTTCACCGTAAGTTAACGCAGGTTTTGAATCCACTCGCAGGTTTCGATGCTCAATGTTATTTAATAATTGGTGCTTCACACTATTTCTCCACCCTTAAAATCAAGAAAGGCCGCTGTTGTTAGCAGCGGCCTTAATGTTAACAACTCAAGTACAACAATTACTATTAGAAAGAATAAGTAGCACCTAACATGTAACGACCACCGTACTCGTCATAACGACGGACTTGCTTACCACTACGCGCAGTAATGACATAAGCTTCGTCAGTAACGTTAATACCATCCAATGACACTTTCAGGTTGTCAGTCACTTGATAACTGATACCAATATCAATTTGTGCGTAAGCTTTTACAAATTGAGGACTGGTGTTCCAGTTATATTCGTTCAGGAAGGTATCGCGCCAGTTGTAGGCCACACGAACGTTCCAACCATTGTCGTCATAGAAACCGATAATGTTGGCACTGTCACTCACACCGATCAACGGAGTTTGGTCAATGGACGAGCGGGTAACATCCCACGCCAAGTCTGTATTCACTATGGTGTAGTTAACCTGTGTACCGAAACCTGACTCGCCAAACATATGTTGCAGCGCGAACTCCAGACCGTTTAACTCGCGATCATCACCAGAGTTAGTGTCCTGGCTCATATCGAAATAAACAGGGCCGTGACTTGGCTGACCAACAATAGACCCAATAGGATCACCGTTGATTGCAGGGGTACCATCAGTTACGCCGGGCTGACCATCAAAGTTATCAAAAATGTAACTACGGATCTCAATACCTGTTGCACTTGCACCCAATGCAGCGATTGCCTGATCCACATAAGAACTATCGAATGGGTTAGTCAACAAAGGCATCTCGGATGCGTATCGACCTTCCAGTCTTACAGTATCCTTAGCAATAAAATTGCTAACTTTTTTGGTGAATGCAGCAACAGACAAGTAACTTGCATCCCCGTAATACCATTCGGCCGAAACGTCAAAGTTTGTGGACTCATAAGGCAGCAAACCGGGGTTACCCTGATTACCGTTTGCAACACCACGTTGACGTGGGAAGTTGGAGTCAACCGCAACGTTACTACCTATAGAACCATAACCTGGACGGGCAATAGACTTACTCAAAGACGCACGCAAGACTACATCATCCGTAGCATTAAAGCTAAGATCAAGACTTGGCAGAGTATTGGTGTAATCGCCACCACGCTTCACATACGAACTGGTTTGTCCTGTGAAGACAATTTCAGTATCTGAGGTCCAATTTGTACCGGTGTATAACTGACTCACACCAGAGGACATCACATCTGTTGACTCATAACGTAAACCCAAGACAGCTCCAAATCGGTCAGTCTTGAAGTTGTACTGAGCGTAGATAGCCGTAGTCTCTTCTGTTGTACTGTTGTCATTACCACGAGAATAATCTGTGGACGCACAGAAAGCATTACCACAATCACCAAGAGGACTATCAGGTACAACACTGGCGTAGTTGGTTTGAGCGAACCCAGCCAAAGCTTTTGTGTCCCAATCAAAGAAATGGCTCATTGGGGTTGCAGTTCGAAGGTTAGTGCCATCAGCTAATGTTGCGGGATTATTGTCACCATCCGCATTCCCATCAGACAACTGTGCCGCACTACCGAAATTACCAAAAGTACCATCAAAACGGCTACGCGCATAAGCATCAGTTCCAGTGAACAATGCTGCCATTGCACTAGCTTGCCCTGTAGGAACAGCCAATCCACCCCAGTTGTTTTGTTGAACGTTGGAACTTTGTCTGTTACTGACAAACTCAGTACTGCGAATACCGAAATCAATGCTGTTTGAATCATCAATTTCGAACTTGCCTTTCACGCTGAACTGATCAACTTCAGTGTCGCTGATATTGTTCTGGAACACAGAACCTGTGAAACGCATACCAGTTGCAGAAGCGTTGCCACCACCGTTGATAACGCTGAATATATCGCCGGTAGTGTCTATAGAGCTACTGGTTCGAGTGTATGCTGCAGTTGAAATATTCACATCTGAACCAAGGCTGTCACCTGGAGCATCTTCTGCTTCAGAGTGCGCATAGTCGAACTCCAATGACAGTGCATCTGTCAATTGCCACTCGAAATTCAAGCCCAGAGTATCTCCGGAATAATCATGCGCAAAATGTCCACCTGCCATTGACAGATCATTGCCACCTGCCGTAGAACCCGTAGGAACATAGGTCTCGGAATAAATCAATGGAGTAGAGATATTGTTACTGGTGTACCAAAGAGCATTTACTGGATAACGATTGAGTGGGTTAGTCGCAGTAGGATCGTTTTGTGGGAAAGTAAACCATGCCGATACTTCGTTACGATCTGAATACACGCTTCGATCATAGGTATCGAAGTCCAGGGTCGCCGTCATGTTATCTGCTGGTGCCCACTGAACAACCAACTGGGCATTCATACGCTCACGTTCATCTTGTTCAAATTGGTATCGAGCACTTTGTGGTTTGCCATACAAACCAAAATTAGGGTGGGTATCGTTAAAAGTAGAACGACCATCCAGTGTTACCCAACCGTTATCAATCTGAGCACGTGCCAATGAGCTTTCACGCTCTTGATAACCAATACCAACAGACACACCTACGGTGTTGTCAGCAAACTGGTTGGCGTAGAGAGCAAATATCTCCGGTGTATCACCGCCAGCCCAGGAAGTATCAGAAATCATCTTGCCACTAACGACGAGTTTTTGACCATCCAGATCCAAAGGACGAATACTTTTGATATCAATCGTTGCACCAATACCACCACTATCGGTAGATGCGCTTGCAGTTTTTGCGACGCTGACACCGGCAATCAACTCAGCGGACAATTCTGCAAAGTTAAAGCTACGGTCACCGGTAGTTTTGGCGATAGTTCTACCATTGTGGGTAACAAGGTTATATTCAGGGCCGAGACCACGAACAGTCACACGGGAACCTTCACCACCTTCACGGTTAATCGATACACCTGGAATACGTTGCATGGATTCTGCAAGGTTGGTATCGGGGAACTTACCGATATCTTCTGCAGTGATTACGTCCTGGACACCTGAAGCTTCACGCTTTTGATCCATTGAACGTTCCAAGCTGGCGCGAATACCAGTAATAACAACTTCTGTATCTTCTTCTTGCGCGAATGCTGGAGCCATAAAACCACTCATGGCAACCGATGCAACGGCTGTTACTAAAATCTTCTTTTTAAAGCTTTGAGTTTTGTACATAGAGCTCTCCCTTGTTAGGAATATTATCATCTGGATTATTTTCCACACGCATGCCTGATTTTGTTTATCAGGCATATTCGCCTTGGATGAGGGCGAATTCTTCTATGGATTGAACACTCACGGATAAGCATTCAACTCCGCTTGCCGACTGATTTAAGAAACCAATCCTAATTCAATTAGCCCAAAACCAGCCGCGCAAAACTACATTTTAGTGACAGCGCTGTCAAGATTTTATTCAATCACGGAATCTATTACATAATTGATGGCAAAAGACATACAACTATTAACAATATGCAACTTTTAGTAACGAATTAATCCAAGGCCCAGTTTATTGGCGCACGATTTGTTTTTATCAAGTAGTCATTTGCTCGGGAGAAATGCCCGCAACCGATAAATCCCCTGTGTGCAGACAAAGGTGATGGATGCGGAGCCTTTAAAATCAGGTGTTTTTGGGTATCAATCAGGTCAATTTTCTTTTGGGCATAACTTCCCCAAAGCATAAAAACGACAGCATTATTGTGTTTGCTTACCAGATCAATCGCCTTATCTGTGAAAGTTTCCCAGCCTTTTCCCTGGTGAGATCCGGCTTTTGCCTGCTCTACCGTCAAGGTGGCATTGAGTAATAACACCCCCTGATCAGCCCAGGATTGCAAACAACCATGAAGGGGAATCGGCAACCCCAAATCCCTCTGCTGTTCTTTAAATATATTTTGTAATGAAGGTGGAACCTGAATGCCTTTTTGCACAGAAAAACAAAGGCCGTGCGCTTGATTGGGGCCGTGATATGGGTCCTGCCCGATAATCACGACTTTGACCTGCTCCAAAGGTGTTGAATTAAATGCATTGAAAATATTGTTGGATGCGGGATAAATAATTTTTCCAGCAGTCTTTTCATGCAACAAGAATTGCTTGAGCTGCTGCATATAAGCCAGGTCAAACTCGGCAGCCAGATGCGTTAACCAACTGGAGTGAAGATCAATTTTCTTTCGCTCGGACATAATGTGTTCTTATAAATAAAAATGAACGGGAATTTTTACAAAATCAGAATCAAAATTACGACACCCAAATAAAAAAGGGAAAGCAATGCTTCCCCTTTGACTATTCGACTCACTGAAAAATTACAGTTTATCTGCATTTTCAGCCAGATATTTAGCAACACCGGCTGGTGTCGCATCCATACCCTTATCACCTTCTTGCCAGCCAGCAGGACATACTTCACCGTGTTTTTGGTGGAATATCAACGCATCAACTGTACGAATAGTTTCATCGACATTACGACCTATAGGTAAATCGTTAACGATTTGTGAACGCACAACACCATCTTCATCAATAATAAAAGTACCACGGAAAGCCACACCATCAGCTGACTCAACATCGTATGCTTTGGCAATTGAGTGAGTGATATCAGCAACCAATGTGTATTTAACCGCACCAATACCACCTTGATCTACCGGAGTGTTACGCCATGCATTGTGAGTAAATTGGGAGTCAATAGAAACGCCAATCACCTCAACATTACGCTTTTTGAATTCGGCAACGCGATGATCAAACGCCAACAACTCTGAAGGACACACAAAGGTGAAGTCCAGCGGATAGAAAAATACAACTGCTTTCTTGCCTTTGGTGGCCGCAGCAAAATTGTATGAATCAACAATTTCACCCGATGCCAATACTGCCGCTGCAGTGAAATCCGGTGCTTTTTTACCTACTAATACGCCCATTTTCTGTCTCCTGTAAGGTTTGGATTAACGCAAAAATCTATATCTGGATTGATAACCAGCGTTCAATCAATAGAACGAAGCTATCTTACACAGGGAGAAATGAGAGTCATATTAATTTTTTATATGAATACACCGAGACATGGCTATATATAAATCACACAAACAAAAATCAACATCAAAGCTATTTGTGAATTCATATCATTTGGATTACTATCTCGCATGAGACCTGTTCAACAATGATTACTTTCCAACCCAGAGTGCCCTATGTATATCTGTCTTTGCCGTGGAGTGACCGATCGTCAAATCAAAGCAGCCATCGAAGATGGCGCGCAAACACTCTCGCATTTACGTAAAAATCTTGGTGTGGCAGGCCAATGTGGTAAGTGCGCATGTTCAGCCCAGGAATTACTCGATGCTGCAAAGGGCAGCGATAACCAATCATCTCTCTTCTACGCTATCGCCTCCTGATTTTTTAGTTGACACTCATTTGTCAGACAGCAACACTTTCCCTTTTTAGAAAGCGAGGAAGTGATGATGCAAGGCGACCCTAAAGTTATTGGCGCATTAAACAAAGTATTGGCGAATGAATTAATCGCCATTAATCAATATTTTTTACATGCCCGCATGTATAAAAATTGGGGACTCAAAGAACTGGCTGATCACGAATATCATGAATCTATCGATGAAATGAAACACGCTGACAAATTGATTGAGCGTATTTTATTTTTAGAAGGATTACCCAATCTGCAGGATCTGGGTAAATTAAAAATCGGTGAAGATACTCAGGAGATTCTTAAATGCGATCTGGCGTTGGAATTAAAAGCAATTCCTGATCTGCGCGAAGGAATTATTCTGTGTGAAGCAGCGAAAGATTTTGTTAGTCGTGACTTATTCAAATCAATTTTGGAATCCGAAGAAGAGCACGTTGATTGGATAGAAACCCAATTATCATTGATCGAAAAAGTGGGCATTCAAAATTATCTGCAATCAAAAATGGCCAACTGATCAATCCATGTAAAACTTACGCTTCCCGCGCAAGCGGGAAGCTCTACCAGGACTCACATATTGATCCAACCATTCAGAGCCTTGAAACTAACCAGCCGATTGTAATAATTGAAAATTATTCCATCTTCCACTATTTCAACAATAACAAGATCCTGTGTTACCCGTGAACCACTGCGCATCAATTGCCCATTAATCACAACGCTACTGGCGGTGTTGCCCAAATAATTATGTTGCGAATAACTGATGCTCGGGAATAATTGTTTTTGATTAAAAGATAAATCGTCAAAACGAATCACACCCTCTACATCAGCTATACGACGGGTTTCAGAGGTTTGCAAATTCTTTGGCAATTGCGGACTTTGATCAGGTAAAGGATTAGTCACCGCAACAGAAACCGGCGCTTGTGAAAGTGCATTGCCGGGTTCAACAGCAACCGGCTGGGGTTCTGTATAAAGTTGTGCGACTTCTACATCTTCAACTTTGGGAATGGACGTTGTCTTTTGTTGATATAAATCCGTAACCGCTTTCCGCATAGCGCTGGATGGATTTTCGATCCCGCTGTTCACCGACTGATGAGCGACTTCTGTGTTCTGCGGGGTTGTTTGTATCGGATTACTTACATCTGTATTAACAGTCACTTGAGATGGTGCAACAGATACCGGCTCTTTCTTTATATAAATAAAAATTAACAGCGCAATAATAATCAGCGCCAAAATGATCCCTATATCAATATAGACGGGGTATTTTTTGTGACCTGAAGTTTGCGCCAATTCCATATTCTGAATAAGAGCATCTGAAACGACAGAATTGTTTTCAGACGCCTGTCTTTCACGTTCAGCTCGCTTTAAAGCATCCAGAATCAGCGACATCAACGACCTCCGGCAGCAGAACTCGTGTCTGATACAGGCTTGGCAGGCAAGGTCATCAGGGATTTATCTATACCTTGTAATAAATTTAAATGCTGTATGGTAACCCGATTGATGATTCCATTAGCTTCAAGTCCACGACTTGCCTGAAATAATGCAATTCGTCTTTTTAAATTTTCGGTAAATATTAATCGCGTTAAAGGTTCATTTTGTTTATCAATTGTAGCGAATTGCTCTGCAACCCATGACACAACCGAACTATGATCACCTACTTGCAAATCGGCATCAAAGCCGACAGGACTTGACCAGACAAAAGTAAATTCACCATTCCAGCTATTCACTATGTCATTCCACTCAATAATTTTTTCTTGTTGCTGATTTCTTACCAATAACTGATCCTGATTCAAACCAATCACCAGCAAATAAAACGCTTTCTTTTTTTCGTCTACCAGAGTTAAAAGTCCCGGCCTGTTCAATTCCCTGAGTTGATTCCAGGTTGACAGTTGTTCACGTTGGCATCGGTAATTCTGTCCTATCTGTACACCACAGGGCAGGTTGATATCGAACACCGTTTCACCCGCCATATTCATTAAAAAAGATTCAGCACGTGTTTTTTCCATTAAAAAATTAACATAATCTTTGGACATCACCGACTGACTGGCACTGGATGATGACTCACTGGAACTGGATACAGAACTCGACACTGATGAACTGGCAACAACAACCGGTGGTTGTTCTTTGTGATTAAAAAATTCCTGGCTTCGTGTTAAAAATACGATAAACGCAATGATAAAAATAACAGCTGTACCTTGATAAATAGCTTTGAGTGCTTTTTGGTTCGATTTTTTTTCAACCGGTTTAATACCTGTCACTTCCTGAATGGCCTGATTAAAAATGGCAACATCAACAATTGTTTTCTGTTGCGAATAAGCACCCAACAAGAGTCTTTCAGCAATCACATTAATCAAACGCGGTATACCACCGCTATGTTGATGTATGAGTTTGATAATGTCTGGTGGAAAAGGGATGGGTCTAGCTGAATTCATGCCGGCAACTTGCAATCTATGTGCAAGATAGCCCTGGGTTTCTTCAAAATTTAACGCATTTAAATGAAACCGGGCCGTAATACGCTGGGACAATTGACGCAATTCAGGATTGGACAGCAAGTCTTTTAATTCAGGCTGACCGACCAGAATAATCTGTAACAACTTGTCCGTGTTGGTTTCAAGATTTGTTAACAAGCGAATTTGTTCCAATACCGGAATTTGCAAAAGCTGCGCTTCATCAATCAATAAAACTGTTTTGCGTCCCTGGGCATGGTTTTTTAATAAAAATATATTTAACGAGTCCGTCAAATATTTTAAGGTGAGATCATCCTCGATATAACTGACATTTAATTCATCACAAATACTGGCCAGTAATTCCGGTGCACTGGCCATAGGATTCAAAATAATTGCCAGATCCATATTCTCCGGCAATTGCTCCAGTAAACGGCGAACCAGAGTCGTTTTGCCTGTCCCCACCTCACCGGTGAGCATAACAAAACCACCATTCTGCACGCCATAAAGCAAATAAGCCAAAGCCTCACGGTGTTGGTCACTCATGTACAGATAGCGTGGATTTACCGCTATCGAAAATGCTGATTCTCGCAGTCCGAAAAATTCGTAATACATAACTCATCTGTGTCAAAAAATTATTGTGGTCGGCATGATAACAGACAAAACCGCAAAATCGCCTGACTAAAATGTGTCCTGATGCCGTTTTTGCCAAAAGACAATCAATAACAAACTGCTGGTTACCAACACAGCAAATATCAAAAGTGACTTCCATCCCAATAATTGATACAACCAACCGGTTCCACCTGCTGTAACCGTCATTACACCAAAGGTAATAAACTCATTAACTGATTGTAATTTACTGCGCAAAGGAAAATCCGACCATTGCATAATCAAATTAGTCCCTGCCATATACATAAAATTCCAGCCCACACCGACCAACATCAATCCCCAATGAAAATGCATTAATGCGATTCCGGACAAAGCCATTGCGCAGCCGCCAATTAAAATTAAACATCCACCAATACCAATCGACAAAGAACCATAACGATTAATCAAGCTACCGGTAATTAACGAAGGTGCGAACATGCCCAACAAATGCCACTGAATCACACTCGCTGCATCAGACGCTTGATATCCACAGTGATTCATCGCCAGCGGACTTGCCAGCATCACCATCATCATCATGGCATAACCGCCGGCAGATAATAAAATCACCGCAATTGCACGTGGATGCTTCAACAGTTCTTTCACTGTCACTGCATCTTGTGTTGCAACCAAATTTCTCGGCGGTAATTGGGTCAAGCCCAAAAATGGCAACACAACCAAAGCCAAACAAGCCACTAATACATAAGAACCCAAATAGTCTTGCGGAAAAAGATGCAAACTGTATTTACCTAGAAGCGGCCCCAAAAGCGCAGCTAATATTCCACCATTCAAGACCCAGGCAATGGCTTTACTTTTATATTCGCTGGATACCGAATCTGCTGCCGCAAAACGATAATAAAGAGCAGAAGCTTGATAACAACCCGTTAAAATTCCGGCTGCACAAAATAAAAAAAATGAATTCCAATAAACACCGGCTGCCGCCAATAATCCACCCAGAGATCCCAATAAAGTTCCAATCACAAATGCACGTTTATATCCCCATTGCGCAAAAATTTTGGGTAAATATAAAGTTAATAATGCAGTGGTGGCCGTCATAGTTAAAAATGGCAAGGTGGACAAAGCTGTACTCGATGCCATTTTTTCACCAACAATCCCGGTAAAAGACAAACCAACCGAAACAGATGCCATAAATAAAAATTGGCAAAGACCTAACAGCATGGCGTTTTGGTACATAAGAATCCTTAGAGATAAAACAGCGACTTCAATTTCATTAAATAACTACCTGGAATCTTCCTGCAGCCGTGTCTCACGCGCTTGTTGTTCATCCAACGCTGCTTTGATTTCCAACATCACAGAATCTACATCAGCAAGCGAAAGATCTTCTGCATATTGACCCGTCAGTTCAACATCAGGATGCAAGTCTCCGGCTTCGTAAAGTGCCCAAATTTCTTTAGCGTATTGAGTGTCTAAAAGTTCTGGCGCGAAGTTGGCGTAATAACGTGTCATGTTATTCACATCACGCTCAAACATGGCTTTTGCAGAATTATTGGCAGCGGGATTTACTGCTTGCGGTAAATCAATAATCACTGGGCCGTAATCATCCACCAACACATTAAATTCAGATAAATCACCGTGAACAATTCCCGCACACAACATACGCACAATATCGCGCATCACCACTTCATGATCTTCACGCGCTTGTTCTGCTGACATTGCCACATCATTCAAACGCGGCGCAACATTTCCTTCGTCATCCATCACCAATTCCATTAACAACACACCATCAAAACAACCAAAGGGTTGCGGCACCCGTACCCCTGCGTTGGCCAATTGATAAAGTGCATCCACTTCAGCGTTTTGCCACAATTCTTCCTGTTGTTTTTTACCGTATTTCGAACCTTTTTCCATAGCACGTGCACGGCGCGAATTGCGAACTTTACGCCCTTCCTGATACGTCACCGCTTGTTTAAAGCTGCGTTTATTGGCTTCTTTATAAACCTTGGCACAACGAATTTCATTACCACAACGCACCACAAATACAGACGCCTCTTTACCACTCATCAATGGCCGTATGACTTCGTCAATCACACCGTCTTCAAGTAAGGGTAATAAGCGAGGGGGTGTTTTCATTAATTTGTCCGTTAGTTTTAATAGAATAAAAGGTTGCCCAGTGTTTTTTAAGCATGGACAAGATCTATTTATCAGCAGATTTAATTTTTTTCATTCCTGGCATCTTGTATCTCTCGAAGCATAGTTTCAAATTCAACTGGGCTTAAAGCTCCAACATCCTTAGCTTTTACAAGTGCGTCATAGTATTTTCCAAACCATATTTTTTCGATATTTTTTAAATGTATGACAGCTATTAAATCCAACGTTATATCTCGTATTTTTGCTATACTCAATTTAACCTGAAAAAGTTGATTCCAAATAGGATAGAAATATGTTTCCGGTTGCGTTGGATCATATTCTATAAATTTTTGATTGATAATATCTGAATAGCTTGAACCCTCAAGGTGATCACCTCTCGAATCCTCACTTTCAATGAAATACAATATCTGATTCAGGGTAAAGGTACTGTTATCTCCAAATATGAAAACTAGATAATCAGATTCAGGTGTATTCATAGGCATCGCGAATATTGATTTAAATAAACTTTCAAATTCGGAATATTCATTTCTAATAATTTCAATTAACTGAACTCTTGAGTGCTCATCTCTACTTAACATCAGTTGTTTGTTAGCAATTTCCGTCTGGGTCTTCATAGCTTCAGTTGTTTCTTTTAGCTCCTTTTTCTGAGTAACGTATGTTCTATAGAGCAAATAGACGGTAACTAATCCAATCAGTGGATTTAAAATTCCACCGATATAATCTCCAGCTTGACCTAGTACTTCGTTTTCAGTTTGGCCAGTAGCAGGATAAATATACATAACATCTTTTGTAAAAAAGAAGTACCAACAAACAACAGCGATGGCAACAACAATAACTACTAGCAAAAGTATCCATAGATAATTTTTTTCATTTTGTTCGCTCATAAACTCTCCAATTCGTGAACAAGTCAATTCAACTACGAAATTTAATCAAACTGCCTCACCATTCAATTCACGCAGCGCAGACACTAGTAACTCAACCGGTTGTGCGCCTTGCAATAGATGTTGTTGATTGATGACCAAACTGGGAACAGCGTTAATGCCGGATAGATGCCATTCGCGTTCAAGATTGCGAACCTCTTGAGCAAACGCATCAGTTTGTAAAAGCGTTTTTGCTTCGGATTGATCCAATCCAACTTCAGCAACCAGTTGTAACAACAATTGGTGATCGCCCGGATTTTTTCCTTCTGTTTGATAGGCACGCATCAATTCCAGTTTAAGTTTTCGCTGCAAACCAACACCGCATCTATCTGCCCAAAATAATAAACGATGCGCATCAAAAGTATTCCAGATACGTTCTCGCTTGCCAAAAACAAAACCAATTTCTTCACCGCGCTGACGCAAATTTTCATGCGTAGCATCAACTTGCCCAGCGCTCATACCATATTTTGCCGACAGGTATTCCGTTAAATTTTTTCCCTCTGATGGCATATCCGGATTTAATTCAAAAGGCTGGAAATGTAATTCATAACTGATTTCATCACCCAATTGTGCAAGAGCCTTTTCAAGTGATGCCAAACCCAAGGCGCACCATGGGCAGCTGATGTCGGAGATGTAGTCGATACGCATAAATTTGCCCTCACCCTAGCCCTCTCCCAGAGGGAGAGGGGATTGTTACTCCCTTCTTTTTAAGCAAGGGATAAATTGTCACTGTTGTTTGCTTCGTAGAAATTGTGTCACTGCAATGTGATTCGTAAAAATGCGATTTTATCGCGTTAACAACCACCTAAAAAATTGGGGAGCCCAGTCCCCTCTCCCTCTGGGAGAGGGCTAGGGTGAGGGCAATCTCTGCCAACACACTTTCTATCTGAGTCAACACCTGCCGATTATCAAAACGTAATACTTTTATGCCCAAGTCATTGAGTCGTTGAGTTCTGATCACATCTTTCGCAATCCCTTCTTCAGTGAAATGCTGACCACCATCAAGCTCAACAATCAATTTGTGCTCGTCACAATAAAAATCGGCGATGTAATTTTCTATTGGATGTTGCCGACGAAATTTTGCATTCAATAATTGACGATTTCGTAATAACCGCCATAGAAATATTTCGGCGTCTGTTTGTTGCTGACGCAATTCCCTTGCGAGTTCGATTAATACGGATAGTGTTTGCACCCTGGTTTTCCCTCACCCTAGCCCTCTCCCAGAGGGAGAGGGGATTTTTACTCCCTTCTTTGCTAGGGAGGGAGTTAAACAACTTTTTTCTTCTTAAGCAAATGCCAATCGAAACTCTTACCCAAATCCCCAAAAACAGGGAGTCGTTTTATCCCCCTCTCCCTCTGGGAGAGGGGTTAGGGGTGAGGGCAATGTCAAGTCTCGCGAACACAGGTCAAAATTGATACCATGCGCGCCTTTTCCAGCCCACCTCTTTTCCTCGAGAAACCTTATGTCGTTCGATAGTCGTTCCGCTTCGCTTGAGCAATTAGCTTTTCATGATGAATTTATTGGCCGCCACATTGGGCCGGATCAGCAGCAGACTGCTGAGATGCTGCAAACACTGGGCTTGAAGAGCATCAAGGAGTTGATCGACAAAACTGTACCGGACGGCATTCGACTCAAATCCGAGCTGAATCTGGATGCGGCAGTGACTGAAGCGGAAGCTTTGGCCTACCTGCGTGAAGTCGCCAACAAAAACCAGGTTTTCAAGACTTATATAGGCATGGGCTATCACGATACCCATGTGCCATTGGTTGTATTGCGTAATGTGTTGGAAAACCCGGGTTGGTACACAGCTTACACGCCCTACCAACCGGAAATCGCCCAGGGCCGCCTTGAGGCTTTGTTGAATTATCAACAAATGATCATCGATTTGACCGGCATGGAAATGGCCAACGCTTCTATGTTGGACGAAGGCACAGCCGCCGCCGAAGCTATGGCCATGTGCAAACGCCAGAATAAAAAGAGTAAATCCGATGTGTTTTTTGTGGATGCCGATACGCATCCGCAAACCATTGCAGTAATCAAAACCCGCGCCGAACATTTTGGATTTGAAGTGGTAGTTGCAGCGGCAGATGAATTAACAAAAGGCGATTACTTCGGTGCCCTGCTCTCTTATCCCGGTTCCAGCGGGCAAATTCGCGACCTCACCGATTTAATCGATGCCGCGCACAAACAAAATACTTTAGTAACCGTCGCGTCAGATTTAATGGCATTGATGCTGTTGAAATCACCCGGCTCAATGGGTGCTGATGTCGTGATTGGTACCAACCAACGTTTCGGTGTGCCAATGGGTTTTGGTGGACCACACGCCGGTTTCTTTGCCTTCCGTGATGATTACAAACGTTCTGCGCCCGGCCGCATTATTGGTGTGTCGATTGATGCACGCGGCAAACAAGCGCTGCGTATGGCAATGCAAACTCGCGAGCAGCATATTCGTCGCGAAAAAGCCAACTCGAACATTTGTACGTCACAAGTTTTGTTGGCAGTGATGAGTGTGTTCTACGCGATTTATCACGGCCCCGAAGGTTTAACGCGTATCGCCAATCGCATTCATCGTTTGGCAGCGATTACGGCTGATGCGCTCTCAGCAAAATTTTCACTCAACAATTCCGCATTTTTTGACACACTGAGTGTGAATGTCGGCAATCAACAAAGCAGCATTTATCAAGCGGCACTGAATGCAAAAATTAATTTGCGTTTGATCGGCAAGGATTCATTGGGTATTAGCATCAACGAAACCACCACTGAAAGTGATGTTGTCGAATTGCTGAGTGTTTTTGGTATCACCAATTTTGATATTAATGTTGCTGATAAAAAACTCGCACAAAACAATTCAGCAATCAGTCAAGATTTATTGCGCACCGATGCAGTGTTAACACATCCCGTATTCAATACTTATCACAGCGAAACCGAAATGCTGCGCTATTTAAAGCGTTTGGAATCCAAAGATATTGCATTAAACAATGCGATGATTCCGTTGGGTTCTTGCACCATGAAATTAAACGCAACTGCTGAAATGATCCCGGTGACCTGGCCGGAATTTGGCAAGCTCCACCCCTTCGCGCCGATTGATCAAGCCAAAGGCTACCAACAATTATTTGAAGAACTGCAAGAGATGTTAAAAGCTTGCACCGGTTACGATGCCATCAGCTTACAACCCAACGCCGGTTCGCAAGGTGAATACGCTGGCTTGGTTGCCATCAAAAAATATTTTGAAAGCAAAGGCGAAACCCAACGCGATATTTGTTTGATTCCCGCATCCGCACACGGCACCAACCCGGCTTCTGCACAAATGGTGAGTTTTAAAGTGGTGGTGACGGCTTGTGATAGCAAAGGTAATGTGGACTTGAATGATCTGCGCGAAAAAATTGCTACTTACGGCAATCAAATCGCTTGCATCATGGTCACCTACCCATCGACTCACGGTGTGTTTGAAGAAGGCATCACCGAATTGTGCGAAATGATTCATGCAGTCGGTGGTCAAGTTTATATCGACGGCGCGAACATGAATGCATTAGTGGGTGTTGCTGCGCCCGGGAAATTTGGCGGCGATGTATCACATTTGAATTTGCACAAAACATTTTGTATTCCACACGGCGGTGGCGGCCCCGGCATGGGCCCCATCGGTGTTGGTAAACATTTAGCGCCGTTTTTAGCATCACACCCTGTGCAAAATGTTCCGGGTACACAAATTAATAACGGTACTATTTCTGCTGCGCCCTGGGGCTCTGCCAGTATTCTGCCGATCAGCTGGATGTACATCAAAATGATGGGCGCCGTTGGTATGCGTCAAGCAACAGAATTTGCGATGTTGAATGCAAACTATGTTGCGAAAAAATTGGAAAGCGCTTATCCGATTTTGTACAAAGGCACCAATGGTTTTGTTGCACATGAATGTTTGTTGGATTTGCGCCCATTAAAAGAAGCCAGCGGCATTACTGAAGAAGATATAGCCAAACGCTTGATGGATTTCGGCTTCCACGCACCGACCATGTCCTTCCCGGTCGCAGGCACTTTGATGATTGAACCGACTGAATCCGAATCAAAAATTGAATTGGATAAATTCGTCAACGCCATGTTAACCATCCGCGCCGAAATCGAAGACGTGATTCAAGGCAAAATCACCGCCGAAGCCAGCCCATTACACAATGCCCCGCACACACAAGACGACGTACTCGACGAAAACTGGAACCGCGCCTATTCAAGAGAAGTCGCAGGCCGCCCGGCAAACTGGTTGAAAAACCATAAAGTTTGGCCCGCAGTGAATCGTATTGATAACGTATACGGCGATAGAAATTTAGTGT
>CAMLML010000038.1 GCA_946481095.1 uncultured Cellvibrio sp.
GAAACAGAAGACGCTTACGGATTTTTTGAAGATGCTGAATCTAGTCAACAAGAAGCCTATGGATTTTTTGAGCAAGTCGCGGTCACAGAATCCCCCGCAAAAAATACCGTCAACAATGAAGTTGCCAACACTCAGTCAGCGCCAGTTGGTGTTCCTGCGACTGCAACCCTGAATTCCGGTTCTGGTAAAACAATAAAATCGGTTGAGGCTTCCGAAAGCTCATCCATTCGTGTGGATGTATCCAAAGTTGATCAATTAATTAATCTGGTGGGTGAAATTGTCATTACCCAATCCATGATGAATTTAATTGGCAAAAGTATTGAAGGCAGTTTGGGTGAAAAATACCAAAGCATAGCGGCTGAACTGGAGCGTAATACGCGTGAAATTCAGGAGGCAGTGATGTCAATTCGCATGCTGCCGATTTCGTTTGTATTCAATCGATTTCCGCGAGTAGTTCGCGATCTCTCACAAAAATTGGGCAAATCAATTGATTTGATTATTGAAGGTGGAGAAACCGAACTGGATAAAGGTTTAACCGAAAAATTGGTTGATCCACTTACACATTTGGTCAGAAATTCTATTGATCACGGTATAGAGTCTGCCGATGTTCGTGTTGCTAATGGAAAAAACCCAACGGGCAAGGTAATTCTACGTGCTGCACAGCAAGGTGGCAGTATCGTCATCAGTATTACTGATGATGGTGCCGGTTTAAATCGCGAAAAAATTCTGCAAAAAGCCCGCGAAAAAAACATCTCTATTGCTGATAACCCAGCGGATGCCGAAGTTTGGCAATTAATTTTCTCTCCAGGATTCTCTACGGCAGAACATGTTACGGATGTGTCCGGTCGTGGTGTCGGTATGGATGTTGTTAAACGCAATGTACAAAGTTTGGGTGGGCGCATTGATATAGATTCTGTTGCAGGAAAAGGCGCAACTTTTACGATTCGATTGCCGCTGACTCTGGCAATAGTCGATGGTATGGGAGTATCTGTAGGTTCCCAGACTTTTATTATTCCGTTGGTCAATATCATTGAATCCATGCAGCCAGCGGAAAAAGATATCAAAACCTTGGTAGGGGACGATCAATTATTATTGGTGCGTGATCAGTATTGGCCCATTTTGCCGCTCTATAAATCCATGCAACTTGAACCTGATTTTACCGAGGTACATAAGGGTATTGCGGTTTTAATTGAAACCAATAAACATAAATTTGCACTTTTTGTTGATGCCTTGGTGGGGCAACAACAAGTCGTGATCAAAAGTCTTGAACAACATTATAAGCGTGTGCAGGGCGTAGCAGGTGCAACCATTATGGGCGACGGTAGTGTTGCGTTGATCTTGGACGTTGAATCACTGGGTATGAATATCTCCAAAACCAATCACGATTATCTCGCAAAAGCGGGATAAGTATTTTTGTGAGTCTACATTTTAAAAATCGATAATGTCTGTCTGATTGGCAATAGTATCTTTTCGCCAAAATCATCTTCCGTATTCATTAAATTTTTAATTATAAATCTTGCCTGCTGAAAATTTTAACTACACTTAGTCCATCAGATAATTTACCACTATGAGGTATTGCATGATGGAGCAAGCCATTCAAACCGCAAAAACAATGACTCCCGATCAGGAGTTTCTTACCTTCACTTTGGGTGACGAAAACTATGCTCTGGATATTTTGACCGTAAAGGAAATTCGCGGTTACGAATCCCCGACAAAAATTGCCAATGCTCCACCGTTTATTAAAGGCGTAATCAATTTGCGTGGCGATATAGTTCCCATTGTCGATATGCGCATTAAATTTAATGTAGGCCAAGCCACCTACGATGAATTCACCATTGTGATTGTGTTGCACATACACAACCGAATTGTGGGGGTAGTCGTTGACGGTGTTTCAGATGTGGTGAGTTTAAATAAAGATCAATTGCGTCCACCACCCGATTTTGGTGTGGCCTTTGATAGCCGTTATCTTTTGGGTTTGGCGACCATCAATGAGCAAATGATTATTCTGGTTGATATTAACGAATTAATTTCCAGCGACGAAATGGGGCTTTTTGATAAAGCCTCTGTTATCAAGGAATAAATGATGCAAATGAGTTTAAGAAAACAATTGACCACTATGGCGGTAATTGCATCTTTATCAGTCTTGATACTGGGTTATTGTGCTTACCTGATGGCCAAAAAAGGCAGTATTGGCAGTGAACAATATCAAAGTATTGCTTACGCAAATGAATTAACCGCCGACATACTTCCGCCACCTTTATTTATGGTGGAAATGATGATGAAGGTAGAAGCCCTGCCGCTGACCGAAAATAAAGATGAAGTTACTCAATTGGTGTCTGAAATAAAACAACACATGAAGGATTACGAATTACGCAAAGATCGATGGATTGGTTCTGATGACGTTCCTGTCGCTATCAAACAATTTATTAGTAAAGATCTTGATGTGCCTTCACAGGAGTTCATTAGTTACGTCAATGGCACGATTATCCCGCTGACTGAAAAGAATGAAACGGAAAGTTACACTGCTGTACTGAATGTAGCAAAACATAAATACATGGATCATAAAACAGAAATAGATAAGTTGGTTGTGCTTGCCAATAATCTCGCCAAAGAACAAGCAGAAAAAGGCAGTTCGTTAGTATCTTTACTGGGAAATATTTTATCAGGGGTCGGATTGGTAGCTATCCTGTTAGTGGTGGCCACATCGGTTATTTTTTCAAAACAAATTCTGTCTAAATTAGGTGGTGATCCTGCTGAACTTCAGTTGATTACATCAGCAATTACTGCCGGTGATTACTCTACAAAAATAGATAGCTCAATTTCAGAAGAAAGTGTGTTGGGGGCTATGCGATCCATGCTAATCAGTTTGATTCAAGCCCGTGACACAGCCGTAGAAAATGCACACATTCGCAGTGCACTGGATTCTGCCTCTACCAATGTAATGATTGCTGATACCACTCGAAACGTAATTTACATGAATAAAGCCGTAGAAAAAATGATGTACGAAGCGGAAAGTGAATTGCGAAAAGCATTGCCGCAATTTTCGGCTAATAACATCATCAACAATAAAATGGATATGTTTTATCAGGATTCAAATCATCAGGGTCAGATGATTGAAAACCTAACCTCTACCCAGACTACGCAAACTCAACTCGGTCGTTATCATTTTAGATTAATGGCCAGCCCGATCTATGCGAGCGATAAAAAACGACTGGGAACTGTATTGGAATGGTTGGATAGAACCCAGGAAATCAATGCTGAACAGGAAGTCAGTCAGTTAGTCGAAAGGGCAGCTTCAGGCGATTTTACCGGTAAAATCAATACTGAAAATAAAACCGGATTTTTTCTGAAAATTGCAGAAAATCTCAATGCATTGGTAAACAACGCCGATAAAGGCCTCAATGATATTGCACGTGTGTTAGGGGCTATTGCTAAAGGTGATCTGACTGAAAAAATTACCGAGGATTACACGGGCACTTTTGCTGAGCTTAAAAATTATTGCAATGAAACAACAGAAAGTTTAACGGTAATGATGAGCGATATTCGCACGGCTGCGGAAACGATTTTTACAGCTTCCAGTGAAATCGCACAAGGCAATGCAGATTTGTCGTCGCGCACAGAACAACAAGCTGCCAATTTGGAGGAAACAGCATCCAGTATGGAGGAGTTGACTTCAACCGTAAAACTCAATGCGGATAATGCCAAACAAGCGAATGTGTTGGCAGAAAAAGCTTCCAGTGTTGCGACTAATGGTGGTTCCCTGATTCAACAAGTCGTTGTTACCATGAATGATATTAATCATTCTGCACAAAAAATCAGTGACATTATCAGTGTCATAGATGGCATCGCTTTTCAAACCAATATTCTTGCATTAAATGCTGCGGTTGAAGCGGCAAGAGCGGGTGATCAGGGGCGTGGATTCGCAGTGGTGGCATCAGAGGTGCGTACCTTGGCGCAACGTTCAGCAAATGCGGCTAAAGATATCAAATCCTTAATTAATGATTCTGTACAAAAAATCGAAAGTGGAAATTCACTGGTGAATAAATCCGGTGAAACCATGAAAGATATTGTGGATTCGATTAAGCGAGTCAACGACATCATGTCAGAAATAGCGGCAGCATCAAATGAACAGTCAGTGGGTATTGAAGAGGTCTCAACAGCTATATCGCAAATGGATGAAATGACACAACAAAATGCGGCTCTGGTAGAAGAGGCCGCAGCCGCAGCAGAAAGCATGCAATCACAAGCTGATCAATTAACGCGTAATGTTGCTCAATTCAAATTATCCAATAATCAGCAATCACGCTCCTCTGCGCCACAGCGTTTGTCTCTACCGCCAAAAGATAATCGTCAAGCAGTTGCCACTACAAAATCTACCAATAAGTTAATGCCTTCTAAACCCAATACTGAGGATGAGTGGGAAACCTTTTAGTGAATAAATTTCTTTTTTAGAGAGATCGGAGTCTTTATGAATTTTCGTAAAAAGCTCTATGCGCTTGCAGGATTGGGGCTATTTTCATCGTTGCTGATTGCGTTAGTTGGATTGTATGCAGAAAGTAAGCTAATCAATTCCAGTTCAAAGCAATTGCTGATTAGCTCTGCTCTTAAAAATCATATGGATGTTGATATGATGCATGATGCGATACGCGGTGACATTCTGGCTACTCTTTTGGCTGCCGCGAAAAATGATCAGGAAGGAATAGTTAAAGCCAAATCTGATTTAGATGAGCACAGTGAAAATATTCGTGCGTCCTATGAGGCCAATAACAAATTGGTGTTAGATGCCGATGTAAAAAATCTGCTCAAAAATCTTGAACCTGCCGTAAATGCCTATGTTGATTCAGCAGAAAAGCTAATTCTTTCAGCAGAAAAAGATCCGTCCGCAGCTGAAATGATGCTACCTGCATTCAATGAGGCATTTGAGGGATTAGAGGATGAGGCGGGTAAGGTTGCCTCAAAAATAGAAGAAATTGTTGCTTTACGAGAAAAAGAAAATTCGGAAGCCGTTGATTCAGTACAACTATTCTCATGGCTTATTTTAATAATGTCTGCTGCAATTTTAATTATTTTTAGTTTTTATACGATTAAAAACATATTAAATCAATTGGGTGGCGATCCCAGTGTTCTTCAATCTGCTGCTATCAAGGTAAGTGGCGGAGACTATAACATTGAACTGCCTCCATCAAATACCAGCAGCGTCATGTCAGCCATGACTACAATGATTTCTTCAATAAAAACCAGTATGGCTGAAGCTGCACATAACCAACGAATTAAAAATGCCCTTGATGTCACATCAAGCAACGTAATGTTAGCAGATGCAAACCGAAATATTATTTACATGAATAAATCGATCGAAAAGATGCTTCGGACCATGGAAAGTGAATTGAGGAGAGATTTACAGCATTTTGCAGTCGATAAGGTTGTTGGAAGCAATATGGATATTTTTCATAAAAATCCATCACAGCAAAACAATTTATTGAATAGCCTGAACAGTACTCATGTAGGTAATATCCAGGTCGGAGGTAAAAAAATTCGTTTGACTACCAACCCAATCTTTAGTGAAAGCGGTGAGAGGCTTGGTTCAGTCGTTGAATGGTTGGATCGTACAGCAGAAATGGCCGCTGAAAGCGAAGTGAGTGATTTAGTCAGTGCTGCAGCTTCAGGAAATTTCAGTATACGCATAGATACACTAGGAAAAGACGGATTTTTCCTAAAATTGGCTGAAGGTTTAAACCAGTTAGTGAACACCGCCGACAAGGGTTTAAATGATGTTGCTCGCGTGTTAGGTGCGATTGCCAAGGGAGATTTAACAGAAAAGGTCGATGCTGATTATTCCGGAACTTTTGGTGATTTAAAAAATTATTGCAATGATACAACTGAAAGCTTAACAACGATGTTGGGTGATATTCGCAACGCCGCAGAAATGATTTTCACAGCCTCCAGTGAAATTGCACAGGGCAATGCTGATCTTTCATCGCGTACCGAACAGCAAGCAGCCAATTTGGAAGAAACAGCTTCTAGCATGGAAGAGCTGACCTCAACAGTGAAATTAAATGCAGACAATGCGAAACAAGCCAATGTATTAGCTGAAAAAGCATCCAGTGTTGCGACAGACGGTGGCTCGTTAATTCAACAAGTCGTCAACACCATGAACGATATCAATCAGTCGGCTCGCAAAATCAGCGACATTATTGGTGTGATTGATGGCATTGCTTTCCAAACCAATATCCTTGCTTTAAATGCGGCCGTTGAAGCGGCAAGAGCGGGTGATCAAGGGCGCGGTTTCGCAGTCGTGGCATCGGAAGTTCGCACGCTCGCACAACGTTCTGCCAATGCGGCAAAAGATATCAAAGCCTTGATTAATGATTCCGTTGAAAAAATTGAAAGTGGAAATTCACTGGTGAATAAATCCGGTGAAACCATGAAAGATATAGTGGATTCAATTAAGCGTGTTAACGACATAATGTCAGAAATCGCAGCAGCTTCAAATGAACAATCGACAGGAATCGAAGAGGTTTCTACTGCTGTATCGCAAATGGATGAAATGACGCAACAAAATGCAGCATTGGTTGAGGAAGCGGCAGCAGCGGCAGAAAGTTTGCAATCACAAGCCGATCAACTATCGCGCAGTGTTGCGCAATTTAAATTATCGAATAATAAGCAATTGAGATTGAATTCGTCTTCTCGATTGCTTGCACCATCCAAAGAAAGTCGTCAAGTTTCTTCGCCTGGGAAACCTACGAGGAAGTTATCACCACCAAAATCCAATGCTGAGGATGAGTGGGAAACCTTTTAATTGTTAGATAGGAGATTATGAGATGAAAATTTTAAAATCGATTGCAGCAAGTATTGATTCAACGAAAGTTCATGTCAGCAAAGAAGAATTGATTGATCTCAAGGGGAAATTTACTGCGATTGTGAAATCACAGGCAGTGATTGAATTCGACCTTAAAGGGAATATTCTTTGGGCGAATGACAATTTTCTTTCTGCTCTGGGTTATTCATTAGATGAAATAAAAGGAAAGCATCATGGAATGTTTGTTGATGCCGATTATAGGAATAGTTTGGAATATAGAAAATTCTGGGAAAAATTAAGTTCTGGATTATTTGATGATGGGCAATACAAACGCATAACAAAATCTGGCAATGAAATTTGGATTCAGGCTAGTTATAACCCGGTTTTTGATGATAACAACAGGCCCTATAAAGTTGTAAAATTCGCAACGGATATTACTGCTCAAAAAATACGAAATGCGGACTTTGAAGGTCAGTTGAAAGCTATATCAACTTCGCAAGCTGTAATTGAATTCAGCTTGGATGGAACCATAATTGATGCGAATGATAATTTTCTGCGAACACTTGGCTATTCACTGAACGAAGTGAAAGGTCGCCATCATAGTTTATTCGTTGATTCAGAATACCGTAACTCAATTGAATACTCTCAATTTTGGAAAAAACTTTCAGATGGGCAATATCACGCAGGCCGGTTTCCCAGAGTTGCAAAAAATGGGAACACTATTTGGATACAAGCCAGTTACAACCCGATTATGGATCTAAATGGTCGGGCCTATAAGGTGGTGAAATATGCAAGTGATATTACAGAACAAGTGAATTCTGAAATTCAGTTAAAAGAAACTGTGAATGAAATTAAAGAAGTTATTGGTGCTGCCGCGGAAAACGACCTATCAAAACGTGTGGAAACTGAAGGTAAGAAAGCAGATATGGCCTCTTTGTCAGAGGCTGTAAATTCTTTGCTGGATACTATTTCAGATGTGGTAGAAAGTATAAAAACTGCTGCTGATACTATTTTTACTGCATCCAGTGAGATTGCACAAGGTAACACCGACCTTTCATCGCGCACGGAACAGCAGGCTGCGAATTTGGAAGAAACTGCGTCGAGTATGGAAGAGTTGACGTCAACAGTAAAATTAAATGCAGATAATGCGAAACAAGCCAATGTGTTAGCAGAACAAGCATCGAAGGTTGCAACTGATGGTGGTGGTTTGATTAAGCAAGTTGTTGTAACTATGGATGATATTAATCAATCTGCAAAAAAAATCAGTGACATTATTGGTGTGATTGATGGCATCGCTTTTCAAACCAATATCCTTGCATTAAATGCCGCCGTTGAAGCGGCAAGAGCGGGAGATCAAGGGCGCGGTTTCGCAGTAGTGGCATCTGAAGTTCGTACGCTCGCACAACGTTCTGCCAATGCGGCAAAAGATATTAAATCCCTGATTAATGATTCTGTGCAAAAAATTGCAACGGGCAATTCCCTAGTGAATAAATCCGGCGATACTATGCAAGAAATTGTCAATTCGATTAAGCGCGTTAACGACATTATGTCGGAAATAGCAGCAGCTTCGAAGGAGCAATCAACAGGCATAGAAGAAATTTCAACTGCAGTATCGCAAATGGATGAAATGACGCAACAAAATGCAGCATTGGTTGAAGAAGCGGCAGCAGCGGCAGAAAGTTTGCAATCACAAGCAGATGAACTGACTCGCAATGTGTCGAAATTTAAATTGTCAGCGGGTCAACAATCGCGAATTGTATCTGCTCCGAAGTTATCAACCCCGACTAAAGCTGGTGCATCTGCCTTTGCAGCAAAACCGACTAAAAAATTGTCACCACCTAAGTCCAATGCTGAAGATGAGTGGGAAACCTTTTGATGTGTTATTAGCGTTTTATTGTTATCAGCTTGGGGTTAAACGTGATTCAAAATTTTGAAAAAAATTCAATACCAACTGAGAGAGAATTTATTTATACTGATGCTGATTTTGAACGCGTCCGCAAAATTATTTATAAAAAAGCGGGAATCAATTTATCAGATAGCAAAAAACAATTGGTTTACAGCCGTTTGGCGAGGCGTTTACGTGCTTTGGGATTGCCAGATTTTGTTGCGTATTTGTCTTATCTGGAATCTACAGATGATGAGCAACAGGAATTTGTAAATGCTTTAACAACAAATCTCACTGCGTTTTTTAGAGAAGAGCATCATTTTAAAATTCTGTTCGACTTTGCAAAGCATTTCAAACATAACCGAAACTTGCGAGTCTGGTGTGCAGCATCCAGTACCGGTGAAGAACCTTATTCAATTGCAATTACCTTGGCAGAAGCCTTTGGACGTTATGATCCTCCTGTTGAAATTATTGCTTCGGATATCGATAGTAATGTATTAAATGAAGCCAGTAGCGGTGTCTATAATTTTAGCCGTATCGAGAATTTGAGTTATGAAAGAAAAAAGCAATTTTTTCTCAAAGGAAAAGGAGAACAGTCTGGAAAAGTTAAAATTTCATCCGATTTACGCAAGCTGATTGAATTTAAGAAAATTAATTTGTTGGATAACCATTGGCCTTTAACCGGGCATTTCGATGTCATTTTTTGTCGCAATGTGATGATTTATTTTGACAAGGCAACACAATTACGATTATTGGAAAAAATGATCCGATTGATGGATAAAGACGGGTTATATATCGCTGGTCATTCCGAGAGTTTTACCCAAGCGAGTCATTTGGTAAAACTGGTTGGCAAAACAACTTACAGGCTGGTGTCGTGAATAGCAGGATAAACCAATGAAACTGGATGATAACGTACATCTAGCACTCAATATTTATTATGACCGCCACTTTGATAAACAGGCAGTCAAAATATTACCTGGTGAATATTATGTAACGACAGGTGATAAATTAATTGTCACAGTTTTGGGATCTTGTGTTGCAGTTTGTTTGCGTGACAAGTACACAGGCGTTGGGGGCATGAATCACTTTTTGTTACCGAATGATGGCAGTAATGAAACCGGGTTGTTAACAGAATCTGCACGCTATGGCGTTTATGCAATGGAATTACTGATTAACCACTTGTTAAAATTAGGCGCTAACCGTAACCGTTTTGAAGCGAAAGTATTTGGTGGTGGCAATGTATTGCGTGGTATGACAGTTAATAATGTAGGGCAGCGCAACGCAGAATTTGTTTTGGATTATTTGGGCAACGAGTCTATTCCCGTAGTCGCAAAAGATTTATTGGATGAGTATCCACGAAAAGTGTATTTTTTTCCTGATTCAGGAAAGGTTATGGTGAAGAAAATTAAATCGATCAATAACTCCACTATTCTTGATCGTGAAAGTGAGTATCGTATGCGCGTGAAATACACACCAAAATCCGGTGATATTGAATTATTTACCTGATAAAAACCAAGGCGAAATTTCATGTCTGTTAAAGTGTTGGTGGTTGACGATTCGGCATTGGTGCGATCACTCTTATCAGAAATTATTGACAAAACACCGGGTCTGGAATTGGTTGGCGCCGCACCTGATGCATTTGTTGCCCGTGACATGGTGAATCAATTTGCGCCGGATGTTATTACTCTGGATATCGAAATGCCGCGTATGGATGGCCTGTCGTTTCTTGAAAAATTAATGGCTGCAAAACCTACACCTGTTGTGATGATTTCAACTTTAACAGAAGAAGGTGCTGATGCGACCTTGCGTGCATTGGAGTTGGGTGCTGTCGATTTTTTGCCGAAACCTAAATTGGGTGTTGCCGAAGGTATTCGTGAATATACTGATTTGATTGTAGAAAAAATTACCACTGCATCAAAAATAAAAGTCAAACCCTTGCAGAGAAAAACATCGATTGATATTTCAGCCAATGAAAAAATATCTTCCAAACAACTGCAAGGTACCGAAAAAATAATAGCGATAGGGGCTTCTACTGGCGGAACTGAAGCAATCAAAGATTTGTTAATACAATTCCCATCCGCTGTTCCCGGAATTGTCATGACTCAACATATGCCGCCAGGGTTTACCCGGACTTACGCCGAGCGCCTGAATAAATGTACGCGTTTGCACGTGGTTGAAGCTAAAGGTGGCGAAAGAATTTTACCGGGCCATGCTTATTTGGCTCCTGGTGGTTATCACCTGGTTGTTGCGCGTAGTGGTGCAGATTATGTTGTGAAATTATCTGATGCAGAACCCGTGCATCGTCATCGACCAGCGGTGGATGTGATGATGGATTCGGTTGCCAAAGTCGGTGGTAAAAATGTTATTGGCGTATTGCTAACCGGGATGGGCAAAGACGGTGCACAAGGTATGTTGGATATACGTAATCAAGGTGGTTTTACTTTTGCGCAAGATGAAGCCAGTTGCGTAGTCTATGGCATGCCTAAAGAAGCGGTTGCTATAGGTGGTGTTGATCAGACCGTTGAATTATTAAAAATGGGAGAAGCTATTCTTTCAAAATTAAAAACCATGGGTGGTGGTAATCGACTGTAATAGATTTTACTTGAGTGAATTTTCAATTAATTCAAATAAACTTTCTGCCGCATAACTCTGCGGCATTATATTTTTAGCCGCAACCGAAAGCTGAAATGCCCCTTCAATCGCAGCCATAATAATTCCTGCCATTTTTTTAATCGATTTTTTATCTCGATCAGTTAATTCTTCCAGTAAATCTTCAATAATTTTTTGTTGTTTTTTCAATGCATCTTCATAAGCCTGGCGAACTTCTTCTTGTCGTATGGCTTCTGTGCCTATCACAACCCAGGCTGCTACCAGAGCGCTGGTGTCATGGGTGTTTTTAGCCAGTCTCGCATCTATATAAGCTTTTAATCTTTCTTTTGCGGATGTGGCTTTGAGTAAATTCTGTTGATATCTGGCTAAGGTGAGTTGGGACGCCTGATCAATCAGTTCCAATAAGATTTCTTGTTTATTTTTGAAGTGATAGTGGATAAGTCCAGGGGCGAGATTGGCTTTATCGGCAATTGCAGCAATAGTTGCCTTGGCATATCCCTGGGTTGCCATAACATCCAGGAAAGCCTGAACTATTTCATGGCGACGCTGTTCAGTATTGCGAGGTCTTGGCATTTTCAACTACCCGGATATTGTGATGTCGGTGGAATTCTAAAGTAATTTGGTCAAATAACCAAAATATTTATTGACTGTAGTTAAGTTATTCATTTAGTCTGACTTTAATTTGGTTGAATAACCAAATTATTAATTAAATGCTCAATCTGGCCAGCGGTCGTTGCAGTAGTTATAGAGAGGTCGTTATGTCGCAATCACAATCTATCGCTGTTTATGCGTTTTCGGCAGATCCCATTACTTATGGTCACATTAATATTGTAGAAAGAATGTCGCGTTGTTTTGAACGTTGCATTGTAGGCATAGGGCGTAATCCTTTAAAAAATTATACATTTTCACTTGAAATCAGGCGTCAGTTGGCGACTCAGGCATTGAAACATTTACCTAATGTAGAAGTGCTGGCATTTGACGGCATGATGGTTGATTTTGCTTATGAACAGGGAGCTAAAGTTATTATCAAGGGTGTTAGAAATGCAACCGATGTTGATTACGAACAGACTTTGCATTTGGTTGGTGTCAGCCAGGAAATGGGTATAGATACGCACTTATTGTTTGCTGACCCTAAACTGGCGCACGTGAGTTCGAGTGTAGTAAAAGCCATGCAAATGGAGCAGGGGTTTATTCATGATTATGTTCCCCCGGTAGTGAAAGCGGCGGTTGAAGCTAAAATTAGCAACCAATTAATTGTTGGTGTGACGGGTTCTATTGCATCAGGTAAAACCAGTTTGTGCGCAGAATTAACCCGGCAGGCAGAAAAAATGTCTATTCCTGTTCACCACATCAATATTGATCAGCTTGCACATGAATTACTGGAAGGCAGGAATATTGCCTCGCCCTTGTTTGAGGAAATCAAAATTCAGCTGATGGATTTATTGGGAACAGATATTTTTGTAGATGCCAAAATTAACCGCACCTTGATTGCCACCAAAATATTCGGTGACTCTAATTTGTTGCGTCAATTTAACCGAATTTTGGAAAAGCCTATGTCAATGCTATTGCGGCGTAGCTTGAAAGCAAAACAGGGAATTATATTATTGGATAGTGCCTTGTTACTGGATGCTGATTGGTTACAGTTGATTAATTACCGTTGTGTATTATGTTTTATAAATGAAGATCTCCAGCGTAACAGAATGCAGGAGAGAGGGTATTCTGAAGACCAACAGCAGCAGCGTTTGTTGTCGCAGTATTCCAATAGTGAAAAAGAACGGCAGATTATTCAGTCAATTAAAAAAACCGGGTATGGAAAAATCTGGAAGATTGAAACAGACAAGGCCATTGATGAAAACTTACTTGAACAGATGATTGAGGATTGTGAAGAATGGCAATGGACGAAATTTGCTTGCAAGACCTGAAGAATAAATGGCAATTATTGTTGCCTGCATCCATGCAGTCATCAGTCGATGCATGGAATTTTTTTGAGGCATTAACAGTTTCTTATTCTTCTATGAATCGTTTCTATCACAATCTGGAACATCTTTGTCATGTGTTTGATCTGTTGGCACAATCCAATATTCAGGATGAAGCTGTTTACTGGGCTGTTTTTTATCATGACTATGTTTATGTTGCGGGCAGCTCATCCAATGAAGAAAAAAGCGCAGATATTGCCATTAATCAAATGGTGTTAATGGAAGTGCCATTAATCACCATAGAAAGATGTGCGGAATTAATTTTGTTGACCAGAAATCATCGCTTGTCGATTGACGATCCATTGGCTGCAGCGTTTCTCGATGCGGATATGGCGATACTGGGTAGCAATTCATCGGAATACTCGAAATATATTGCCAATATCAGAAAGGAATATTCCAGTGTTCCGGAGTTTTTATATAAATCCGGTAGAAAAAAATTCCTGAAAACCTGTTTGGCTCAGCCTGTTATATTCAAATCGCAATGGTTTTACAATCGATTTGAGAAACAGGCGCGAGTGAATATGAACTGGGAATTGTCAGTAATATAGTTATTTCTTCAAACCTTTTCCGGTTGCTGCCCAATAAATACCGCCGTAGATGTGTTCAAGAAAAAGTGTGTCGGAATAACTGGCTGCGGTATGACCTAATGCAGTGTAAAAAGAGCGGCCACCGTCATATTCGTGATACCAGGCGACAGGGTGGAATTTACCCATGCCTTTTCCACTTTTGGCTCCCCATGAAACATTGGGATCAAAAGTTTTTTCATCAACTACCATAATGTAATTCAGGTCTTTGGTGTGCTCCGGGCCAAACTCATACCATTCGTCTGTCCATAAAAAACGATCCGGCATACGTTCCATGCCTGGAAATTTGCGGTTGGTAACTTGCAGTTCGGCGGTTTGAATTACCGGATGAATATAAAAACTCCTGCCGACCAGTTTGGTATACCACTGCCAACTGTATTCAGTATCCGAGGCGCTGTGAATGCCGACAAATCCTTTTCCTGATCGAATAAATTTTTCTATCGCTGCCTTTTGTTCAGAATTGAATAAATCGCCTGTTGTAGAAAGAAAAACGATTGCTTGAAATTTTTCCAGATTTTGATCATTAAACACCTGCGGATCTTCATGCCAATCCAGCGCGAAAAAATGCTTGTCTGCCAGCGACCGCATGGCAGCTACCCCTTCCAGTTGGGATTTATGATGGAAGCCTTGCGTAGCTGTAAATAATAAAATGTTAAATTGTTCAGCATGTGCAGCGAGTGATAGCAGCAAGCTGGAAATCAATATCAGAATAAATTTTATGCGGATAATCATATTGGCTCCCGTTATTTTATTGTGATGCTAAAACTTCTGCAGACTAACCCATGCCGGAATGAGTGTCGATCTATAATCGGTTAAACACTGAATCAAGTTTTGTAAGTCAGGTTCTACAGCATATGTAGCCAATGTTGTAGTTGATCTTTTTCGCTATCTGTTAATCCGCCTGTTGGTGGCATGGGCCGTGTTTTGTCAAAAAATATTTTGGTTTCAAGCAAATACTGTCCATTTTCTTTTCTCAGCCAATTAGCTTGGTTGAAAAGGCTGGTTGGATTTTTAGATATTTCTTCATGGCATTGACTGCATTTTTCCTTGAATATTGACATCACGCTTGCCGGTATTTCTATATGGGTGGTTTGCTGGTTGGATTTTTCGGCTCTTCTATAAGCGTCACCATTTGACATGCGTAAAATGGCGGAATTACGATCATCTACTATCCATAAACTACCATCTTTAGCCTGCGTTAATCCTACAGGGCTTCCTTCCGGGCGAAGGCCTGCTATAGCATGCCATTCAGAAATAATTTCCTGATGCTGTGAGACTTGTTGGGTGATATTTTCTTTTTTATTAAAACCACCCTTGGGTGTGAATTGATGTTCTGTATAGGTGCTTTTTTCGTCCAGTGGAGCGCGACGAAAAATAGCCCGTGCTTGTAGAATGGGACGGCCTTTGTCATCCAGTTCATATGCGACCAAACGATTTCCGGCAATTCTGAATCCATGCCAACTCATGATGAGTTTATTTTTTAATGCAGGGATTTTGTTGCCTTGGTAGTACAGCATATCCAGAGGTGCCACATGTGGTGGCAATAAAGTCCAGGGCGATTGATAGTTTGCATAAGAGCAGTTTTTATTATCCAGATTGATATTTGCGTTATAACACTCCGGCCACCCGTAAAATTTTCCATTTTCAATAATATTTAATTCTTCGTAGGGTTCATCTGCATCGGGTAAATCAATACTGTTTTCTGCCTGGATGATAGTTCCGCTTGAATGCACAGCCAAAGCCATGGAATTTCGCAAGCCGGATGCAATCATAGAAAATTCTTTTGAATATTGATGTGTGTCGCGATGATAAACATATCGACGAATGCTGGCCTCTTCACCATTGATGCAGGAAACGGATTTGTTTTCACATCTGTCGCTGCTGCTACCTATGTTGATTAATAAATCCCCATTTAAATCAAATGTGAAATTTTTTAATGGATGTAAATAAGTTGGTGTAAATGGTAAATCACTAATTATCACTTCGAGTTGCTGAATAGCATTATTTTCCCATGAGAAACGACTAATTTTATTTGCCTCACCAAAATAGATTTTATTATCAGGGCCAATAAGAATTTTGTGTGGAAGGTTAAGTTTATTCAATAGAGTTTTGATTTGGAGTGAGTTGCTGGAATAATCAACTAACAAAAGTGATCCTTGATCGGGTGTCCAACTGCCTGCATCAATCAGTAATAGTTGATTTGCGTTTACTTCAATCAAAGAGCGTGGTTTTTTAAAAGGTGTAGTTTTATCTTTTTGTGCAACCAAACCTACACAGATATTTTCCGGTGTTATCAGGGGTAATTGTGGGAAACCATCGCAGAGAGTTGGCAGGCTACGATAAGGTTCTGCCAGTAGTGTGCAAAAGCTGGAGAGAATACTGATAAGAATAATTGTCGCAGTTATCTTCATGCGCGTTCCTGTTAATAAAGACTAAATGCATGGATGTTGAATCAAATGCCTTGTTATGGAGATTCGTTATAAATTCATTTTCTATTTATTAATTTAATGACTATTGATAATACCATAATGATGCTGAAATTAGTTTGAACAGCTAGTAAGCTCGGTGTTCCATAAGTATTAAAAGGAAATGTTTTATGAACGCCAAATTATTTTTGTTGTGTTTGGTTTTTGTTGGTCATGTTTATGCCCAGTCCTCCAGTAGTAGTTCCTCTTCTGTTTCTTCTGTCAGTATTTCATCCAGTTCAAGTTCATCGTCTTTTGCTATTAAAGATAATGGCGATTATAAGGTAGGCAATAAAATCCGGTTTCCGGTTGAGATAAACGGAAATGTTCTTGATGAATCGTTGAATCCGGGTGAAAGCGTAACTGTCCCAACAACTTCTATTCTACGAATTCTTGATGTTACTAAAGATCGAATGATAGTGAAGGTCACTGAAGGCTCGCGACTCCGCTATATCAATCCATTGCAATGGCAACAAAATCTTGCAACTGACCGTGGTTTAAAATCGGCAGGATCAGATGAGCAGAATTTAAAAGATAAGGCTATACAAATCGATGCAAAAACTGTTGTGCTGTTGGCACCGAGCCGTAATGGATGGACCTATGGTGGTTTGGCTGTTCCCTACAAATATCATCCGAAAGGTTCCAAGTCATTCACCGGAGCGGCAACATTAGCGCCTTATATGGGATATAGATTTGATCGATATGGCAGTGCGTTTGGTATGAAAATAATAGGATTTGCCGGTATATCCCAAGTAGATGTTATACAAAATGTGGACGGTGAAGAGGTTAGTCAATCATTGTCAGCATTTAGTTATGGCGGTGGTGTTTTGGGGGAAATAAATAAATCAGTACAGGCAGGTATTGTGATTGGTAAAGACAGAGTTAGCGATAGTGCTAATTATACTGATAATGGAGAAACCTGGATCTCACTTGCAATAGCATTTCCTTTTTCCAATTAACAGAAGGATTTTTATATGAGCGATTATATTGTAATTGCCAATTTATTGAACTTGCGTTCAAAACCGCAAGTCTCGGAGAAAACAAAAATTGCTGTTTTATCTCACGGAACCCTGGTCAAGAAAATTTCAGAGTTTCAGGATGATCCCGTGTGGTGGTTGGTGTCTGTTGTGCTGGATGCAAATGAAATTCAGGGATATGTGAGTAGTCAATACTTGCAAGCCAAAGAAAATTTTATTCCTGTTGCTCCAATTACCACTATTTCCGAAGTGCATCTGCAGTCAAAAGAACCTGTGATTCGTGCCAGCGAAGGCAGGCGAGCTTTTGCGTTAAATGAAAGGCAGCAGCCTTACAGATTATCCAACCAATCAGCACAAAGAAAAACGGAAATTGGCAAGATTGTGGCCTGGTTGGATGTGGAAAACAGTGCGCGTTATGATCCGACTTCAACTGCCACCTTCTGTAATATCTATGCGTATGATTATGCTTATCTCAATAAAGTTTACATACCGCGAGTCTGGTGGATGCAAAATGCGCTTGTACAATTATCCAAAGGACAACCGGTTTCTGTGTCTTATGGCAATACAGTTCATGAATTGAATGCAAATAGTTTGCATGATTGGTTTAAGGAATTTGGATCTACTTTTGGATGGAGTCGTACTTTTTCATTGGATCAATTGCAGGATGCAGCCAACAATGGAAATGTGTGCATCATCTGCGCCAAACGAAAAGATTTAAATCGTTCAGGGCATATATGTGCGGTTGTACCTGAAACGGAAGAATTTTTCGCGAAAAGAAAAAATAATCAGGTAACAATTCCCCTGCAATCCAGTGCAGGAAGAAATAACGTCAGATACAGTGCTGCAAAAAATTGGTGGACTGGAAATGAATTTGCAGAGTTTGCTTTTTGGATTCATGATTGAATCGACTCTTCCCTCACAGAGAGGGAAGAGTCAATACTTAACTGCACAACTTCAGATCAGGCCGCAATTTCTTCCTGAATCGCCTTTTTTGCATCCAGCAAACTTTCATCTTTTTTCTGTGACATGCTCAAACCTTCTGCGTAGATAAAATGTAAATCTTTCAGGCCAATAAAATTCAGGAAAGATTTCAGAAATCCAGTTTGGGAATCTGATGGTAAATCTTTATGTATGCCGCCACGAGTAGTCACTATGTACACAGGTTTGTTGTCCAGTAAACCAACGGGGCCGGTTTCGGTGTATTTGAAGGTTACACCGACGCGTGCCAGGTGATCGAAATAAGATTTCAATTGGGATGGAATGCTGAAGTTGTACATGGGCGCACCAATCACTATTGCATCTGCTTGTTGAATTTCATTAATTAAAATATCTGAATATTCCACAATGGCTTGTTGTTCTGTCGAGCGTTTGTCTGCTGGCGTGAAAAAAGCGGAGACACGAGTGGAATCCAGGTGGGGGATTACATCTTGAGTCAAATCGCGTTTGACGACTTTACCATCAACATTTTTCGCCAACCATTGCTGAACCAATTGCTGATTCAATTGACTGGATTGGCCGTTGTCACCGAACACACTGGAATTTATTTGCAATAAAGTTTTCATGGGGTCACCTGTTTGAAGTAGAAAATTTGTTAACTGACGTGAGCCATTAAATGCTTGAAGGGTGACGGGATAAAGAGTGAAATTTAGTGATGATTGATCGAAAATTTGGATGCAGTACTTCAGCCAAAGCAGATCCACAGATTTTGAGCGGCTTGAATAAACGAGGAAATGTCCCAAAATCTGTGATCTTTCTGTGTTTTATCCTGTCCCAAGCCATTAGAATGCGCCTGTAAAAACTGTTAGATCTCTGAGGAATCCATATTGAAATCCGTTCAACCCAAAGCTTCAGCCAGCCGTAAACCTTTATCGCAGCCAGCCAACAATTTGCTGATACGCCTGCTTAAGGAAGGGGTGATTATTGCCTTGGTTGCTGTTTGTCTCTATTTGATGATTGCCATGCTGACCTACGACCCGCTGGATCCGGGTTGGTCCCGTACCGGTGAAGAGGGGCGGGCTGTACAAAATGCGGGAGGGAGCTTTGGTGCATGGCTGGCTGATGTGTTTTTTATCCTTTTTGGCTACATGGCTTATTTGTTTCCGGTGATGATTGCTTATCGTGCCTGGTTGGTGATCAGGGATCGTACCAACCCTGATCCTGTGGATTGGTTTTTGGTTGGTTTGCGTTCAGCCGGGTTTGTTATGGTCATGCTTGCGGGCACAGCCATAGCCTCAATTCATTACAGTGATGGTGAAACTGTGTTGAGTTATTCCAACGGTGGTTTGTTGGGAGCGACTTTGGCAGACATGATAGTCAATGCATTCAGTTACAAAGGGGGAACCCTGATTTTGTTGGCAACTTTTTTGGTGGGCATGACGGTTTTTACTGATCTTTCCTGGTTTGATCTGATGGAAAAAATCGGCCGTTTCAGTTTTGTACTGGTAACACGAGTACAGGAGAAGTGGCAGGTTTACCAACGTCAACGCAACGAGAAACAAATTGCAGAAAAAGCACAGGAACAGCGCCGTGAAATTGTTCAGCAGCATGTAAAACAAGAAGCCAAACGTGTTGCGCCAGTCATCATTGAAGAACCACCAAAGAAAAAACCGGTACCCAGCCCGCGAATTGAAAAAGAAAAACAAGCATCACTTTTTGATGCACTTGAACCTGCAATTGGTAAATTACCTCCGCTCAGTTTATTGGATCCCGCTGACAAGCGCAGTGATAAAGGTTATTCAAAAGAATCACTGGAAGCCATGTCCAAATTGTTGGAACTGAAATTAAAAGATTTCGGAATCGATATTGAAGTCGTGTCGGTTCAACCTGGCCCTGTCGTTACACGTTTTGAAATTCAACCGGCACCGGGAATTAAAGCCAGTCGTATTTCCGGCCTTGCAAAAGATTTGGCGCGTTCACTTGCTGTTGTTTCGGTGCGTGTAGTGGAAGTGATTCCCGGTAAATCGGTTATGGGAATTGAAATTCCCAATGCTCATCGCGAAATGGTGCGCTTGTCAGAAGTGTTGATGTCGGATGTTTACGACAATTCCAAATCGGCACTGACATTAGCATTAGGTCACGATATTTCCGGTGAACCGATTGTGGCTGATCTTGCAAAAATGCCGCACTTGTTAGTTGCTGGTACAACCGGTTCCGGTAAATCAGTCGGTGTGAATTCCATGCTGCTGAGTTTGCTTTATAAATCTACACCAAAAGATGTGCGTTTGATTTTGGTTGATCCCAAAATGTTGGAGCTTTCTGTTTACGATGGTATTCCGCATTTGCTCACACCGGTGATCACCGACATGAAAGATGCCGCCAATGGTTTGCGTTGGTGTGTAGGTGAAATGGAACGCCGTTATAAATTAATGGCTGCTTTGGGCGTAAGAAATTTGGCAGGCTTTAACCGTAAATTGGAAGATGCAATTAAAGCAGGCACGCCGATTGTTGATCCTCTTTTTAAACCGGAAGACAATTTTGAAGCTGGGGCGGAAGTTGCCACCGCTCCCGATTTGGAAATATTGCCAGCGATTGTCGTTGTTATCGACGAGTTTGCTGACATGATGATGATTGTCGATAAGAAAAAAGTGGAACAATTAATTTCGCGTATCGCACAAAAAGCACGTGCGGCGGGTATTCATTTAATTCTTGCAACACAACGCCCATCAGTTGACGTCATCACCGGTTTGATTAAAGCCAACGTGCCAACCCGAATTGCCTTTCAGGTTTCGTCGAAAATAGATTCGCGAACTATTTTGGATCAAGGCGGCGCTGAACAATTGTTAGGTCACGGCGACATGTTATTTTTACCAGCGGGTACCAGTGTTCCTATGCGTGTACATGGCGCTTTTGTTGACGACCACGAAGTGCATCGCGTGGTTGCTGATTGGAAAAAGCGCGGAACACCTGAATATATCGATGGCATTACTGACGATAGTAATAATTCCATTCCTGTTCCTGGCATTCCCAGCGAAGGTGGTGAGGAAGGCGAGGAAGGCGAGGGTGATGCACTTTATGATGAAGCCGTGCAATTTGTGATTGAATCTCGCAAGGCATCAATCTCATCGGTGCAACGAAAATTACGTATTGGTTACAACCGCGCCGCGCGTTTGATTGAAACTATGGAAGCAGCAGGTGTTGTATCGTCTGCGGGGCACAATGGTAATCGTGAAGTGTTGGTACCGGGTGGTCGCGGTTAATTTTATTTTTGGATTATTTATGAAATTTATTTTGAGCTTGTTAATTGTATTTTTTCCATTGATTGCTTTTGCCGGTGATCAGGATATAGTCGAACTTCGAAAATTACTGGATGCTACCAAAAGCTTGCAGGGTGATTTTGTACAATCACTTTACGATGAAAATCATGAATTGCAGGAAGAGAGTAAGGGCAAGTTTATGATGATGCGCCCCCGAAAATTTTATTGGGACACTATCGAACCCATGCCACAGTTGCTGGTGTCGAATGATAAAGAAATCTGGCTCTATGATCCTGATTTGGAAACTGCCAGCGTTCGTCCTTTCTCGGATGATCTGCAACAAGCACCGGCGTTAATCCTGAGTGAAAATGTTGACGAGTTGCGTAAACAGTTTTCAGTGACCAGTAAAAAAGAAAACACTACGCAAACTTTTACGCTGACACCAAAAGTCAGCGATGGTTTGTTTCAGAAGCTTCTTTTGGTATTTGAAAAAGAGGTATTAAAAGAATTTTCGATGGAATCCAACGACGGGCAATCGACACGATCGGTGTTGTCGAATGTAAAAGTGAATCAAACTTTGCAGGAAGAAAAATTTTATTTTCAGGTTCCGGCTGGTGTTGAGGTGACGAGACAATAAAATTCCCCCTCTCCCTAACCCTCTCCCACAAGGGGAGAGGGGACAGATTTCACTTCGAAATAAGTAAAAGAGGGAGTCGGCCCCCTCTCCCTTGATGGGAGAGGGATGGGGAGAGGGTGTTTTGCAATCTAAAATATTTTTACAAAATAATTTAATTCCCTCTCCCTCCGGGAGAGGGCTAGGGTGAGGGCAAATGCAATCCCTATTCGACCAACCAACAGACACTTATCAGCCGCTGGCTGCGCGTATGCGTCCCCGTCGGCTAGAGGACTATATTGGTCAATCGCATTTGCTTGCCAAAGGAAAACCACTTTACGAAGCTATTACACGCGGGCAATTGCATTCGATGATTTTGTGGGGGCCGCCGGGTGTTGGTAAAACATCTTTGGCAAAATTATTTGCTGAACAAACCAATGCGCGATTTGAATCTTTATCTGCAGTGTTAGCGGGTGTGAAAGAAATTCGTTCGGCAGTTGCGGTTGCACAACAAGAGCGTTCCGCTGCAGGACGTAAAACAATTTTATTTGTTGATGAAGTGCATCGGTTTAATAAATCCCAACAAGATGCTTTTTTACCCTTTGTTGAAGATGGCACTTTTATTTTTATTGGCGCAACCACAGAAAATCCATCATTCGAATTAAATAACGCACTTTTGTCGCGTTGTCGCGTTTATGTATTGCGTGGTTTGCAGCAATCTGAATTGGAACAGGTTATCCAACAAGCTTTGCATAATGCAGATAGAGGATTGGCGAAACAGAATGTTGAAATTGATGCGGATTCATTATCAACACTGGCAGCCGCTGCTGATGGTGATGCTCGCAAAGCGTTGAACCTGATCGAAATCGCGGCTGATCTTGCCGAAGATATTGGCGATAAAAAAATTATCAACCAATCAGTTGTTAAGGAAGTGCTGGCGAGTGATGTGCGTCGGTTTGATAAAGGCGGCGATATTTTCTACGAACAAATTTCAGCCTTGCATAAATCGGTTCGTGGTTCATCACCTGATGGCGCACTTTATTGGCTGGCGCGGATGCTGGATGGTGGGTGTGATCCGCTTTATATCGCGCGACGTGTCGTCAGAATGGCGAGTGAAGATATAGGTAATGCCGATCCACGCGCACTGCCTTTGTGCCTCGCTGCATGGGATGTGCAGGAACGTTTGGGTAGCCCCGAAGGTGAATTGGCAATCGCGCAAGCTGTTGTGTATTTGGCATCAGCTGCCAAAAGCAATGCTGTGTATAATGCGTTCAATTCTGTGATGGCTGATGTGCGTTCACAGCCGACTTACGATGTGCCCGTGCATTTGCGTAATGCACCAACAAAAATGATGAAGTCCATGGATTACGGCAAAGAATATCGCTACGCCCATGACGAACCCAATGCTTATGCCGCCGGTGAAAATTATTTCCCGGAAGAAATCGCTGATACACAATATTATTTTCCGGTTGATCGTGGTCTGGAATTAAAAATTCAGGAAAAGCTAAATCATTTAAGGGAATTGGATAAGGTGAGTAAGAAGCAGAGGTATAAGCCCTCACCCTAACCCTCTCCCAAAGGGAGAGGGGATTGGCCCCTCCCTTTGAAAAAGGGAGGCGGGGGAGGGATTTAAGAAAGTGAAATTAATTGAGATTTTAAATCCCTAACCCCCTTTTCAAAGTGGGGAACTAAACTCCCTCTCCCTTGATGGGAGAGAGCGGGGGGGAGAGGGTGTTTTTATAGGGGTTTATAAATGAACTGGCTAGCAGTTGCAATCGGTGGAGCTTTAGGTTCAATGACACGTTATGGTGTCGCACTTTTGTTGCCGACAGTCGCTGGAAAATTTCCCTGGCCGACATTTATTGTGAATTTTCTGGGAAGTTTTTTAATTGGCGTGGTGTTTGTATTGATTGTTCAAAAACAAATGCTCTCACCGGAATTACGTTTATGGGTAATGACCGGTTTTTTAGGTGGCTTCACAACTTTCTCCAGTTTTTCACTGGAGACTTTGCAATTGTGGCAACAAGGACAAAATATTCAGGCGTTGATTTATATCATCAGTAGTGTGATTTGTTGTTTACTCGCAGTAGCGCTCGCGGTAGTTTTAACACAGAAAATTTTTAGTTAATTTTTTAGAAGGTTTTATTTATGCTCGACTCAAAATTACTCCGGACTCATCCTGAATTGGTTGCCCAAGGTTTGGCAAAGCGTGGATTTGTGTTGGATGTCGCCAAGCTCAAATCACTGGAAGAAACTCGTAAGGCCATTCAGGTAAAAACGGAAAATTTGCAACAAGAACGCAATAGCAAATCGAAAGATATAGGCAAAGCCAAACAAGCCGGTCAGGATACAGCGCCTTTGATGCAAGCAGTGGAAAATATTAAGCAGGAGCTGGTGACTGCAGAAGTTGAATTGACGAAAGTCCAGCAAGAGTGGGATACATTTGTCAGCGCCTTGCCTAACATTCCTGCTGATGAAGTGCCTGAAGGCAAAAGCGATGAAGATAATGTTGAGATTCGTCGTTGGGCTATGCCGCGCAGTTTTCATTTTGAAATAAAAGATCATGTTGATTTGGGTGCAGCTCTGGGTGGATTGGATTTTGATACGGGCAGCAAAATTACCAGTTCACGTTTTGCAGTATTGCGTGGTGACATTGCCCGTTTACATCGTGCACTTGCACAATTTATGTTGGAAACCCATACACAACACCACGGCTACGAAGAAGTTAACGTGCCATTTCTGGTTAATGGCGATTCACTCTTCGGTACTGGTCAATTGCCAAAATTTGAAGAAGATCTTTTCAAATTAACCGATGAGCGTAATTTTTATTTAATCCCAACTGCAGAAGTGCCTGTCACTAATATTTATCGCAATGAAATTGTGGAAGATGCAGAATTGCCTATCAAATTGGTTTGTCATTCTCCATGCTTCCGTTCTGAAGCCGGTAGCTACGGGCGTGATACTCGCGGTTTAATTCGTCAACACCAATTCGAAAAAGTAGAGTTGGTTCAATTTGTTCGCCCGGAAGAATCAGAAGAAGCTTTGGAAGAGTTGGTCGGCCACGCCGAAAAAATTCTGCAAGATTTAGGCTTGCCACATCGCACAGTGATTTTGTGTGGAGGCGATATAGGTTTCTCAGCTGCCAAAACTTACGACATAGAAGTCTGGGTGCCATCACAAAATAAATACCGCGAAATTTCTTCATGCAGTAATTTTCGCGATTTCCAGGCACGCCGCATGATGGCTCGCTATAGAAATCCGGAAACGGGCAAGCCCGAGTTGCTGCACACTTTAAATGGCTCAGGATTGGCAGTTGGCCGCACACTATTAGCGGTAATGGAAAACTACCAACATGAAGATGGCAGTATTACTATTCCGGAAGTATTACGCCCTTATATGAGCGGCCAGACGGAATTAAAACCGGTTAAGAAGTAATGTTCAAAAAAATCGATCAACTAAAATCACAATTAGATTCTCACCGGCCTCTGCCAGGGTCAGTAGTAAAGAATTTGCGTGATGATTTGATTTTGCGTTGGTGGTAATTACTGTTGAACAACATTTGCGTTATTACCAGTCTTTGGATAAAGCACATGTTGCAAAAGATTATGTTGATTTTATTCAACTCGTTATTGAAATGTCAGAGCAAAGTTTTCAGCCTTATTTTTGTGCACTGGGAATTTCACCAGCTTAACCATTAATATCAACAATCTTGAGGTTCGCTTTGCTCACCGCCAACCCACATTGGTTTTTTGTATGGACTATTTTCCCGTTTTCCTCGATTTAAAAAACCGCCGCTGCTTGTTGGTTGGTGGCGGTGAAGTGGCTACGCGTAAAGGTCGTATGCTTGCAAAAGCCGGTGCGATTTTGCGGGTGGTTGCGCCGGAAATTTCGACAGAGATTCGCGAAATTGTTGCGCAGCAACAAGGTGAGTTGCATGAGCGGGAGTATCAGCCATCGGATATGGATGATTGTGTTTTAGCGGTAGCCGCAACAGATGATGATCAACTCAATAAGTTAATTTCTGAACATGCGCAGAAGCGTTTGATTCCGGTGAATGTTGTCGATACGCCCGCACTTTGCACTTACATCACCCCAGCCATTATTGACCGTTCGCCTTTAATGATTGCAGTTTCCAGTGGTGGTGAAACTCCGGTGTTGGCGCGTCTGGTTCGTGCGAAATTGGAAACCTTGATTCCTGCGAGTTATGGCAAGTTGGCGAAAATTGCCAGTCAATGGCGCGATAGAGTGAAGGCACGTTTTAGTGAAGGTGATAGTCGTCGAAAATTTTGGGAAAAAATTCTGCAAGGACCAGCAGCCGAATTAATGATGAATGGTCAGGAAGACGCAGCTAATCAATTTATTGCAAAAGAATTAAATGCGGATCAATCCGATTTAACTTCAGGCGAAGTATATTTGGTTGGTGGTGGTCCAGGTGATCCGGAATTATTAACACTGCGCGCATTGCGATTAATGCAACAGGCGGACGTAGTTCTTTATGATCGATTGGTGTCTGATGCTGTAATGGAATTGGTACGACGTGATGCGGAAAGAATTTATGTAGGAAAACGCCGCAGTGAACATGCCATGCAGCAGGAAAATATCAATCAGTTGTTAGTTGATTTGGCTAAAGAAGGCAAACGTGTGTTGCGTTTAAAAGGTGGAGATCCGTTTATTTTTGGTCGTGGTGGTGAAGAGATTGAATTGCTTGCGCAAAATAAAATTCCTTTTCAAGTCGTGCCGGGTATTACTGCTGCATCCGGTTGTGCGGCTTATGCCGGAATTCCGCTGACACATCGTGATTATGCGCAGTCGGTTCGTTTTGTTACCGGGCATTTAAAATCGGATGATCCCAATGTGTCCTGGCCTGAATTGGCGAATCCAACCCAAACATTGGTCTTTTACATGGGATTGGTCGGATTGAAAGAAATTTGCGAGACATTGATTGCTCATGGACGTGCTGCTGCAACGCCTGTGGCCCTGATAGAAAAGGGGACGCGACCGGATCAACGTGTTTTTTTGGCGGATTTATCATCAATTCATGAACAGATCGCGGGACAGGATGTGCACGCGCCCACATTATTTATCGTTGGGGAAGTTGTAAAATTGCGCCATTCTTTAAACTGGTTCAAGACCTGATTATTAACCAGGTCTCATTAGAGTCAATAACCTACGAATGCGCAAAAAGTTTACTCAAGAAAGCCCTTTGTCTGCCGACAATTTGACTATGGTCCTAATGTTAAATGGTGAACCTATGTTGTATTTAGGCCCCCTGGAAACGCGACAACGCTTGCAGCAATTGGCTTCCAGCCGCCCGCAAGCGACTACGGCAATTACTGCCTATGCCAGAGAAGTAAAGGGGACGACTGTATTTGTCTCCCCCGATGAGGATGAATCGACTTTCGATTTACCTGATTATGGTATCGAACGTCGGGTCAACCCTGACAGGCGGGAAAAAAGTGATAATCCTTTTTTGGAAACCCGTGCTGGTAAAGATCGCCGTAAAATTCGTCGTCCTTCCATTAATATTTCGATTTAATGGCTATTCACGCAGCCATTTAATCTGGAATTCGATTTCTTCTTCTTTGCCTGAAATTTCATGTTCGATGGTGAAGGTAGCCCGAACAGGAACATATATGCGTTCCCCTGCTATTTGAATCTCGAATTTTTCATCATTTTCGATTGCATCTGCAAGCCTGCGCAGTTTCGCAACGAAATCCATTTTTGGATATTCCTTTTCGACATCTCTTCCTGTTTTGGTACTCATTTAGTGTGCTCCTGTTTATTAGGTAACTTTGCCTGAAAAATATATTCATAAATTCCACGCAGCATACCCGGTTGAAGAATATAAGTGTTTTCCAAATTAAATTGGTTGAATATTTTTAACAAGCCGACGGCCGAAAGTTCAGTGCTGGATGAAGGGCGCTTGGGCGCAGGGATCAAGGCAATACTTTTGTCATCCAATATGTAGCATTTTTGTGGCCGTACAGGTAATTCAGAGCTGGTATAGAAAAAAGCAAATATTTTAGTATTGGCATGAAGATGGGGTTGGAGTTTTTGAAATATGGCAGCCAACTGTGTGCGATTACAGTAGCTGAATAAATCCCATGCAATAACAACATCAAATTTGATGTGTTCGGGATAGCGTAATGCATGTTTGCGAATTGCTGAATCGTTTTCAGTCAGTGAAGGTATTATGTCTTCGACATAAACATTTTCAGCATAAAGATGAAAAAAATCGCTGGTTCGGGTGACTTTGCTGCCCAAATCCAGAAGGGTGGCATTTTGTATGCCGAGTAAATATTTGCAGATATGCTCCAAGCCATAAGATCTGTGCGGTATTGCATCCAGCCCTCTTAAATTTCCGGGTAATTCTGCCGATGCTTCACGTCGTTTGTTGGCTTTGCCGTCTGGTTGGTAACGCAGAACGTGTTCGGTAATATCCTGGCTCATACCCTGATGTTGCATGTAGGTATATTCCATTACATAGTTAGTCATTCCCTTGAGCATGCTGGTGGTATCCATGTTTGGGAAGGGGCGTGAACACAAAATACCCGAGCAACTGATTTTTACCTGATATTGATCGATAATTTGATAATGTCTGGGTCTTGCTGGAAGATTTCGGCCAATGTATTTAACCATGTGCAGCAAAGTATTTGGATGAGAGTAACGATTGAGACGATTCACCAGCCAGCTCATGGTATTTTGATCGAGATAATTAAAAATATCCCAAACCAAAATAATATCGAATTTTTTTTCTTCAGAAAAATTGGAAAGATAATCGTCCAGACCTGCGCGCAAACTTTCACTTGAACTCCAGGCTTCGGGGCAGTCCTCAAGAAATCCATCAACATTTTCGAAATGAATGTGGCAGCTCAGTTGCGAAAAAAAATTAAAGCTGAGTGCAGAAGATGAGCCTAAATCAAGAATATTATTGCGGGACGATGATTTAAGTTCGTTATAGATCGCAGTGACGCCGGGGGATCGATGAATGACATCCGCCGGCGTATCACTTGTAGCTAAATCCAACTCGACAGGGCTTTCAACTGGCATCATCGCTATCACGAATTAATCGAGTTAAGATTCAAATGCCAGAATGGGATTATTCGGTTGAACCTGACTCTGTTGTTTTATTGTAAGAAGATGTGTAGCTGCTTTTGGTTGCTTCCACATCCATATCGATAGATCCACGGAATTTCGCACCATCTTCCAAAGTCACGCGTTCGGCTTTCAAGTTGCCTTTCACATTACTGGCGCTTTTTACCGAAATACGTTCAGTCGCTACTATATCGCCTTCAACCTTACCTTCGACGGTAATAGTTCTCGCTGATACATTGGCTTTGATCACACCTTGATTGGCAATTGTTAAATGATTGCCTTTTAAATCAATGCTGCCCTCGACTGTACCCATAATCACCAAATCTTCCTCGCCGGTCAGTTCACCTTTAAAGGTAATTTTCGGGCCAATAACAGCAACGGGTGTTTTTGATTTGGGCATTTCGGCCACTTTGGACGGAGACTCGCTTGGTTCATTAAACGTATTGAAGCTTGGCGCTTCACTTTCACCTGGAAATGCAATAGCAGGATCATTTTTGGTAAGACGCATGGAATTACTCCTATCGGGTTCGGATTTTTGAATGTCGATTTGTGTAGCGAACTCCTTCTTTCGAGAGAAGGGGAAGCCAGAAAGTATGCCGTCCATCAAACTATTACCTCACTTCTGAACATTCCCAAAGTGTAAAGATATATCGAGAGAATTGCCCAATCCAATGGGGAAAAAAGCGCCAAAATGTCCAAAGTGATAACCAGTAAGCGTTTGTTTAGAAGTGATTTTTATAAGTTAATCTTATAAATGAGATAAAGCTATTTGGCTCAGGAAATTTTCGCTAACCATAGATATTGGTTTCGCATAAAAATGACATAGATAAGCGACAAGAATATTTTCACTCCGCGCAAATTACTTCCACATTCAAAAATGGTTGCATTACCATTTTTGTTAAAATTAACAGTATTACTTGTACACCAATCAAGTTGCATCACTCGTAATTTATTTCGTTATTGCTACTGCCACCGATTTAAATGCAGGTGTATGACTGCGTGGATCCCGCTCGGTACCGATCAAACAATTGGCTTCGGGATAATAGGCCAAAAGATTGCCCTCGGGAATATCAAAATAGAAAACAATAAGATCTTTCATTTCACCGCAGGCGGAGGAAAGAGTAACTTTATCGCCTGCATTAACGCCTAATTTATTGGCATCTTGTTTATTCATTAACACTGACCAACGAGTATCGGTTGAGCGATAGGAATCTTTTTCTTCATAAATGATGGAATTGAATTGACCTTCACTGCGAATGCTGGCGAGAGTAAAAGGGAATTCTGTTGCGGATTTTTTTTGTATCAACCTGGGCGTAATAAATTTGGCTTTTCCTGAATCCGTGTAAAACTCCGGTTTATGTAACAGGCGATTTGAAATAGTAAATTCCTGTTTGTGTTGATCAATATTCTGCAGGGATTTCATGCCGGGAATGACATCTGCAATGGCTTCACGAACTGATTTATGTTGTTTTAATTTTTCAAAATCAATAGGTGAGTCTTTTAACAACCCCTTTGCCAGTTCACATAAAATCCAGGATTCGGGTTTTACATTATGCAAGCGATCAATTCCGCCATCGCTCAAACGCACGAAATTAAACATGGACTCCTGTGTGGTGGATTGCCACTCTTCATCACGCGCGGTTACCGGCAATATTAAAGCATCACTGGTTTCCATGCCGAATACATGGCCGTGATTGAGTGTAGTTGTCAAATACACTTTAAAAGGAATTTTATCCAGAGCTTTTTGCGCCCAATCAGAATGCGGCGTTGCGGAATATAAATTTCCACCCATTAATAATGCTGCATCAATTTTTCCATCAAAAGCAGCTTCCAAACAGGCGAGGGTATCCATGCCTTTTTCTTTTGGGAGCGAAATTGAAAAATGTTTTTCCAATGCGGACAAAATATCAGCACTTAAAGTGGGTTTTACACCCACGCTACCAATACCTTGCACATTACTGTGCCCGCGCAGTGGCAATAAACCTGCGCCGGGTTTTCCCATCATGCCACGCAATAACGCGAGGTTGGCAATCGCTTCTACATTTTCCACACCCTGGGTGTGATGCGTAATTCCCATGCCCCAGACAAAAATAGTTTTTTCGCTTTTTGCATAACAATTGGCGATATGTTGAATCGTGATTTGATCAACACCACAGGTGACCGTAATCGTTTGCCAATCGATCTGTTGAATAGTTTCGAGTAAATCTGAAAAGTTTTCAGTGTATTGATTAATAAATGTCTGATCAGTTTGATTGTGTTCAATCAAGGCTTTGGCAATGCCAGTTAATAACAATAAATCACTGCCAATTTTGGGTTGAATGTATTCTGATGCAATCCAACTACCGCCAGTGATCATGGACTTCGCACTTTTGGGCACTGCAAAACGAACAAGCCCGGGTTCTTTCGCTGGATTAATCACAATCACTTGCCCACCGCGTTCACGACAATTTTTTAATTGATGAATAAAACGTGGGTGATTGGATGAAGGGTTGGCTCCTATCACAAAAATACAATCGGCCAGAGCCAGATCTTCCAATGACACAGTGGCAGTGCCGCTGCCAATCACATTGGTTAAGCCAACGCCGGTTGCCTGATGGCAATAATAAGAACAATTGTTGACATTGTTGGTGCCATACAAACGTGCAATCAATTGCAATAAAAATCCGGCTTCGTTGGATGAACGGCCGGATGAATAAAAAAAACTGCGTTGTGCGGGAGTCTGTTTAAATTTTTCAATCATCAACTGGAATGCTTGTTCCCAACTTATTGCTTGATATTGGTTGGATTCTGCCAGTTTATAAAGGGGGTTATTCAATCGCCCCAGATGTTCCATTTCATAACCGGACAGTTGTTTGAAATCATCCAGTGTATGTTGAAATAATTCGAGTGGAATCGCCGATTGAATATCAGTGGATTGCGCTTGAATGCTTTTATTGCAAACAGACGGGAATTCTTTTTTTTCATTGGTCATGCCACCCAATTGTCCGCCCATACCCAACCCGCATGCCTTACAGGTGTTGCGGCTGGTTAGGGCTTTGGTGGAATTCAATAAACCGATACGAGCAATGGTTTTCAATGTGTACAAGACTTTTTTAGGGCCACCACCAACGATTCGTATCGACTCTTCGGCGGTGTCAGGATTCTGCGGGTTGTTTGTCCCCTGGTTATTGATAGAATCGTCGTTCATAAAATCTCATATTAATTAATGGATCCAGGTCATGCCTCAGGTACTTGTTGTTGAAGATGAATCCTCGATTGCAGAAAGTTTGTTATTTGTATTGCAGGCCGAAGGTTTTGCAACACACTGGGAAACTTTGGCAACCAAAGGTCTTGAATATATTCAACAACATTCAGTCGATCTCGTGATCATGGATGTCGGCCTGCCCGACATTACCGGATTTGAAGCCTGCAAACAACTCCGCCGCTTTTCTGATGTTCCTTTAATTTTTCTTACCGCGCGTGGCGAAGAACTCGACCGGGTAATTGGTCTGGAAATTGGCGCAGATGATTATGTCGTTAAACCTTTTAGCCCACGAGAAGTGGCTGCGCGGGTAAAAGTCATTCTAAAACGCCGCATCACCACTACTGACAAGTCTCCCACGCCGAAAGATCCTGTCAATCAGGAATTTAACGTAGATGAACAACGAAAAGTTATTTATTTTTGCGGTACAGTATTAAACCTGACAAAACTGGAATATGTGTTGCTGGAGTATTTAATTAAGCGCCCTGATCATGTTCTTTCACGAGAACAATTATTACAAGCTGTTGGTGTTGCCAATGACGCCAACTACGATAGAAGTATAGACACTCATATTAAAACCATTCGCAGCAAACTAAGACAAATTAATGAAGAGGCTGATCCTATAAAAACCCAGCGGGGTTTTGGATATTTTTATCAGCCGCTCATCTAGGCGCAGGATTTAAATCGTCCTTCCCAGAGAGTACACTTCGTTTGTAAGTGTAATTAAAATAGCGAACATATAAAGCTAGTAAGATAATTTGTTTCGGTGGCTTAAGCAGATATCGATCCTCATTTTTCATAGCCAGGGATTTAAAATTTTTGCGCTGCTGTATTCAAAATCGGCGACATTTCGAGTCACGATTTTTAATTTAAAGACTTCAGCTGTGGCGGCAATAAGAGCATCGCGGGTTGGTTTGGGGTTGGGGATGTAATAGCGGGCACTGGTAATTGCTACGTCTTCTGTTACGGTCAAAATATTATTTTTAAAAACGGGTTTCACATATTCTTCCACCCATGTGCGCAATATTTTTCCTTGTGATGCATCTTTTCGTTCCATCAACAAAATTCCAATTTCCAATTCTTGAAGTGTAATTACCGAGATAAAGGATTCTGATCCATCAATTGACGCAAACCAATTTTTGACGTTGGGATGGGCTTTCCCTGGCATCACTTTGCGTAATTCAGAAACCACATTGGTATCAAGTAAATACATTATGAAAAGTCCGCAGGGCGCATTAAATCATCCTTGAGTTTTGGCACTTCGAACTCGATATCTTCAGCACCTGGCATATACAAAAGCTCAGCAAGATTTTTCTTTTTCCCAACTAATTTTCGATAATCTTCCGCTGTCATTAACACCAGCGATGGTTGTCCTCTGTCGGTAATAAATACTGGCCCCTTTTGCGCAGCTTTCTTGGCTCCGCCACGGTCGTGGTTAAATTCACGGCTGGTAATAGTGGTAATTGACATAGCAATCCTCCAAATTCAGTAATGTAAATACGTTAATACATTTCGCTTATGTGTCAAGCCGTGGATTTAATTATAGTCGTTTTATCAAACACTTGATTTATACAGTTTAACTGTATTATATTGGTTTCATGAATACAGAAACCGCCCACACTTATAGCCTCGATGAGCTCTGCCAACTGGCAGATATGAACCTGCGCACTGTGCGTTATTACATCCAGCAGGGGCTTGTTCCCGGGCCTGAGGGTAAGAATCGTGGGGCGCGTTACTTTCCCTTGCATCTGGAGCGCTTGTTGCAGATCAAGAAATGGCAGGCCGCCGGGCTTTCTCTGGAACGAATCGCAGAGATAGTCGAACAGCCAAACGCTGTGAATATTCCCATGAAGCAGCCACAACCGGGTTCGGTCGAATTATGGAGTCATTTGATGATCAGTGAAGGATTACAGTTGTTAATCGAACCCGGTCGCAGTGGATTAACCTCGGCACAGATCCGACAGCTTTCACGGGACATACTCGCGGCATATCACAACCTTAAAAAGGCAGAAGAGTAATGCAAACGCAAATGAGTCCGGTACTTCGTAGTACCAATGGTCAGGCCATACCTCTGGTGGGTATGGACATAGAGGCAAAAATTGAAGGCCTGATGACCGCTGTGAATCTTGAACAACGTTATACCAACAACGAAAAAATTAATATTGAAGCGGTTTACACTTTTCCACTGCCGATAGATGCAGTGTTAACTTCACTTGTTGTGAAAATTGATCAACGTATTTTGCGCGCGAATATTTTGGAGAAAAAAACCGCTGAAGCGCGTTATGAAGAAGCAATTACCGATGGCAACACAGTGGTTATGCTGGAAAAGCTGGCGTCCGGGTTGTACACAATGAATGTCGGTAATTTAATGGCCGGCGAAACGATTGCGATTCAAATGCAATATGCATTTACACAACGCTGGCAAGGCAATCAATTACGTTTATTTATTCCGACTACCCTGGCACCACGTTATGGCAATGATCCATTTGCAGCACATCAAATGCCGGAAAATGATTTTCTGGTTGAACATGCGTGCAGTTTTAAAGTGCAAATTATTGGCGCCTTAGCGAAAGCGAAAATTGCCAGCCCCAGTCATCGCATCAGTGTACAAAATGATAAGGATTGCACCTGGATTAATTTGCAAGACAAAAGTACCTTAATGGATAAGGATTTTATTATTAATATTGAATCCGAATTGGATCACAATCATGGATTATTTAGCCGTGATCGCGAAGGCTTTTGTGCGCTCGCCAGCTTTCATCCTGCTTTTGCTGCGCAATTTGCAGCACAACCGAAAAATTTGAAAATTGTCGTGGATTGTTCTGGTTCCATGGGTGGTCAATCTATTGAGCAAGCACGTAATGCGTTGGCAACCATTGTACGATCACTCAGTAAAGATGATTTTTTTAATATAGTGTTATTTGGCAGTGATCATCACTGCATGTTTGAAAAAATGATGCCGGCAACGGAAAAAAATATTGCGGTAGCTTTGGAACAGATCACAAACATTGACGCCAATCTGGGTGGAACAGAAATCGGCAATGCTCTGACGGCAACTTATCAATTGCGTTCGGAGGTGAAACAGAACTGCGATATTTTGTTAATCACCGATGGTGAGGTTTGGGATGTAGACAATATTATTGCGCAAGCAAAAAAATCTGCACATCGTATTTTTACTGTGGGGGTGGGGGATTCTGTATCAGAAAATTTTGTGCGTAATCTGGCAGAAAAAACCGGTGGTGCAGCAGAGTTGGTTAGCCCGAATGAAAATATGGCTGATCGAATTGTGCGTCACTTCAAACGTATGCGTGCACCATCGGCGACTAAAGTGGAAATGCAATGGTCACATAAACCTTCACGCCAATTGGATGTCAATGCAGTTTATGATGGTGACACGGTAAATATTTGGGCCTGGTTTGATAAACAACCCGATGAAAAAGCGACCCTGGTTTTACATATGCCGGATGGTAGTCAGTTAAAACAGGAATTGATATTGCAACGCACCAGTGACAACCCTGATGAATCGCTCACATTGGTATCGCGATTGGCAGCCGCAGCGCGCATTCATCTGAGTGAAAACAAAGATGAAATTGTGAAACTGGCTTGCGATTATCAATTAATGTCACAACATACCAACTATTTACTGGTGGATGTCCGCGAACAAAAAGCAGAAGATTTGCCTGAGTTGCGTAAAGTGCCGCATATGTTGCCGGAAGGTTGGGGTGGAATGGCTGCTGCATCAGCAGCGCCGCTTGCTGCCGCACCCATGCGTAGTCGTGGTGCGCCTGCACCGCAACCTATGTTAAAGAAAGGTGCTTTAGGTCGTATGATCGAAAAAGAATTCAACAAATTGTCAATGGATTTGTTGGAAATATCCAAATCAGCACCCGAACAAAAAGATCCAAAAACATTTGCCGAAATGTTTGCAAATCAATTCAAACCTTTTAATTCAAGCAAAGTGAATATCAAACTGTTGCAAGATTATGGATTGCATGGTGATCAGATTGGTTTGATGCATGAGGCTGTCAATCATGGATTCACCGAGCGTCAAATTGCGATTATTTATTTGTATCTGTTGTATCAAACGATGGATAAATCCGTCATTGATCGTAATTTTATGCGCGCGCTTGCAAAAGCCTATAAATCAATAAAGACGACAGTTGAAATTGAAAAGTTTTTACAGGCTGCAATAGACGATATGGATAAACAGTCTGTGATTGTTTGATTTGGATAATTAAATATCCGTCATTCCTGCCTTCGCAGGAATGACGGGTACATTTTTTGGTGGATCATGCCCACCCTACTGGAAATAATCATGAGCCTTAGCGCCAGAATATTTTTTGTCTACATACTCTTTGTCAGTGCCAGCGGCTATTTTTTATTTTCCACAGTGATGGAAGAAATCAAACCTGGTATTCGACAATCCACAGAGGAAACCCTGGTGGACACAGCCAATCTGCTGGCTGAGTTTTTAAAACAACCCATGCTTGATAACAAAGTCAACAATGATTTTTACGCGGAAATTTTTCGTGCGTACGGCAGTCGTTTACCTAATGCCAAAATATGGGGAGTCGATAAATCTACGGTGAATCACCGTATCTATGTCACAGATAAAAAAGGTATAGTTTTATTGGATTCCAAAAACATTGCAGTAGGCATGGATTACTCCAAATGGAATGATGTTTATTTAACTTTGCAGGGCCAATATGGTGCGCGTTCATCCCCTGAAATATCAGGTGATGATAGAACTACTATTATGTATGTTGCTGCTCCTATTAAAAATGGTGATGAAATTATTGGTGTAGTGTCGGTTTCCAAACCCAATCGCAGTATGGAACCTTATATCAATCGTACCCAATTTCGATTGAGTATTTTTGGTGGTCTGCTAATAGTGGCAGGTTTAATAATGGGTGCAATTTTTTCCTGGTGGTTGAGTCGTGAATTACAAAAATTACGTAATTATGCGTTAAGTGTGAGTAAAGGAGATCGCGCAGAAATCCAGCAAAGTAAAATTGCCAGCGGTGAATTACAACAATTGGCCAATGCGTTGGAATCCATGCGTACAGAATTGGAAGGGAAAAACTACATAGAAAATTATGTACAGACACTGACACATGAATTAAAAAGCCCATTGGCAGGGATTCGTGCTGCTGCCGAGGTTTTGCAGTCGCCCATGACAGAAGAGCAGCGAAAATCATTTTTGAATAATATCGATGTTGAAAGTCAACGATTACAACAATTAATTGACCGCTTGTTAAACCTGGCCAGAATTGAACATCAACAAAGTCTGCATAACCCGACAAGCATTAATATGGCCAATTTGGTTGCGTCTGTATTACAGCGTTATGAGTTGAGATTGCAACAAAAACAGATCCAACTGGAAATAAATTGTGATCCCTCTGTAGAAGTCATAGGGGAAGAGTTTTTACTTGAACAAGCTATCAGCAATTTATTAGACAATGCACTGGATTTCACCTTCAGGAAAGGCATCATTAAAATTCAATCAAGCAGGCAAGGTGAGCAAACCGTTTTCAGCTTATTTAATCAGGGCGAAGCAATTCCGGATTTTGCCCTCACCAAACTCACAGACCGTTTCTTCTCTCTTCCTCGCCCTGAAACCGGTAAAAAAAGTACCGGCTTGGGCCTTAACTTTGTGCAAGAGATTATGAAGTTGCATAAGGGCAGGTTTGAAATTGTAAATGTTGAGGCTGGTGTTTTGGTGAGGTTAAGCTTTTAAAACTGTTTGGTAATCATAAAAACGAAATAATTATGGATAGGCTGTATTGAGTCGGTAACACTGACGTCTAGATTTTTTATAACAACACACTATAATAATGCTTCTAAACCAATAATTATAGGATAAAATTATGAGAGCACATCATTACTTCGCTATTATACTTCGTTGTGTCGCAATTTTTTTAGCAGTTTATGGATTGAAAACATCACCGTATATTGTTGGTATGGTTTCGGCATCTGAAGGAATCATGGTAATAGTATCAATTTTGTTATTTCTGATTCCATTTATTCTTGCAATATTATTCTGGATTTTCCCCGTTACAATTTCAAAGATAATAATTCCATTCGATGGTGATAATTCTGTGGAGGCTGTTGATATTATTTCTGTGCAGTCCATTTTTATTTCCTCAATTGGTGTGTTTTTGTTTGTAAGTGCTATTCCAGAAATATTTCTGATAGTGTTATCTATTATAATGCAGGATGATTTTTTTCAATTCTCTACACTTGGCATGTCGAATCCTCTTATGGCAGGAATTGAGTGTGTATTAGGCTTACTCTTAATGTTTAAATCTAAGGCTATTTCTTCTTTTATTAAATCAATTAATGGTTGAATAAAACTGAACATCCGCAAATTACAATTGCCAACCAATGCTTGTCAGATTTTACTGGCTGATTGGTTGGAAAATTCTGCTATTGAAGATTAATTCACCAAAACTTCACGCAATCTTCACATAATTAACCTTGTCTACATAAACCCCACATGCTCCCTTGCCACAATGGCTTTGAAATTAATTCTTCAGGAGCTTGTGATGAAACGACCTTTATTGTTTAAAACTTTGGCGATAGGCCTGTTGATGCTTTTATTGCTGATACCCATTGCCATGATCAGCAATTCGATTGATGAGCGTAAGTATTACAGCCAAAGTGTGGTTGAGGATATTGCGCGGAGTTCGAGTTTTAGCCAGACAATAACTGGCCCTGTTCTGGTTGTACCTTATTCAAAAATTGTCAGGACGGTGAGTTATAACGATAAAAAAGAAAAAGTGATTGAGGAATCCCTGGTATATGGAAAGTTGAAATTTTTACCAGAGCTATTTGATCTTAATGGTGAATTAAAAACGGAGCTGCGTAAACGTGGGATTTACTCGGCACGTTTGTATCATTCTGATAACACGATTTCCGGTAAATTTTCTATTCCAAAGGATTTCGGGATAAGTGAAAACTTGTCGGATTATAGTTTTGAACAACCTTATTTGGCGATTGGAATCAATGATATTCGGGGAATCGATAATTCATTAATTATGCAGGTAAATGGTAATCCTTTTCCCATGGAGCCAGGAAGTAAGTTGAATATTTTTGATGGTGGTGTTCATGCAAATTTGAATGGGTTGGATTTTGTTGATACCACAGCGTTATCCTTTTCCTTGAATTTGAAATTGACCGGCACTGAATCATTTTCAATTGTCCCTATAGGTAAAGAAACACGGGTTAATATTAGTTCAGATTGGCCACATCCAAAATTTGTGGGTAATTTTCTACCGGCAGATTCTTCTATTACGGATGCAGGATTCAACGCCAGTTGGCAGACCTCATTTTTTGCTACCAATATGCAAGAATATTTTTTGCAGTGCGCCAATAAAAGCCAATGTTCGGAATTCAATGATAAACAATTTGGTGTGAATTTTATTGATCCGGTTGATCAATATGTGAAAAGTGATCGTGCAATTAAATACGCAATTCTGTTTATAGGTTTAACATTCGCTTGTTTTTTCTTGTTTGAAATTATGAAGCGCCTGCAAGTTCACGCAGTGCAATATACATTGGTAGGACTCGCGCTTGCATTTTTCTATCTGCTGTTGTTATCACTCTCTGAGCACCTTGGTTTTAATCAAGCTTATGTCATTTCTGCCTCAGCCTGTGTGTCTTTAATTGGCGTTTATGTTTGCTTTGTATTGCGAAGTATTTTACGTGGGATTGGTTTTACATTGGGATTAAGTTTGTTGTATGGATTGTTATTTGGTTTGTTGAGTGCGGAAGATTATGCCTTGTTGATGGGATCGCTATTGTTATTCAGTATTTTGGGAGCGGTGATGATGCTGACACGGAATGTGGATTGGTATGCGATTGGTTCGAAGAATGTTCCCCACTTTGAAAAAGGGGGGGCAGGGGGGATTTAACATCTCAGAAAAGTTTGACCATCTTAAATCCCTCCCCCGCCTCCCTTTTTCAAAGGGAGGAGCCAGTCCCCTCC
>CAMLML010000039.1 GCA_946481095.1 uncultured Cellvibrio sp.
TATTCTCGGTTCCTTCGAGCGTTTCCTGGGGATTTTGATCGAGCACTATGAGGGATCTTTCCCGGTTTGGTTGTCACCAGTCCAGGTTGCGGTGGCTAATATCACCGATAATCAGGCCGATTATGTGCGAAATATCGAAAAAACCTTGCGAGATAAGGGCATTCGAGTGATTCCGGACTTGAGAAACGAGAAGATCGGCTTTAAAATCCGCGAGCACACCATACAGCGGGTTCCCTACCTGCTCGTCGTTGGCGATAAAGAGGTTGAAAATCAATCAGTTGCAGTGCGTACGCGCGACGGCAGCGACCTTGGTGTTATGACCCTTGATGCTTTTATTTATCGCTTGACCGCCGAAATAGCGCGTCGAGGCAGAGTTTTTTCTGCTGGCGAATAAAAAAGATCAAGAATCGATTAATTTTTTGGAGATACGATTATCAAACGAGACAATGCACCCGCGGCAGCAGCCACTAAAGGCAATTCAAAAAAAGCGCGGATCAATGATCAGATAGAAGCCAAAACAGTTCGTTTAATTGATGCTGAAGGGACACAAGTCGGCATAGTCCCGTTGAGTGAAGCACTGGCGAAAGCTCAGGCTGCCACTCTGGATTTGGTGGAGATAGTCGCTGACAGTGATCCGATAGTCTGTAAGATCATGGACTATGGTAAACATCTGTTTGAAATCAAAAAAACCAAAGCCGCTGCCAAGAAGAAACAAAAGCAGCAGCAGATCAAAGAAATGAAATTTCGCCCAGGGACGGAGGAAGCGGATTATCAGGTAAAACTGAAAGCTGTAATTCGCTTCCTGGAGCATGGGGACAAGGCCAAGATAACCTTAAAGTTTCGTGGCCGCGAACTTGCCCATCAGGAGTTAGGTATGGAAATGATGCAACGCATCGAGACTGACTTAACTGAGATGGGCGCCGTTGAGCAAGCTGCCAAAATGGAAGGTAAGCAGCTCACTATGGTGATCGCCCCCAAAAAGAGGAAATAGTCGGGCTTTTAGCTGCCTTGATTATTTCAATGGTGCGGTTTTTTAATATTGAAAGACTTGCATCGATATTTACCCAAAAGTGTGGAGTATACACATGGCAACCAAAGCTAAAGTACACAGTGGCGCATCCAAGCGCTTCAAAAAGACGGCTGCTGGCTTCAAGTTCAAACACGCGAACAAGAGCCATATCCTGACCAAAATGACTACCAAACGTAAGCGCCAATTGCGCGGTACCAGCATCGTTGATGCAGCTGATGTACCACGTGTTAAGCGTATGTTTCGCGCCATCTAACCGGCGTTTATCAATAGACATTTTGAGGATTGAGATATGGCCCGTGTTAAACGTGGTGTAGAGGCGCGTCGTCGTCACAAGAAAGTTTTAAAGCAAGCGAAAGGTTATTACGGTGCACGTTCACGTACATTCCGTATGGCCAAACAAGCTGTGATCAAAGCTGGTCAATATGCTTACCGCGATCGTCGCGTGAAAAAGCGTAATTTCCGTGCTCTGTGGATCACTCGTATCAACGCCCAATCTCGTGCTGAAGGCGTGACATACAGTCAATTGATTGCTGGTTTGAAGAAAGCCAACATCATTCTGGATCGTCGCGTTCTGGCTGATTTGGCTGTTCACGATAAAGCTGCGTTTGCTGCCGTTGTTGCCAAGGCTAAGTCAGCTCTCGCTGCTTAATCGCCCAACAACGTCGGTGTGATGTTTGCACCGATAAAAAACGCGATAAAAAGGGGAGGAGCTTACGGGTTCTTCCCTTTTTTTATGTACAGGATGTACGGGCAGAAAATTGCTCCTGCATTTTCTGCACTTCCACCATCCATGGTGGTCGTATGTCGCGGGCGCAGGAAGCGCAGGAGCGACGATTTGCGCAGAACCACAATCTGTATTCTGTGTATTAATGTTGAAAATATATTTTTTATTTTATTTGGAATAGCAGATGGAAAATCTCGCTGCGCTTGTTGAAGAAGCGCTTGAATTAATCAAAGTTGCAAGTGATTTGAACACGCTTGAAAATTTACGCGTTAATTATTTGGGCAAAAATGGCAGCATCACTGCGCAGATGAAAACGCTCGGGAAATTATCACCCGAAGAGCGTCCGGCGGCCGGTGCGGAAATTAATAAAGCAAAAGATGTTGTGCAAAACGCATTAAATGCTTGCAAGGAATTTTTAGAACAAGCCGCGATTGCTGAAAAATTATCAAGTGAAGTGATTGATGTAACACTTCCCGGTCGCGGGCAAAACACCGGCGGATTGCATCCTGTTACGCGCACTTTGCAACGAATTGAAGATATTTTTCGCGCTGTAGGTTACACAGTCGAAGTCGGACCCGAAATTGAAGATGATTATCACAATTTCGAAGCACTGAATATTCCGTCGCATCATCCCGCACGTGCCATGCACGATACTTTTTATATCGACGACACTCACGTACTGCGCACGCATACATCACCTGTACAAGTACGCACCATGGAAAATAAAAAACCACCGATTCGTGTAATTTGTCCCGGTCGCGTTTATCGTTGTGATTCGGATATGACTCACTCACCTATGTTTCATCAGGTCGAAGGTTTGGTTGTCGATAAAAATATTAGTTTCGCCGATTTAAAAGGCACTATGGATCAATTCCTGAAAACATTTTTTGAAGCTGATGTGCCAGTGCGTTTTCGCCCGTCTTATTTTCCCTTTACAGAACCTTCTGCTGAAATGGATATTCAATGTACGCAATGTCGCGGTAAAGGTTGTCGTATGTGTAAAAATTCTGGATGGCTGGAAGTGGGTGGCTGTGGAATGGTGCATCCGGAAGTGTTTAAAGCCAGTGGTGTTGATGCAGAGGTCTACACAGGTTTTGCATTCGGTATGGGTGTTGAGCGCCTCGCTATGTTGCGTTATGGCGTAAATGATTTGCGATTATTTTTTGAAAATGATTTGAGATTTTTAAAACAATTTTGATTTGAAATTTGTAGGTTGGGGTACAAACCCCAACCTTATCTCGATAGAAAAGTTGTTGGGAATTGCTGCCCAACCTACGGAACAAATGAAATATGAAAATAAGTGAATCCTGGTTGCGTGAATGGGTCAATCCTTCCATCACTACCGATGAGTTGGTTGCGCAACTGACTATGGCAGGTCTTGAAATTGATGCAGTGGAATCAATCGCAGGTGATTTTTCCGGTGTGATTGTGGGTGAAATCGTTGCATGTGAACAACATCCGGATGCCGATAAATTACGCGTCACAAAAGTTGCCGGGTTACCTGATGGTCCCACTCAAGTTGTTTGTGGTGCTGCTAACGCGCGTGTTGGAATCAAAATTCCTTTCGCAACTATTGGTGCAGAATTGCCTGGCGCCACTGAAACAGATGAAAAATGGCAAATTAAAAAAGCCAAATTACGTGGTGTTGAATCCTTCGGTATGTTGTGTGGGCAAACTGAGTTAAAAGCCGGTGATGATGATTCCGGTTTATGGGAATTGGCCTCCGATGCACCTGTAGGCAAAAATATTCGTGAATATTTAAATCTTGACGATAAATTATTGGAAGTGGATTTAACGCCTAATCGCAGCGATTGTTTGAGTGTAAAGGGTGTTGCACGTGAAGTGGGTGTATTAAATCGAATTACGGTTAAAGCGCCGGTTATCAATTCAGTTACACCAAAAATTCCTGATACATTTCCGGTGAAACTTTCGGCTGCATCTGCATGTAGTCGTTATGTTGGGCGTGTGATTCGCAATATTGATATTTCTCGTCCAAGCCCTGCATGGTTGAAAGATAAATTAATTCGTTCGGGGTTGCGTAGTATTGATGCAGTTGTTGATGTGACTAATTATGTGTTGATCGAGCTGGGTCAACCCATGCATGCGTTTGATCTCAATAAATTATCAGTCGGTATTGATGTTCGCTTGGCAAAACAGGATGAAAAAATACTGTTACTTGATGGGCAGGAAATAAAACTCAATGCTGATACCTTGGTGATCGCCGATCAAAGTGGCCCTCTGGCGATGGCTGGTGTGATGGGGGGTAAATCCAGTGCTGTGAGTTCGGAAACAAACAATATTTTTCTGGAGAGTGCATTTTTTAATCCTCTGGCAATCGCCGGGCGTGCACGTTCTTATGGATTACATACTGATTCTTCACATCGTTTTGAACGCGGTGTTGATTACAATTTGCAACGTGAAGCCATGGAACGAGCAACTGAATTGTTGTTGTCGATAGTGGGCGGCGAAGCGGGCCCTGTGATTGAGGTGGCCAATGAATATCTGCCCCAAACACGACAAGTGACATTACGGAAAGCGCGTATCCTTAGCGGCCTAAGCTTGGTCATTGATGATGCGCAGGTTGTGGACATAATGACTCGTCTTGGATTGGTATTGGTATCACAGGATAATGAAGCTTGGGTCTTTAATGTGCCCAGTTATCGTTTCGATATTTCAATTGAAGCCGATTTGCTTGAGGAACTGGCGAGAGTTTATGGTTACAACCGTTTGCCAACTCGCGTACTCGCGACGCCCATTCAAATTGCGGAGCATCCTGAAGCGGACTTATCGGTTTCTACTTTGAGAGATCAATTGATTGCCCGCGGTTATCAGGAGGCAATTACTTTCAGTTTTATCGAGCCCAAACTTTCAGCTTTGTTTGACCCCAAGACAGAACCTGTGGTTTTGCGTAATCCTATCAGTGCAGATTTGGCCGCTATGCGTACCAGCTTGCTTCCGGGGTTGGTTAGCGTGCTACGTAATAATTTGAATCGCCAACAGGAACGTCTGCGTTTGTTTGAAACAGGTTTGCGTTTTGTTCCATCCGCGAAGGGATTGGTTCAGGAGCCTTGTTTGGCAGGGTTGATTTATGGCAGCCGCTTTCCTGAGTCATGGGCAAATCCCAAGGATGAGGTCGATTTCTATGATCTTAAGGGCGATTTGGAATCGCTTTTAGGTTTAACCGGTTTGGGGTATCGCTTTGGATCTGCAGCGCATGATGCGTTGCATCCTGGTCAGACGGCAGCTATTTATCTGGAAGGTAAGTTTCTGGGTTATGCGGGGGCATTGCATCCCGGCTTGCAACAATCTTTGGACATCCCTGGAAAGGTCTATTTATTTGAAGTAACTCTGGATCTTCTCACCAGGGCATCTGTGCCAAGCTTCTCCAACATGTCCAAATTTCCGGAAGTTCGAAGGGATTTGGCCTTGTTATTGGATAAGCAATTGCCCGTAGATCAACTACTGGAGTCAGTCAAATCCAAAGCAGGTAATTACGTCACAGACTTAAAGGTCTTTGACGTATATATGGGCAAAGGCATTGATCCACAAAGAAAAAGTGTGGCGATAGGCTTGACCTTTCAGCATCCTTCGCGCACTCTTACGGAAGACGAAATTAATGCTTCTGTGGATGCAGTAGTCCAACATCTGCAGGAGAAGTATTCAGCTAGCCTTCGCTAGGGATAATAACTATGACTGATGGTGCTCTCACCAAAGCCGACCTTGCCGAAAAGTTATTTGAGGAACTCGGATTAAACAAGCAAGAAGCCAAAGAACTGGTGGAATTGTTTTTTGAAGAGATTCGTTTTGCTCTTGAAAATAATGAGGCAGTGAAATTATCCGGCTTTGGTAATTTTGAATTGCGCGACAAAAGCCAACGTCCTGGGCGAAACCCCAAGACAGGAGAAGAGATTCCTATCAGTGCGCGCAGAGTTGTTACCTTCAAACCAGGTCAGAAACTTAAGGCAAGAGTAGAAGAGTATGTTGGAACCCAGTCATAACGACGAACTTCCTGTCATCCCCGGCAAGCGTTACTTTACTATTGGTGAAGTGAGTGAGTTGTGTGCTGTAAAACCGCATGTTTTGCGTTATTGGGAACAAGAATTTCCTCAGCTCAAACCTGTCAAGCGCCGGGGCAATCGTCGTTACTATCAGCGCCAGGATGTGCTCACTATTCGCCAGATTCGAAGCTTGCTTTATGATCAGGGCTTCACTATTGGTGGTGCGAGATTACAGATGACCAGTGAGTCTGATTCAACAACCAATGATTCAAAATTGAATCAGCTTGTTGGTCAAATGATCAGTGAACTTGAACAACTGCTTAAATTACTTTCCACTCGATAGCTCAATCTACCTTTAAAAATTATTGATAATTTTTAAAGGTTTTTCCGCTAGAAAATCCTGCAATAACACAGTTGAATGTTTGCTTGCAAAGGCGATTTTTTCGGGTATTATGCCCGTCCTTTCAGTCACATAGCTGAATATCGGAGCGTAGCGCAGCCAGGTAGCGCACCATACTGGGGGTGTGGGGGTCGTGGGTTCAAATCCCGCCGTTCCGACCAAAAAATAATAACTTGCATATGGATCCAGCTTGAATTCCTTTTGTGAGTCTTCCTGTTTTACATCCGGTTTGCCTGGATGTAGTCATTAATACGAGAGGTCTTTTTGTGGCTAAACAACTCATGATTTACGACAACATCCAGCCTTTATCATCGGACGTTCATCGTAATTGGTCTGTTTCTGTTGATGGATACCAATTCGCTTCCTCGCTTATATCAGCACCTTTGGTGGCTACGGAAGTGATCCCTGCCGCTCAGGAGTTTCCTGTTGTGTTTTCGAAAGTGAAGGATAGGGATGGCGAATATATGCCACTGGCAATAATGGGGTTACGAGAGGGCGAAAATTTATTGATTGGTGAAGATGGCCGTATGTCAACGCGTTATGTGCCGGGATTCATCCGTCGTTATCCTTTCATGGTTGGTGCCGGGCAAGGGGATAATATGTTGGTAGGGATAGACGTTGATAGCCCTGCTGTTATTAAAGATGGTACCAAGGGGCAGAAGCTATTTAACGAGCAAGGCGAACAAACTCAATATTTAAAGGATGTCATAGCATTTGTTACAGACTACCAATATCGCTCGGAGGTTGTCAGCGTGTTTTGTCGTCGTTTGCATGAGTTGGATCTTCTCGAACCCATGTCTGCGAACATAACAGTAGGTGGAGAGTCTGGAGCCAATATTAATTTGCGTGGGTTTTATGTTGTGAATAAGGAAAAATTAAAGGCTATGGGGGATGAAAATGTTCTTGATCTCTTTAAAAAAGATGGCCTTGAGTTGATCTATGCTCACCTGATGTCTTTAGGCAATATGAATCGTTTGATGCAAAAAGTTGCTGAAAAAATTCGCAGTTAATAATCTTCGTTCTGTGGTCACAAAAAAATAAGCCGGGGGAGGCCCGGCTTTTATTTGGGGGAAATAAAATCGGATTGCTCCGATTTTGGGGCCAGCTAACGCATGCTGCGTTGCCGAGATGTCAGTTCCTTCACTTTGCGTTCTGCGGTGTAGAACGCGTCCCTAACAGCGATATGAATAGATTCGTCATCCTGAGTTACGGCGAACGGATGTCCTTTTATATCCAGCTCGATAGAGGCTCTGTACTGTTTACCTTTGTGTTTGTGGTTGTGAGGAGCGTCAAGAACGACGCGACTTCTAAGTATTTGGTCTGAGTAACGGCTCAGTTTTGCCAGTTTTTTGGCGATAATCTCGTTAAGTGCAGCAGAAGAATCCAGATCACGGTATACAACGTCTACAGCAGGTTTCATCATAAGACTCCTTAGTATCAATTGTCTTGAGTTGGCATTTATTCTAGGCAATTTTTCATTCGAATAGTTCCAAAGCTCAGTGTCTATATTGCTACTCCCAAATAAAATTTCAAGAAGTTATTTTGCAGCGTTAATATCTTTTTGCTCTCTATTTAGAATTTAATGTGCTAACTGGAACTAATGTTTTTCTTAATCAATTGATCCGCCACATTTATTTGAATATAGGCCTGGCTTTTGCAGACGGCTCCTTAAATGTTTCTTTTGATTATAAAAATTCTTATTTGTGCGCCATGCATTTTGTTTGAAAATTGATCTTGTCACTTTAAGTAATGAAATCTTGTTACTTTCCCCTTGAATTATTTTTCTTTATCAACATATTACGATTGAGTGCTCAATGAGGCTCATTAACCGTGCCATATATGGCTATTTTAAATATTGCTCCCTATGAGGATATTAATATGCGTAGTTTAGATTTTTCTCCTTTGTATCGTTCTGCAATTGGTTTTGATCGCATGGCAAGTTTGTTGGATAGTCTATCCCGTACTGAACAAAATCAACCCAGTTACCCGCCATACAATATTGAATTAACAGGTGAAGATAAATATCGAATTACTATGGCTGTTGCCGGTTTTGATGCCTCCGAAATTTCTATCGAAGTCAATCAAAATCTGTTGACAGTTTCCGCAAATAAACCCAGTGAAGCGCAAGAAAAAACTTATTTATATCAGGGTATAGCAGCGCGCAGTTTCGAACGTAGGTTCCAATTGGCTGATCATGTTCAGGTACAAAATGCCAATTATCAAAATGGCTTGTTGCATATTGATTTGCAGAGAATTATCCCTGAATCTCTTAAGCCTCGAAATGTTCCAATTACTGTGACATCTTCAATAGATGTGCTGTCGCATAAAAACGATGCGCAAGCTGCGTGACAGTGTTTTATTAATAAATGCCCGGAAATTCGGGCATTTTCATATCTGCGGCTGGAATAATTTTGCTCTGACTGTTTTACGATAGGCTATTGGTGTGGTGTGCAAATGTTTTTTAAAAAGACTGGTGAAATAGCTGGGATCAGCACAGCCTATCTGGTCTGCTATTTCATTAATCGCAAGATTGGTGTTTTGTAACAAATCCCGGGCTGCGTTAATGCGAATTTTTTGCAGATAGTCATTGGGTGTCTGATCCAGAGCATTTTTAAATCGTCGGTTTAAGCTGCGTGTACTCAAATCAAATTGTTTTGCTAATTCTGAAAAATTTATTGGCAGGTAGTAGTGGGATTCCATCCAATTTTGAATTTGAATAATAGCTTCATCCGGGTGCGGTTTTTGTAGTCGATCAAAGTAAGCACTTTTGTCGTAAGATTTTCGAATTTCATGGGAGAAATGTTTTTCAACATGTTGTGCAATTTGTGTGGAAAAAAACTGGCTGATGAAGTGCACTGTCAAATCTGCTAGTGAATTTACACTGGCTGCGCAGTAAATATTTTCTGCTTGTGTAATAAAATATTCGTGTTTGAGTTGTATGGTTGGATAATATTTTTTAAATTGTTCAAAGTAATACCAATGTGTAGTTGCTACTTTTCCATCCAGTAATCCTGCTTCCGCCAAAAAGCACACTCCTGTACCAACAGCACTGATTGATGTGCCTGTTTGGTGCAAATTTTGTATCCATGTAATGACCTCACGGTTTCTCTGAATTGTAGGGCGAGGGTTACGCCAAAGTCCTGGCAAGTAAAGTAGATCCAGGTGTGGCATTTGGCTTATGTGTTTATCCGCAACAAGTGATATGCCTGTTTGTGTTTTGATGGGTGTGAGTTGCGTTGCCAATGTATGGATCTGTAAAAAAGGTTGTTGGGATTTTCGTTGCTGGCTAGCTACGCTTTGTGCTGCCAATAGCATTTCCATCGGCAGTGTGGCACTGGTCGCCAACATGTTGTCACAGAGTAAAAAGCCTACCTTTAACATATGATTTTCCTGGTCAGATAAACGAATGGCTAAAATACAATAAAAAATGACTAAAAAATAAAAGAAATTGATAATAAATACCCATAGACTGTCATCAAATTGTCTTTAGGTAGTAATTCATGGCATCAATATCGAGACCTTTACCTGTGATTGTCGGCTTTGGTGGTTTTAGCGCTGCTGGGCGAGCCTCTGGTCATCAGGCTTATCGTCGAATGGTGATTGAAAGTCTGTCGGCAAAAGAGCGTCAGGAAACTTTGGCGGGACTTGCGGTAATGATGGGCTTGGTGGCTTATTCGGATGGTTATCGCGATGAGCAGGGTGCAATCTTATCTCTTGCGGACATTGAATCCCGTTTTGGTGAGAGGGTATTGCAAGGCACATTAATTCGTCGAATTGAAAAAAACTTTTTTGATGTGGATGCTACCTTTTGGCAAAAGAGTGCAGTGTTAGGTACTGGTGATACCCCTTTAACCTTTGAAATACGTCGTCGAGATTTACCCGAGCCTGTGCCTGGGTCATGGTTGATTGAAGATATTGATGAAGACAGGGTCAGAGTGGTTGCGCCATCAGGTTTACAAGTGAAGTTTGATAGTTACCGTGAATTACCGGTCAAGTCGGCTGGTCAATTGCCCAGTGGTTTTAATCCTGGGTCTTTATATCCATCCCACTATCACCCCAGAGCTTTGCAGTTAGCAGTGATAGGGGCTTCTGATGCAGTGCGTTCGATTGGTATTGAGTGGCAGCAGATTATTGATTCAGTGAAACCTGATCAGGTTGCAGTTTATGCCAGTAATGTAATGAGCCAAATGGATGCCAATGGTTTTGGCGGCTTATTGCAATCCAGATTAAAGGGTGAGCGGGTCAGTGCCAAACAGTGCCCGCTGGGTTTGAATACTATGCCGGCTGATTTTGTGAATGCCTACATTCTGGGAAGTGTAGGGCAGACGGGGGCTTTGGTGGGAGCTTGCGCGTCGTTTCTCTATAATCTGCAGGCCGCGGTTGATGACATTAATGCTGGAAAAATACGTGTGGCGATTATTGGTAACGCTGAAGCGCCAATATTGCAGGAAATTATCGATGGTTATTCCACCATGGGTGCTTTGGCCAGTGAGGAGAAACTCAAAAAACTGGATAATTCGGATATTGCAGATCCCCGTCGAACCAGCCGCCCTTTTGGTGATAATGCTGGTTTCACCATGGCTGAGGCCAGCCAATATATAGTCTTGATGGATGATGCACTGGCAATTGAATTGGGTGCCGATATTCATGCTGCTGCGGGAGATGTTTTTGTTAATGCAGACGGCTTTAAAAAATCCATTTCCGCACCTGGCCCGGGTAACTACATCACTATGGCAAAAGCAGTAGCTTCGGCGCGTGCGTTGTTGGGGGAAGATTCTGTTCGTTATCATTCCATGATTCAGGCTCATGGTTCCAGCACACCACAAAATCGTGTAACTGAATCACAAATATTCGATCAGGTCGCAAAAGTATTTGGCATCGAATCCTGGCCGGTGGCAGCTATCAAATCCTATGTTGGCCATTCACTGGCGGCTGCCAGCGGTGAGCAGTTAATCAACAGTCTTGGCATATTTAAATACGGAATTATTCCCGGTATTAAAACCATTGATAAAGTTGCTGATGATGTTTTTGCTGATCGTTTGAAAATTTCCAACAAAGACCAAATTCGCGAATCTCTGGATATTGATTTGGTATTTATAAATTCCAAAGGTTTCGGTGGTAATAATGCAACCGCCTGTGTAATAGCTCCGCACAAGGTTGAACAGATGCTCACCAAACGCTATGGCGCCGCAAAAATGGCTGCTTATAAAACCCGACGTGAACAAGTGCGCGTTAATGCGGCCAGCTATGATCAGGCTGCGCTTAAAGGTCAGTTTTCAACAATCTATCATTTTGGTGAAGGTCTGATAGATGAAAGCTTGATTCAGTTGGATGATAGCCTCTTGCATTTGCCGGGTTTTGCTCAGGCGATTGAATTGCCTGATACAAATCCCTATGCAGATATGAGTTTGCTGGACTGATACCAAGTCTATACAAAGACACTGCTTTCCCTTAGAATGCCGCGCCTTTCGTAGTGCATAGCTGATCCTGTGCTGCGACTTACCTATTTCAACCGGAGCTCGGCGCTCCGATAACTACAGGAAAACCTCGATGGTTACTATTCGTTTGTCTCGTGGCGGTTCCAAATCTCGCCCTTTTTACCATGTTACTGTTACCAACAGCCGCAGCGCCCGTAATGGTCGCTTCATTGAACGTATTGGATTCTTTAACCCGATTGCCCGTGGTCAGGAAGAAACATTACGTGTCGATCAAGACCGCTTGCAATACTGGGTATCTCAAGGTGCTCAATTAAGTGAGCGTGTTGAGAAGTTGGTAAAAGACAGCAAGAAAGCTGCTTGATTTACGTCTGCTGCATGTCGTCTGGTAATAAATCCAATCTGGTAAACGTTGGGCGGCTGACGGCGGTTTATGGCATTAAAGGCTGGTTAAAGGTGCACTCTTACACTGAGCCAGCCGAGAATCTGTTTGATTATCACCCTTGGTTGTTGAAAACACGCCATGGTGTCAAACAGGTTGAGATAGATGAAGTTCGTCCACATGGTGATGCCTTTGTAGTGCATATTGTGGGGATTGATGACAGGGATGAAGCGGCAACCTATGCCGCAGTTGATATAGCAGTAGAACGTGATTTGTTGCCAGAGTTGGATGAAGGTGAATATTACTGGAGTCAGCTCGAAGGTTTGGTTGTTATCACGCAATACCAAGGCGTTGAAAAGCGTTTGGGTACAATCTCAAAATTATTCGAGACAGGTGCGAATGATGTGCTGGTGGTGACACCGGATGATCAAAGTATCGACAAGCGCGAACGTTTGATTCCTTATGTTCCTGAGCAGTTTGTCTTATCCGTGAATCTCGACCTTGGAGAGATTCGGGTGGATTGGGATCCGGAATTTTGAAAATTGCACTGGTGACTTTGTTCCCGGAAATGCTCAAAGCGGTTACCGATTTTGGTATCAGCGGCAGGGCAGTCAGGCAAGGTTTACTGGAATTGGCGACCTGGAGTCCTCGAGACTTCGCGCATGATAAACACAAAACTGTGGATGACCGTCCTTATGGCGGCGGACCTGGAATGTTGATGATGGTTCAGCCTTTGCGTGATGCAATTAATGCTGCAAAAGACTGGGCCGGGATAAATGCCAAGGTGATTTACTTGTCCCCCCAAGGGAAAGTATTCAATCAACAAGTGGCTGTTTCCATGGTGAATGACGTCAATCTGGTGTTGGTTGCCGGGCGTTATGAGGGTATTGATGAGCGTCTGATTCAGACCTTGATTGATGAAGAGTGGTCAATAGGCGACTACGTGTTAAGTGGCGGTGAATTGGCGGCAATGGTGGTAGTGGATGCTATTACGCGGTTGTTGCCGGGTGCTCTGGGGCACGAGCAGTCAGCGGAACAGGATTCTTTCACTGGCGGTTTATTGGATTGTCCTCACTACACCCGACCAGAAGATTTTGATGGACTGCGCGTGCCTGATGTTTTGTTGTCAGGAAACCATGCGCAAATCAGACGCTGGCGATTGAAACAATCGCTGGGTCGAACCTGGCAAAGAAGGCCGGATTTATTGCAGGTAATAAAACTAACTGAGGAACAGCAGGCGCTGTTGACGGAATTTCGTCGCGACCTTGAAAACGACAAACCTTAGCTGTGAAGCTAAAGATTTTATTAGGAGTTAAAAATGACTAACCCAATTATCCAGGCGCTGGAAAAAGAGCAACTGAAGACCAACGTTCCCGAGTTTTCTCCTGGCGATACAGTAGTCGTCAATGTGAAGGTAAAAGAAGGTGATCGTGAGCGTGTTCAGGCATTTGAGGGTGTTGTGATTGCTATTCGCAATCGTGGATTGAACTCAGCCTTCACTGTTCGCAAGATTTCTCATGGTGTAGGTGTTGAACGTACCTTCCAAACTCATAGCCCGCTGATTGATAGTGTTACCCTGAAGCGTCGTGGTGATGTGCGTCAAGCCAAACTTTACTATCTGCGTGACCTGGCTGGTAAAGCTGCTCGTATTAAAGAGAAACTGGTTTAATCAATTTCTTTCCAAAAACCGGAATGGGCAACTGTTCCGGTTTTTTTTATCCCGAATTTGTCTTAACTGTAGAGATTCTTCACAGTATTCCTTCCTCAAGCGGCTTGCATGGGCAAATTGATTTGGGTGAAGTAGAATGCGCGACCTGAGTAAGTAAAACGAGAAAAAACTATGAGTTGGCTCGACAAAATTATTCCGAGTGTTTCGCGATCCGAAGCAAAACGCAGTAATAAAGTCCCAGAAGGATTGTGGGAAAAATGCCCTAAATGTGATGCCGTGCTTTATAAGCCGGAATTGGAAAAAAATCTTGATGTATGTCTGAAATGCGATCACCACATGCGGGTTCGCGCGCGCGCCAGGCTGGATATGTTTTTAGACCCGCAACATCGTGAAGAGTTGGCAACGGATGTCCTGCCAGTCGATCGCCTGAAATTCAAAGATATCAAAAAATACAAAGATCGCTTGCTCACCGCACAGAAAGAGACAGGTGAAAAAGATGCCTTGATTGCCATGCGTGGTGAACTAAAAGGCATACCTGTAGTAGCCGTGGCTTTTGAATTTGCTTTCCATGGCGGTTCTATGGGGTATGTGGTTGGTGAAAAATTTACTCGTGCAGCGACTATTGCCCTTAAAGAAAATATTCCTCTGGTTTGTTTCTCGGCAACTGGTGGTGCTCGCATGCAGGAAGCTCTTATTTCCTTAATGCAAATGGCCAAAACCAGTGCAGTGATTGAGCGTTTGAAAATGCAGGGAACACCTTATATATCAGTGATGACTGATCCGGTTTATGGTGGTGTTTCTGCGAGCCTCGCGTTATTGGGTGATTTAAATGTGGCGGAACCAGGCTCGCGTGCGGGTTTTGCAGGTCCCAGTATAATCGAGCAAACCATTCGTCAAAAATTACCGAAAGGTTTTCAGCGCGCTGAATTTTTGTTGGAACACGGTGCTATCGATATGATCATTCATCGTCGCGACATGCGTGATAAATTGGCCTCTATCCTTTCCAAATTAACTCTCCGTGCGGCTGTTTAATTACAGCCGTTTTTTCGATGAAACATGATTCACTGACTGATTGGCTCTCGTGGCTGGAGCAATCGCATCCTCGTGAAATTGAATTGGGTTTGGGACGTATCACGCAGATTGCATCCCGTCTTGATTTACTTACGACTCAAGCCTTGGTCATCACTGTCGCAGGAACCAATGGAAAAGGTTCCTGCGTAGCAGCCTCGGCAGCAATTTTGTCAGCGGCTGGTTATTCTGTTGGTGTTTACACTTCTCCACATCTTTTACAGTACAACGAACGTATTGAGATCAATCATCAGTTGGCTGCTGATCGTGAGATTTGTGAAGCTTTTGCAGAGATCAATCGGATTTGTGAGCAAGAATCTATTTCCCTGACCTATTTTGAATATGGCACTTTGGCCGCATTTTATTTATTTAAAAAACACAAAGTGACAGCCATGGTTTTGGAAGTGGGATTGGGTGGTCGATTGGATGCTGTCAATATACTCGATGCTGATATTGCCATTATTACGAGTATTGATTTGGATCATCAGGATTGGCTGGGTGACACGCGTGAAAAAATTGGTTTCGAAAAATCCGGCATTATGCGAGCCAATCGTCCGATGATTTGTGCTGATGCAAACCCACCGCAATCACTGATTGATTATGCTTTGTCGTTGCATACAGAAAGTTATTTTATAGAAAAAGATTTTGCATATCAGGTTGTAGATAAAAAATGGTGTTGGTGGAATACACAATACACCGAGAAAAAAATGCATAACTTGCCGAATTTACCTTTGCCGAGTATGGCTGCAGCTCTACAAATGGCGAGTCTGTTAAAACTGGATCTTATCAAACTTGATGCATTGAATTTGTTGGCAGAATTAAAAGTGCCCGGCAGGTTTCAACATCTATTTGCACAAAATCGACATTGGGTGATGGATGTTGCACATAATCCAGCAGCAACTACATACCTTGCCAAGCGTTTGCTTGATTGGAAAAGTGAAAATCCACGCGCAAAAATCCACGCATTGGTTGCCATGATGTCAGACAAGGATTGTTTGGGTAGCCTGGGTAATTTGCAACAGATAATCGACTATTGGTATCTGGTCGATTTATCTTTTCTGCCAAGAGCAGCGACTATAGAACAATTGAAACAAAATTTAATGAGTTTATCGTTGCTGCCAAGTGGTTTCGGCGATATTCGAAACTGTATACAGCTTGCCATTGAAAAAAGTCAGGCACATGATTTGATTCTGGTTTTTGGATCTTTTTTTACTGTTGCGGAAGCAAGTAAGGCCTTGAAAGAGTTTTAATATTCCCCTCTCGTCATCAAGAGGGGGAATATTATTATAAAGCACTGATTTTCTGAATTTGTTCGCGCAATTTTTCTACCGAAATTTTATTTTCAGCAACACGATTGCGTTCATTAGTCACTACTTCGACTGGTGCTTTTTCAACAAAAGCCGCATTGCCCAGTTTGGTTTCGGTACGCTCAATATCTTGCGTTAACTTGTTCAATTCTTTTGTCAGTCGGGCAATTTCAGCATCTTTATCAATAATGCCGGCCATTGGAACCAGAATTTCCATTTGACCTACAAGCGTCGTTGCAGACATGGGTTCTGCGTCGCCAGGGTTTAACCAGGTCACAGTTTCCAATGACGCTAATTTTTTCAGAAATTGTTGATTGTCATGCAGGCGAGCTTGATCGTCTGCGCTGCCATTTTTAAATAAAACATGCAGATCTTTAGCTGGCGAAATATTCATTTCACCGCGAATATTACGCACACCCAGAATAACAGCTTGCAGCCATTCAACATCTTTTAATGCTTGTTGATCAATTTTGCTTTCATCAGCAACTGGATAGCGTGCCTGCATGATGGTTTCACCAGAAACACCCGCGAGCGGTTTAATTTTTTGCCAAATTTCTTCCGTGATAAAAGGCATTAAGGGATGGGTTAATCGCAAGGTTGTTTCGAGTACTCGAATTAACGTGCGGCGCGTACCTTTTTTACTGGCTTCGCTGCCTTCTGATTTATCAAATAATATGGGTTTTGATAATTCCAGATACCAATCACAATACTCATTCCAGATAAATTCATAAATTGCTTGTGCGGCAAGATCCAGACGATAGGTATCCAATGCTTCTGTCACTTGTTTTTCTGCCAATTGCAGTTTGCTGATAATCCATTTGTCAGCGACAGATAATTCATAGTCGGTACTGCCACTTTGCCCGCAATCCTGATCTTCACATTGCATCAACACATAACGTGTTGCATTCCAGATTTTGTTGCAGAAATTGCGGTAACCTTCAACGCGCCCCATATCAAATTTAATATCGCGACCGGTTGAGGCAAGAGAGCAGAATGTAAATCGCAGCGCATCAGTGCCGTACGCCTGAATACCTTCCGGATATTCTTTACGGGTTTGCTTATCGATTTTTTGTGCATCTTTTGGATTCATCAAACCTGTAGTGCGTTTTTGCACCAAAGTTTCCAAATCGATACCGTCGATAATGTCGAGAGGATCAAGTACGTTACCTTTTGATTTCGACATTTTTTGACCCTGGCTATCTCGCACCAAGCCATGAACATAAACGGTTTTAAAAGGAATTTGCGATGAGCCATCAGGATTTTTGACCAGGTGCATGGTCATCATAATCATGCGTGCAACCCAGAAGAAAATAATATCGAAACCGGTGACTAACAAATCCGTTGGATGAAATTTTTTCAAAAATTCGGTTTGCTCTGGCCAACCGAGTGTTGAGAACGTCCACAAGCCGGAACTGAACCAGGTATCGAGAACATCTTCATCCTGATTTAATGTAATTTCAGAACCGAGATTATATTTTTTGCGAACTTCTGTTTCATTTCGGCCTACATACACTTTACCGCTTGCGTCATACCAGGCAGGAATTCGGTGGCCCCACCAGAGCTGACGGCTGATGCACCAATCCTGGATATCGCGCATCCAGGAAAAATACATATTTTCATATTGCTTGGGTACAAATTGAATGCGGCCATCTTCAACAGCAGCAATTGCCGGTTCTGCTAAAGGTTTTGTGCTCACATACCATTGATCTGTTAACCAGGGTTCAATCACAACGCCTGAACGATCACCACGCGGCACTTTCAATGCGTGATCATCAATTTTTTCCAACAAGCCTGCAGCTTCAAAAGCAGACACAATTTGTTTGCGTGCTTCGTAACGGTCGAGACCGCCAAATTGCGCAGGCAAGAAATTATTGAGTTCAGAATTGATGCTGCCATCCAGATTAAAAATCTGTGCTTGAGTAAGTACGGCTGCGTTTTTATCAAGTACGTTAATTAATGGCAGGTTGTGTCGCTTGCCAACTTCGTAGTCATTGAAATCATGTGCAGGTGTAATTTTTACGCAACCTGTTCCAAATTCACGATCAACATAATCATCCGCAACAATAGGAATTAAACGATTGACCAAGGGTAATAAAACAGATTTTCCAATTAAGGATTTATAACGCTCATCTTCCGGATGAACAGCAACAGCGCTGTCGCCCAACATGGTTTCGGGGCGAGTTGTCGCAACCACTAAATAATTTTTTCCTTCAGATGTTGTAGCGCCATCGGCTAACGGATAACGCAAATTCCAGAGAAAACCTTTTTCATCATGATTTTCAACTTCAAGATCAGAAATAGCAGTGTGTAATTTCGGATCCCAATTGACCAATCTTTTTCCGCGATAAATCAAACCATCTTCATACAAACGTACAAACGCTTCTTGAACGGCTTTTGATAAGCCATCATCCATGGTGAAGCGTTCGCGAGACCAATCTACTGATGAACCCAATCGGCGAATTTGACGAGTGATAGTGCCGCCGGATTGCTCCTTCCATTCCCAGACTTTTTCGAGAAATTTTTCACGGCCGAGATCATGGCGGCTGATATTTTGTGCGGCTAATTGACGCTCAACTACCATTTGTGTGGCGATACCGGCATGGTCTGTACCGACTTGCCATAAAGTGTCATCACCTTTCATGCGTCGGTAACGAATTAATGCATCCATCACGGCATTGTTAAAACCATGTCCCATGTGCAGGCTGCCAGTGACGTTGGGTGGCGGGATCATAATGCAATAAGGATTACCTTCACCCGCAGGTTTGAAGTAACCTTTTTCTTCCCAGGTTTGATACCACTCTCGTTCGATAGCATGGGGCTGATAAGTTTTTTCCATAGCGATAACAGACTCTTTCTGGTGTCCTCGTTTTCTGTATCAGTGAGGACGGAAATTGGATTAAAATCGGGTCGGCGATTATACAGTCTGTTTTTACGCTATTGTTAATGAAATATTCAATAAACCCGGATGTTCCTTATGTCGAAAAAACGCCCGATTTACATACCTTTTGCAGGGCCTGCCTTATTGGAATCTGCGTTGCTCAATAAAGGCAGTGCATTTACCCAACGCGAGCGACAACAATTTAATCTGGAAGGACTTTTACCTTACAACATTGAAACCATTGAAGAACAGGAATCGCGCCTGTACCAACAGCTGTGTTCATTTCATAATCCACTCGATAAACATATTTATTTGCGCAATATTCAGGACATTAACGAAACGGCCTATTACAAATTGGTGGTGAACCATCTCCAGGAAATTATGCCGTTGATTTACACCCCGACCGTAGGGCAAGCCTGTCAGCAATTTTCAAAAATTTATCGCCGCAAAAGAGGTTTGTTTATTTCCTGGCCTGATCGTGATCGTATCGATGATATTTTGCAAAATGCGACCAAACATAATGTGAAAGTAGTGGTGGTCACTGATGGTGAACGCATTCTGGGATTGGGAGATCAAGGTATTGGCGGAATGGGAATTCCCATCGGAAAATTATGTTTGTATACCGCATGTGGTGGCATCAGCCCTGCGCATACTTTGCCAATTACTCTGGATGTTGGCACTAATAATACCGCGCTGCTGGATGATCCTATGTACATGGGTTGGCGGCATCCGCGAATTGATGGCGATGATTATTATGAATTTGTGGATTTATTTATTCAGGCATTGAAGCGTCGTTGGCCAAAAGCATTGTTGCAGTTTGAAGATTTTGCCTTGGATCATGCAACACCTTTGCTGCAACGTTATCGCGATGAGCTTTGTTGTTTTAACGATGATATCCAGGGTACAGCTGCGGTTGCAGTTGGCACATTATTGTCGGCCTGTAATGCAAAAAAAGAAAAGTTATGTGATCAACGAATTGTATTTGCGGGGGCGGGTTCAGCGGGTTGTGGAATTGCGGATCACATAGTTAAACAAATGGTGCGCGAGGGTTTAACAGAGGGGCAAGCGCGCTCACAGATTTTTTTGTTTAGCAAAGATGGATTGTTGCAAAATTCCACGCCAAATTTGTTGGAGTTTCAACGGCCTTTTGTTACAAAAGATGATGTGGTTGCGTCTTGGGGATTGGGGCAATCTATCAGCTTGCAGGATTTGGTCATCTGCGCCAAACCCACGGTTCTAATCGGTGTTTCAGGGCAGCCAGGTCTGTTTACGAAAACGATTATCGAATCGCTGAATCGATTTTCAACTCGCCCTGTCGTTTTGGCTTTATCGAATCCCAATTCAAAAGTTGAGGCCCAGCCTGCGGATATTTTACGTTGGACAAATGGCGATGCATTGGTGGCTACCGGTAGTCCATTTGATGCAGTTGATATGGGTGACAAAGTGGTTGAGATTGCCCAGTGCAACAACAGTTATATTTTTCCTGGCCTTGGTTTGGGCGTTGTAGCTTCAAATGCCAACCGCATCACAGATAATATGATGATGGCCGCCAGCAGTGCATTGGCAGAAGAGTCGCCGACAAGTGCTGATCCTGAAGGCGCTTTACTTCCACCTCTGTCAGAAATTCGACAAGTAAGCCGAAAAATTGCGTTAGCTGTCTATCGACAGGCAATTGTTGACGGGGTGGCTTTGCCTGTTCCTGATGAATTATTACCCGAAGTGATTGAAAAACATTTTTGGATACCGGAATACAGAGAATATCGAAGAACTTCTTTCTAATTTGCAGGTCTTGTGTACATAAAAATTGTTTTCAGTAACTCTGGCCTTGGACTATTTTGTACATGTGCTAGTCTGAAAATTGAGTTGGAACCTGTTTCGAGTCAATGTCGTGAAGTTCGACAAAATTATTTGAAGAGTTTAATGCCATGGGCTATATCGTTTCTTGGAAGACTCATGCACAATAGCGCCGTTTTTAACTTGTATTATGTTTAACCCTACAATCATCGATCACAAGAGCTGTTCGATAAAGGACTAAAACATGGATTTTTTGACTACCCAACAATATTTATTGAGCAAGCATCAATCGAAAGAAATGTTCCCTTCGGGGCAACAGGATCTGGCGGTTTATAAAGTTTGCCATAAAATGTTTGCTACCCTCACTGCCGAAGGCGGTGTGCCGAGGGTTAGCCTTAAATGTGATCCCGATTTGGCGATCCAATTGCGTGAACAATATCCTGCGGTACACCCCGGGTTCCAGATGAATAAAAAACATTGGAACACCATTATGTTGGACGGTTCTATCCCTCCTGCACAGATTCAACGTATGATTGATCATTCCTATCAGTTGATCGTTGATAATCTGCCAGGCAATGAGCGTGATGCTTTGTTGGCCTCTAAATCCTGAGGCCAACACTTCTGCTATAGTCTTCATCGATCATAATTTTTCAGTGCTGAGCGAGAATTATTTTGGATGCGGATTTTTCCTTTGCTGGTGTCAGTCATACAGAAGCTACTTTCAATTCGTCGTTGGGCAACAGACTCAGGGTGTTGCGTGAAGCCTTTGGTCTATCGCAGCGGGAATTGGCCAAGCGAGCTGGCATTACCAATAGCAATATATCGATGATAGAACAGGGTCAGGTGAGCCCCAGCATCCAGAATTTACATAAAATTCTGGATGCGTTTCCCATGACCCTGGCTGAATTCTTTTCCTGTAATTTGATTCCTGATCAAACGCCTGTTATCAGAGCCAGGGATATTGCTGCCAACGCCCGCACTTCGGCAGAAGGTGTGTTGATTTATCAGTTATCACAAGCGGGTTTAATCAAGCAGATAAGCCTATCGCGTCAATTTTTTCCGGCAAAAAGCCAGGTCGCCATGAAAGTTGCTGACCAGGACATTGCAGCCTGGGTGATTTCGGGTGAATTGGATTTGCATTTGGCAACACAGGTTTTTAAAGTCGAAAAAGGTGATGGCTTTTATATAAAACGTGAGCAAATCTATTCCTTTGCAAATCCTTATGCCGAGATTGCCGAAGTGGTACTGGCCAGTATGGTTTCAAACCAATAATAATTGGCTACACTCAACCAAACATAAACTAACCAAGAGATGACCCTATGTTTCAAGGACAAGCTTTTAAACTCACACTACACCCTGATGGTATCGCTGAACTTTGCTTCGATTTACAAGGCGAATCGGTAAATAAATTTAATCGCCTGGCGGTGACAGAGCTGTCACAGGTATTGGATCTATTGGAACAGGCCAGTGATATAAAAGGATTGATGATTACCAGCGCCAAAGATGTATTTGTAGTCGGTGCCGACATCATGGAATTTACAGCCGTGTTTGCATCCGCTGCAGATCAGATATCGGCGCATCTGGCACCGAATAATCAAAATAATAATCGATTGGAAGATCTTCCTTTTCCAACGGTGGTGGCTATTAATGGAATTGCCTTGGGGGGAGGATTGGAATTTTGTCTGGCCTGCGATTATCGCGTTGCCAGTACTGCCGCTTCAAAAATAGGATTGCCTGAAACCAAACTGGGTATTATTCCTGGTTGGGGTGGGACTGTGCGCTTACCCCGTATTGCCGGTTTGGATACCGCTGTTGAATGGATTGCTGCCGGAAAAGAAAATACCGCTGAAGAAGCCCTAACTGCACGTGTAGTTGATGCAGTTGTTGAGCCGGCAAAATTGCGTGATGCGGCGTTGTTTACCTTGCAACAATGCATCACCGGAAAATTTGATTACCTTGCGCGACGCGAACAAAAAAAATCGCCACTGAAATTAAATTTCATTGAATCCATGATGGCGTTTGAAACTTCAAAAGCGTTTGTGGGCGGGCAGGCTGGAAGAAACTATCCGGCGCCGGTTTCTGCCATTAAAGCCATGCAAAAAGGCGCTGACAAAGGTCGCGATGAAGCCTTGCAATGTGAAGCCGAAAATTTTGCGAAAATGGCAAGCACTCCTGTTGCCCATTCTTTGGTTGGTATTTTTATTAACGAACAATTGTTAAGTAAAAAAGCCAAAGGTTGGGAGAAAAAAGCGGACAAAAAAATCGCACAAGCTGCTGTATTGGGTGCCGGTATTATGGGTGGTGGTATTGCTTATCAATCCGCGTCCAAATCAATCCCCATCAAAATGAAAGACATTGCCCAAAAAGGATTGGATATGGGTTTGGCAGAAGCCAACAAATTATTGAATAAACGTGTTGAACGTAAAAAAATGACCGCAACTGAAATGGGTGAAGTGTTAAATCGAATTGATCCCGCATTAAGTTACGATGGTTTTGATCAGGTAGATATAGTAGTTGAAGCAGTTGTTGAAAATCCAAAAGTGAAAAAAGCGGTATTGGCAGAGGCTGAAGAAAAAGTCAGCGCTGATACTATTATCGCGTCTAACACCTCGACAATTTCCATCAGCTTTTTAGCAGAAGCCTTGAAGCGTCCCGAAAATTTTTGCGGTATGCATTTTTTCAATCCTGTACACATGATGCCATTGGTCGAAGTGATTCGTGGTGCCAAAACTTCCGATACTGCAATTGCCAGAACAGTTGCTTACGCCAATGCTATGGGCAAAAAACCGATTGTAGTAAAAGATTGTCCCGGGTTTTTGGTGAATCGTGTTTTGTTTCCCTATCTCGCTGGTTTTGCATTATTGATTCGCGATGGAGTTGATTTTCAGCGTATCGATAAACTAATGGAAACCTGGGGCTGGCCTATGGGTCCGGCTTATTTATTGGATGTCGTTGGATTGGATACGGCCGTTCATGCCGAAAAAGTGATGGCGGAAGGTTTCCCTGATCGCATGAAGCGCGACTTCACTTCTTGTACTGATGTTTTATTTGCTGCCGGTCGTTTGGGGCAAAAAAATAATCAGGGTTTTTACAATTACGAACTGGATAAAAAAGGTAAGCCGGCAAAGGTGGCAGCTGCAGAGGTTGCTGAAATTTTAAAACCGGTTGTGCAAACGACAATTGAAATTTCTGACGAGGATATTATCTCGCGCATGATGATCCCTATGGCAACAGAACTCGCGCGTTGTTTGCAAGAAGGTATAGTGGAAACTGCCGCAGAAGCTGATATGGCTTTGGTTTACGGAACCGGCTTCCCGCCATTCAGAGGCGGCGTTTTCCGTTGGCTGGATTCAATCGGTGCAAAAAACTTTTGCGATCTGACAGAAAAATTTTCAACACTGGGTGCGCTTTATGTTGTACCTGACAATATCAAAGCACTTGCGGCTAACAATCAAAAATTTTACGGCTAAGGAGCAAAAAAATGAGTTTACAACCACGTGATGCCGTTATTGTTGATTATGCCCGCAGTGCTATGGGGCGTTCAAAAAATGGTTGCTTTCGCAATATGCGTGCAGACGATATTTCGGCAGCGATTATTCGCGGTTTGTTAGCGCGCAATCCAAAATTTGATCCATCCACGATTGATGACATGCTTTGGGGTTGTGTGATGCAACGTGAAGAGCAAGCATTTAATATCGCGCGCAATATTTTATTGTTGTCAGGTTTGCCGCACACAATTCCTGCGCAAACAATCAATCGTTTGTGCGGCTCATCCATGGCGGCATTGCATATCGCAACGGCGAATATTCGTGCGAATCTGGGTGATGTGTATTTGATTGGTGGTGTTGAGCACATGGGGCATTTGCCGATGTATGAATCAGTCAGTATCAATCCATTGTTGGGTTTATCAGTCGCAAAAGCCGCTGGCAATATGGGAATGACTGCTGAATATTTGGCATTGCTGCACGGTATTAATCGCCAACAAATGGATGAGTTCAGTGCGCGCTCGCATCAACTGGCTGCACAAGCGCGCAGCAATGGAAAATTTGCGAAAGAAATCATTGCAGTTGCAGGTCACAATGCAGATGGTTTTCCAATTATGGTGGATCAGGATGAAACCATTCGTGCGGAAACGACTGTTGAAGCATTGGCGAAATTGCCACCTGCATTTGATCCAAAAAATGGACAAGTGACAGCAGGCAGTTCGTCACAATTATCCGATGGTGCGTCGGTGATGTTGGTGATGTCAGCCGAGCGCGCGCAATCTTTGGGTTTAACGCCAATTGCCAGGGTGGTTTCCATGGGGCTTGCCGGTGTTGATCCTTCGATCATGGGGTATGGCCCTGTTCCTTCCACAGAAAAAGCGCTGAAAACTGCCAGTTTATCGATGGATGATATAGGCGCTGTTGAACTCAACGAGGCTTTCGCCGCACAAGCATTGCCGGTTTTAAAAGATCTCAAATTGTTGGACAAAATGGACAAAGTGAATGCCCATGGCGGCGCTATTGCATTGGGGCATCCATTTGGTTGTTCCGGTGTTCGCATTACCGGTTCTTTGTTGACAGTGATGCAGGACAGAAATGTGAATTTGGGCGTCTCCACTATGTGTATAGGTTTGGGACAAGGCATTACAACGGTATTGGAACGATTGAATTAGCCTTAGTTAAACCCCGCAGCCGGTGGTAGAATGTCGGCGCTTTCCTGCTGCGGGGGTTTTATGTCTTCTTCTTTGTATGAGATTGTTGAGTTGCCTGATGGTGATGTAGTTTTGCGTCGTGTTGACGACGAAGACGCTGAGCCTCTCGTTAAAATTCATTTTTCCAGTGAGTCGCTGGATTATCTGGGTGAGTCAAAATTTGCGATTGCCAGAGCTATGATTGAAGCCGGTATGGATGCAGCAAATGATGAAACACAGGAAGACAATCCAGACCCATCCTATGAAGATCAGTTGGAAGGTTACTTACTGCATTAAGAGTGCCTGCTTTTTTCTTTTCCGATTATTCCTTCATGGCAGTTATTTACACCTGTCCAATCAATTAAATTCAATAAATTGAATCCAATAAAAAGTTACCCCTTCAAAAATTAAGTTGATATTATCCCCGGCTATAAAAGTCGCAAGAGATACATTAATGACTCATTTTTCTACTCTGGGCTTGATCGGCCATCTCAACAATGAACGGGCTGTTTATTCAATTAAGCGCTTGATTCAATTCTTGCAGAAACAACAAAAACATTTCGTGTTGGAAGCAGACACGGCAGAATTAATTGATGATAAGGCTCTGGTACAGGCCGCCGAACAAATTGCTGAAATTGATACTTTGGGGCAATTGTGTGATTTGGTTGTGGTAGTCGGGGGTGATGGAAGTTTGTTAAGAGCCGGGCGTGCTATGGCGCAGTATCAGGTTCCATTGTTGGGAATCAATCGTGGGCGTCTTGGGTTTTTGACCGATATTTTGCCTGACGATATTGAAAGCAAAGTGGAAGATGTTTTAAACGGAAAATATATTTCAGAAAAACGTTTTTTGCTGGATATGAATGTCATGCGTGGCACTGACATTATTGCAACTGCATCAGCCATGAATGATGTGGTGCTGCATCCCGGTAAATTTGTGCATATGCTGCAATTTGAAATTTATGTTGATGGTGATTTCGTTACCAGCCAGCGGGCTGATGGTGTGATTGTGTCAACACCAACCGGGTCAACAGCCTATTCACTCAGTGGCGGTGGTCCAATTTTACATCCCAAGCTGGATGCGATTGCATTAGTGCCGATGAACCCCCATACACTCAGCAGCCGTCCGATGGTGGTTCCAGGTGGATCGGAGATTCGTGTAGTGGTGGGTGAACATTCCCGTGCATTACCTATGGTGACTTGTGATGGTGCCACTCATGCAGAAGTGCAAACAGGTGATGCGATAGTGATTAATAAAAAACCGCAATTGTTGGAATTGTTTCATCCTGAAGATTACAATTTTTTTGAGCGTTGTCGTTCCAAGTTGGGCTGGGGCGGTCATCTATTGGATAATTAATTATGATGAACCTGCAAGAATTATTATCAAGTTTAACGCCGGAAATTTATCAAAATTTAAAGCGTGCTGTGGAATTGGGAAAATGGCCAGATGGCAATCGTTTGTCATCAGAGCAACGACAACTATGTATGCAAGCCATGATTGCTTACGAGCACAAACATTTACCGCCGGAACAGCACACAGGTTATATACCACCAGAGCCGCATACATTTTGTGGTGATGAAGATCATGACCATGATCATGCACAGAGTGAGAAGCCGATTAAGTGGGTGTGAATTAAACACCCTCTCCCCAACCCTCTCCCATCAAGGGAGAGGGGGCAGATTGAAGTTCTGAAGGAAAGAAAGGTAAATTCGAAAATTGTAAGATTAAGTAGTCGATCGAACAAAACTGCGTCCCCTCTCCCCTTGTGGGAGAGGGGCAGGGGAGAGGGGTAAGAAAATTTAAATTTTTTCAGGATTCAATATGACGGCCGTAGAACAAAACTTACCAGTAAAAGATCAGCAACCGAAAACAATTTACCTGAAAGATTATCAGGTACCGGATTATTTAATTAAAACGACGGATTTGCGTTTTGAAATTACCGAAGGTGAAACTTTGGTGAGCGCTATGTTGCATTGCTACCGTAATCCGGCGGCGACAAAAAAAGTGAATCAGATCACCCTGCATGGAGCCGATCTGGAATTGGTGTCGATTGCGTTGAATGACAAAATTCTGAATATTGATGATTATGTTTTTGGCGAAGAAAGCCTAACAATTTTGAATACACCGGAAGAATTCAAGTTAATCACTATCACCAAAATAAAACCCGAAACCAATACTTCGCTTGAAGGTTTGTATCGCTCCCGCACTATGTACTGCACTCAATGTGAGGCTGAAGGTTTTCGCAAGATCACTTACTATCTTGATCGGCCCGATGTGATGAGTGAATTTACTACTACTATAGTGGCTGATAAAAAATACCCCGTGCTCTTATCTAATGGTAATTTAATTGATCAGGGTCAGCTGGAAAATAATCGCCATTATGCAACCTGGCATGATCCTTTCAAAAAACCGGCTTATTTATTTGCACTGGTTGCAGGTGATTTGGCGCATATTGAAGACAAGTTCACCACGTGTTCTGGTCGTGATGTCACATTGAAAATCTTCGTTGAAGAAAAAGATCTGGATAAATGTGATCACGCCATGACTTCTTTAAAAAATTCCATGCGTTGGGATGAAGAAGTTTATGGCCGCGAATATGATTTGAATATTTTTATGATTGTTGCCGTCGATGATTTCAATATGGGAGCCATGGAAAATAAAGGATTGAATATTTTCAATACTTCATGTGTGTTGGCCAAACCTGAAACCACAACGGATACTGGATACCAACGAGTTGAAGGGGTAGTGGCGCACGAATATTTTCACAATTGGAGTGGTAATCGTGTGACCTGTCGCGACTGGTTTCAGTTAAGTTTGAAAGAAGGCTTCACTGTTTATCGCGATTCGGAATTTTCTGCGGATATGGGTTCGAGAACCATTAAACGAGTGGAAGACGTGACCTTGCTGCGCACTTTGCAATTTGCCGAAGATGCAGGCCCTATGGCACATCCGATTCGCCCTGAATCCTATATTGAAATTTCCAATTTTTATACCATGACTATTTACGAAAAAGGTGCTGAAGTGATTCGTATGTTGGCGAATTTGCTTGGCAAGGAAAATTATCGTAAGGGCACGGATTTATATTTCGAACGTCACGATGGCCAGGCAGTCACAACAGAAGATTTTGTTGCTGCTTTGGCAGATGCGTCAGGCCGCGATCTTACTCAATTTAAACGTTGGTATTCGCAAGCAGGCACTCCTCATCTGTATGTAACTGATCATTATGATGAAAATACTCAGGAATATTCGTTAACTATCAAACAATCTTGTCCACCGACACCCGAATGCCAGCATAAATTACCTTTCCATATTCCAATTGCTATGGGGTTGTTGGGTGCAGCAGGTGATTTGCCTCTCTATCTAAAAAATGCAGAGCCTGATTTTGAAACTGCTGATAACACACATTTAGTATTGGAGTTAACCCAAGCGGAACAAACGTTTGTTTTTGAACGAGTGCAGGAAAAACCGGTTCCCAGTTTATCGCGCGGTTTTTCTGCGCCAGTCAAATTGCATTTTACTTATAGTCGTGAAGATTTAATTCAACTTATGAGTCGTGACAGCGACGGCTTTAATCGCTGGGAAGCCAGTCAGCAAATTGGTTTGGATTTAATTGTAAACGCGATGCAAACTTATCGAAAACAAAAAACAATTTCTGAAATAAAAATCGATAAAGCGATTATTGCCGCGTATCGCAGCCTGTTACAAAACACCAGCCTTGATCAGGCTATGGTAGCCTACATGTTAACCCTGCCATCAGAAGCTTATTTAGGTGAATTATCGGATGTGGTGGATGTCGAAGCAATTCATTATGCACGCATGGCAGTGCGTAGAGCGATTGCGCGTGAATTGCGCGATGACTTATTAACCATCTATAAAAATTATAATCATCAACAAACCTATGAGGCAACGGCAAGTGCAATTGCTAAACGCAGTTTAAAAAATGTTGCCTTGGGTTATCTAATGTTGCTCAATGAAGATTCCATCATTCAAAGTTGCGAGCAACAATACAAAACTGCCAATAACATGACAGACAAAGTTGCTGCATTAACCCAGTTAGTTAACTCCAATGCTACGCTTGCGCAAACAATTGCCGAACAATGTCTGCAAAATTTTTACGATACCTGGAAAAATGAATCTTTGGTTATCAATCAATGGTTAGTATTACAGGCATCTTGTGTATTGCCTGGTACTTTGGCGCGAGTCAAAAAATTATTGCAACATCCAGGTTACGATGGTCGCAATCCCAATAAGATTCGTTCATTGATTGCCAGCTTTGCCAATAATGCAATTAATTTTCATGCGGGTGATGGAGATGGATATCAATTTTTGGCGAACCAAATTATTCAGCTCAATACACAGAATCCGCAAATTGCCTCACGTTTATTGACCCAATTGACAAAATGGAAACGATATCCGGAAACGCGACAACAATTAATGAAAAAAGAATTGCTACGTATTTTAGCTGTGCCTGATTTGTCCAAGGATGTTTATGAGGTGGTGAGCAAGAGTTTGGTTTAGTAAATCCCCCCTCTCCCTAACCCTCTCCCACAAGGGGAGAGGGGTAACAATTTCAATTCAAGAGAGCACGATCATGCAAATTAACTGCCCCCATTGTTTTACAACCAACAGAATTGAAAAAGAAAAATTGGCTGACAATCCAATTTGTGGAAAATGCAAAAAACCAATCTTCTTTGGCAAGCCTGTGGAATTAAATCCCGGAAATGTATCGGCTTGTTTGGAAAAAAATGATATTCCGGTGATTGTTGATTGCTGGGCGCCATGGTGTGGGCCATGTCTATCATTTGCACCAATTTTTGAGCAGGCTGCAAAATTATTTGAACCTAATTTGCGTTTCGCCAAGCTGGATACACAAGCTGTACCGAGTATTGGTAATGCGTGGCATATTCAAAGTATTCCGACGCTGATTTTATTTAAAGGCGGTCGTGAAGTGCAGCGCATTTCTGGCGCCTTACCTATGCAACAATTGAAACAATGGATTCAACAATCCGGTGTGCTTTCTTAATTGTATTATTAACAAGCGAGGTTTCTATGAAATCAACTATTAACAAAGTGGTTGCTCTTTCAGTTGTATTCGGTCTTATTTTTCAGCTGGTTGGTTGTGGCACCATATTGCATCCGGAAAGAAAGGGGCAGGTGTCAGGGCAAATCGATCCCAAAATTGCGATTTTCGATGCAATTGGTTTGTTGTTCTTTTTTATTCCCGGTGTTATCGCTTTTGCAGTTGATTTTAGTAATGGCACAATTTATTTGCCTGGAGGTCGCAGAGCCAGTTTGACACCGGAGGAAATGCAGAACTTGCGTCAAGATGATAATCAAGTTGATAAGGCAGAGTTAATTGGTTTGCTTCAGCAAAAAGGCTTGGTTGATAAAGGTATTACAGTGAACGAAGTTCAATTTAAAAAGTTGGATTCAATTGCACAGGTAGAAGATTATTTATCGGTTTCCGGCCAACAATTAGCTATGCGTGATTAACTTTCTACCTGCAATTCTTTTTAATCGAGTTAATACAAGGGCCGCAGTTGATTTTCAGTTGCGGCCTTTTGCATTTTTCCCCGTCGTAAATTACCCAAAGCTTCCCTGAGTACTTGTTTATCAAAATGATGGTTGTTGGCAGCAAACAAGCTGGCATCAAGTTGTGCCAACATTTCTTGTAATGACACAGAGTCCGCCTGAACAGCAACATCCTGCAAGCTTTGTATGGAATCGTTTTTCCAATAAAGTTTGGCCCATTCGATAATTGCCTGACGAAGTTCAATCAAGTTATTTTGCTGTAAACATTCTTTTACTTGATTCCAAGCATTGGTTTCGGATGCTATAGCAGCTTTTTCCAGTTCATTTTTTCGATGAATATAAGTATTAAAGCGTTGGCGTAAATTCCACCAGGCTAAAAAGAAAAATACAGACAATAAACTGCTGATGGCCAGTGCGATATAAATCCATACAGGTGTTTTGGTTTCAGTTTGAATATTATTGGAATCTATAACGATCGAAGGTTCGTTGGTTTGTTCTTTGGATTTTTCCATTATTTGTTTTGCAGTTTCCACTATTTCATCCGCAGTTGGGCTGTGACTGTTGGTGCCTACAGTTAAATTAACAGCAGGTAAAGTTGCCACTTGGTATTCTTGTGTTTTTGTGTTCCACCATTCTATTCGTATTTCAGGTAGCGTATATTTTCCATCTTTGTTGGGAACTATGGCGGTAGTTTCTATGCGCGAACCTTGAATTCCATTTTTGGTTTTTTGATCATCTGTTTGTGCCTGATCCTGATAAAAGGTTAAACCATCAATAGAAGATGAAGTTAGGGGCGGAATTTGTGCAGCGGTTAAACCCTTGGCGGTAATCGTAATAGTGCGACTGATGGGTTCACCCACTTTCATATTGTCCAGACCTGCACTCCAATGTTCACTGATATGCAAATTTTCTGCGGGCAACCAATTGGTTTTATCTGCAGGTGCAGCATTGACGGTTAATGTTTTCTCTTCTGTCATCAGCCGTAAAATATTATTACTGCCCGACATTCTGCTCCAGATGTCGCCATCGTCTATGGCTACCTGATAACGTAAAGCAGGAATAGTGAGTGTTCCGCTTTTTAATGGAAATATGGCAAATCGTTTTTCAACAACCAAAGCCGGTTGATTATTGATAGTTGTTTTATAGTTTTGTTCATCCAGTTCGGTAACAAATGTATCGGGAATTGAGAGTGGATCCAATTGTGCAGCAGTGAGGCTGACATTAGTGATTAATCTCACTGTAAAAATAACCTGTTCCTGTACGAATAAATTGTTTTTGTCGGTGAGTACTTCAACACTCACCGGATCACTACCTGAAGCTTTGAATTGTGTAGATTGTTTTTCAACAGTAATTTCAATTGCATCACTGATATTGCCATTGATGTCAAACGAAGGAATTAACAGCTTGCCAATTTTGCGAGGCGCCAGCATCAATTTCCATTGAGTGTAGGATTCAGTTCGGCCATTGACTATAGACATGCTGCGGCCACTTTGCGTGTTTAAAATTTCAAAATCTTTTTCCAGCTGGGAATAATCGGGCGTCGCATTGGTTTGTGGATCGTGACGTAATGTCAGAGTTAATGTTTCAGAAATGCCGAGTGTGTCCCGATCGACGCTGGCGGTTAGGCTATCTGCGAAAGTTGGTGTGGCGATAAATAACAAACTTACCAGATAAAAAAGAAAAAATTTTATTGCAACAAAATCCAATATTGGATTTTGAATTGTGGTTTTTGACCCCCTCCTAACCTCCCCCTTGCCAGGGGAAGGGACTGTCCCCTCCCCTGGCAAGGGGGAGGTTAGGAGGGGGTCCAATATTCTCGCAAATTCACATAAAACTTTCATTTTCATTCTCATCACAATCGTTGGTCAGCTTCGTTGTCCGGGGATTCCCAGGTGCCTTTCATTTTTTCGTATTGTTGTTTTCTGAATTCATTTTCGAATTTCCTGCGCAGCAGTCCACTCGGATCATCTGGAACTCTGCGTAACCATTGCTCCAGATTTTTTCGTTCTTCTTCGGTTAAACCATCTTTTTGCAATTCCGCCAGGGCTTTTGCTTCAGCTTCTTTTTGTGCATCACTTTTTTGTTCTTCCGATTGGGCAGACGAAGTTTGTGATACTTGATTCATTTGCGAACTTGCCGAACTGGATGTCTGTGCATCCATTGCAGAAGGATTAGCTTGTGATGAGTTGGTAGCATCATCCTGCATAGACTGATTCTGCGCAGAGGAATCTTGCCCACTGGATGAATTCTGTTGATTCTGTTGCTGTGAATCCTGATTTTTTTGATCCTGATCCTGTTGTGATTGATCTTGTTGGTTTTGTTGTTGATCCTGACTTTTTTGATCTTGTGAATCTTTGTTTTGCTGGTTTTTATCCTGTTGGTTCTGATCCTGATTCTGTTGTTGATTGTTTTTTTGCTCCTGTTGTTTTTTAAGTGCTTCCTCAACAATTTTTCGATTCTTTTGAGCATCTTCCAAATTGGCGTCTATGGACAAGGCTTTGTCATAGGCTGTAATGGCTTCTTTAAGTTGCCCTGATTTTGCCAATGCGTTTCCCCGATTGTAGTGAGCAGTAGCGGTATCCTGATTTGCAAATTGTTTGGCTGCTTCTGCAAAATTTCCCGCACGATATTCGGCACTGGCTTTCCACTCGGGTTGGGTAAATTGTTTTGCGGCTTCATCTGCTTTGTCAGCTTGCAATTTTTCATAAGCTTGTTGATCTTTATTTTTCCAAAGATCATCCCAGCCTGCTGCATGAGCTTGTTCGGGTGAAAACAATATAAAAGGTGTCAGAAAAATAACGGCCAGCACTCCGCGACGAAATACATATAAGATTACAGGCAACAACAATAAAACCAACCAGTGACCTTCATCTGCCCATTGATCAAAAGTGCGGTTGCTGATTTTTTCTTCTTCGTTGTTATTTTTAAGATCCATTTTAATATTCATCAGTGATGTAAAAGTTTTCATATCATCAACATCACTGGAAAGTGTTTTGTAACGGCCACGATTTTCAAGTGCAAATTCACTTAAAGACGCAGCGTCCAGAAAACTGGTGACAATATCATTGGATTTATCACGCAGGAATCCGCCGTTGCGCGATGGAATAGGTGCTGGGTCTTTGCCACCTACACCCAATATGGATAAACGAATAGCTGTTTCATCCTGAAGGTTTTTATTGATAGTTTGTTGTGCATCAGGTGCAACCCCATCGGTAATTAATAACAAGTCGCCCTGATTTAATCCTGCATCTTTCAAGAGTTGAACTGCACGTGCGACGGCGGCCTCTGTATTGCTACCTTGTGCGGGCATAAGATTTGGGCTGAGCATGGGTAACAAATTACTGATGGTTTTTGAATCCTGGGTCAGTGGTGTGACAACATGTGCATTGGCACCGTAAACCAGAAGTGCGGTTTGGCCATCCTGCCTTTCGCGTAATAGATCCGCAATTTTCAGACGTGCACGAACAATACGTGAAGGTTTTATATCTTCGGTCAGCATTGAAGGCGATAAATCCAACATAATAACTAATGCATTGTTATTTTTTTCGACGGCGACTGGCAGTTTTTTCCAGCTTGGCCCTGCCAGCGCAATCGCTGCAATAATCCAGGCTAGCATCAGTATGATTAAATTGCCTGGTGATCTCCTGATGGTTTTACCTTCAAGTAAAAAGGGTAATAGTTCGGCTGAAATTAAATCTTGCCATTGACCGGATTTTTTTTGTTTTCGCCACAGCAGCACAATTACTGGCAGCAACAATAAAATCGCCCATAACCAGAGTGGCCGAATGAAATGGAAATTTTCAATAAATGAATCCATCAATTCATCCTCTTGGGAAAACGGGTTTTATATTAAAAACCTGGGCTAGTGTTAGAATTAAACTGAGCAGCAGTGCAAACGCCAGTGGCCAATAAAAAAGAGTTTTCACCGGACGAAAAGTTTCTTCATCGGATTCACTGGGTTCAAGTTTGTCCAACTGATGATGGATGTTATCCAGCTCCTGCATACTGCGTGCACGAAAGTAAGCGCCGCCGGTTTTTTCAGCCATATTGTGCATGGCTTGTGCATCCACTTCCTGATCGTAAGGCGTAAATGCAATGGTGTAGATTTTTGTTTTTGCAGTTACTGCCAAATCTGTTGCTTGTTCCGGTGTGATGTCACCAGCCGTATTTTGTCCATCAGTTAATAAAATGATCACACGTTTATTGTCGGGATAATCTTTTAATCGTTTAATTCCCAAAGCCACTGCATCACCAATTGCGGTGGCTTCACCCGCCAATCCAACTTCACTTTCCAATAACATTTGTTGCACTGTGTTAGTGTCAAAAGTGAGTGGCGCTTGTAGATAAGCATTGGTGCCAAATAATATTAAACCGAGTCTGTCCGACGTGCGGCGAGCTACAAAATCACCGATGACTTTTTTGACCGCAATTAATCGCGTGACTCTATATTGCTGATAAACCATATCTGGTTCGCGCATACTGCCAGAGATATCGACGGCTAATAATAAATCCCGTCCGGAGCTGGGCATTTTGACTGTATCACCAATCCATTGTGGATTGGCCGCTGCACAAAGTGCTGCAATCCAGATCAACCAGAGCAACAGATTTTTTAATGAACTTTTAGCGGATGCTGCCAGATTTTGTTGTAATGCCTGTGCTTGTTGGAAAAAAGGTACGCGCAACGCAGCCTGGATTTGCTCGCGCGGTTTTAATCGCGCGATTAAAAATGGCAAAGGCAATAATAGAAATAACCAGGGAAATGAAAATTCAAACATGAGAATTTTTCCCCGATTTTTTCTGCCATTGATTCTTGTGTTTCTTGATCCATTCTTCTGTCAGCGTGATTAATGCATCAATTTTTACATCGGGAGATTTTTGGTATTGTCCGACAATCAAAGCCTGACCCAATTCGCTATTAAATGGCGTTGTGAGTTTGGGGCAGTTGTCATCCAGCCAATTCAACCAGTCCTGTCCTTTAATGCTGGGATTAAAATTTTTGGGCTGTGCACTGAGTGCAACACGTTTTAATAACAGGCTTAGTGCTTGCAAAACAGTTGCAGTGTCTTGTGTTGATTCCAGTTTGATTTTTTGTAATTCAATTAATGCTTTGTGACGATAACGATCACGTTGTTTTCGTTTATGCCAAATGAAAACCAGCAGGCCAATTAACACAATCAACCCCAACAAAATCCACCAGCCAGGAGCCAACGGCCAATAACCGGGTGCTTCGGGGAGATGAATGTCGGCTAGAGGTAAATCGGAGAAATTATTTTCCATTATTTAACTCCTTCCATTGAATCACTAGACCCCACCCTAGCCCTCCCCTTGCCAGGGGAGGGGACAGTTCCTCCCTCAGGTAAGGGGGAGGTTAGGAGGGCACGATCCGAATTACTAAAATACTGCTGCATGGAAAGAGTTAAATCATCTGCAGTAGAAAAATTGAGAAGTGCTATGCCCATGGATTGACATAAAGTGTGTAATTGTTGCTGCTTTTCAACAAAATTCTGATGAAATGCTTGCTGAAATTTTTTGTCGTTGGTCGGCAATAAAATTTGTTGCGATCCATTTGATATTGAAAGATTGTTTGAACTGATAAGGAGTGATTCCAATGGATCATGTACTTGCAACAAGCTCAGATCGGTATGACGCGTGAGCTGATAAATACTGGCGTGATCTTTTTCATCCAAATCGTGAAAGTCGCTGATAATAAAAACAGCGCTGCCGGGTTTGGCAATTCGTCGCGCATCATTAATTAATGGATTAATAGTTGTTGCTGATGTTTGACCCAATGGTGAAACCAGTTTTTGATTGAAGTCATGAATTTGATGAATCAATTCCAATACAGAATGTTTGCTGCGGCGCGCTTTGATATCGCGCTGTTCCTGATCACCTAACACCAATCCACCAATTCGATCACCGCGATTTAATGCGGCCCATGCCAGAGTTGCAGCAATTTCAGCAGCGAGCACAGATTTAAAACAATGACGGCTGCCAAAAAAAAGCGGGGAGCGTTGATCGATTAAAATTAACACCGGCCGCTCACGTTCTTCCCGATACACTTTGGTGTGAGTGACTTGCGTGCGCGCTGTGACTCGCCAATCAATATTGCGTATGTCGTCTCCTGCCTGATACAAGCGCACTTCTTCAAAATCCATTCCCCTGCCGCGAAAGTGAGTGCGCTCATTACCTGCCAACAAGCTGCGCGCACGTCGCTTGGGAAATAAAGACAAGCCCTGCGCAACAAACCGGGTTTGTAAAAGTTGGTCGAGTTGTGTGTAGGCACCGCTGGACATGAGGCTCTCGCTGATGAATGGTTAAACCAGAGGCACTGTTGCCAGCAGGCGTTCGATGACCTGTTGGGTATTGATACCCTTGGCCTCTGCTTCAAATCGCAAAATAAGACGATGACGCAAAACATCAAAGGCTATGGCCTGAACATCATCCGGGGTTACATAATCGCGACCTTCCAACCAGGCATGCGCACGCGCGCAACGATCCAATGCAATAGTGGCTCGCGGGCTGGCGCCGAACTCGATCAGGCTGGCCAGCTCCTTGTTGTATTGCGCGGGGCGTCGGGTTGCGTTGATTAAATGCACCAGATAATTTTCAACCGTGTCAGCCATATGCAATCCCAGTACTTCCTGACGTGCAGCCAAAATACTGGATTCACTGATAACCGCAGGTGCTTCAACAGATTGATACGAGGCTTCCTGACGAGCCAAATGCAGGATTCGTTTTTCAGCTTCCAGGCTTGGGTAATCCACTACCACATGCAACAAAAAGCGATCCAGCTGTGCTTCGGGCAAAGGGTAGGTACCTTCCTGTTCTATCGGGTTTTGGGTGGCCATCACCATAAATAATTTCGGCAAAGGATAGGTTTTGCTGCCCACACTGACTTGTCTTTCCGCCATAGCTTCCAGCAGCGCAGACTGTACTTTTGCCGGTGCGCGGTTGATCTCATCCGCCAACACCAGATTATGAAATATAGGGCCGGGTTGAAATTCGAACTGCCCTGATTGGGGGCGGTAAATGTCGGTTCCTGTGACATCGGCTGGTAGCAAATCGGGGGTAAATTGCACGCGGTGGAATTCCGCTTCTATGCCTTGCGACAGAGTTTTGATGGCTTTGGTTTTTGCCAGGCCGGGCG
>CAMLML010000040.1 GCA_946481095.1 uncultured Cellvibrio sp.
ATACCCGCAACCCGATACAGGGACATGAGATCCGGCCTTTCCAGTGGCAGTATGTGGCAACGCAAACTAACCCGTGTCAGGCAAGTATTAACCCGACCCCATTGGGCATGGGATGTAGGCCTTAACGGAAAACCTCATAACCTCGGCAATATTTCACACATCCTCGGTGAGAAAGCCGGAATAGATGAATTCTGGACCTGGCTTGGCAACAATTTTGATCCAAGGGTTACCTGGGCTGATATAGATCAGGTACGCAGCGAATGGGACGGTAACTTCATTATTAAAGGCGTACTCGATCCTGAGGACGCAAAACAAGCTGCCACTATAGGTTGCACTGGGCTGATAGTTTCAAATCATGGTGGCCGCCAACTGGATGGAGCGCTTTCCTCAATTAAAGCGTTACCACAAATTGCCGATGCCGTTGGTGATCAATTACCCCTGATTCTGGATTCCGGGGTTCGCTCAGGACTGGATATTGTCAGGGCCATGGCTTTGGGAGCCAAAATGGTCATGATAGGACGACCCTGGGTATACGCCCTTGCTGCACGACAAAAACGCGGAGTCAAAGAAATCCTGGATATTTTTGCGAAAGAAATGCGTGTTGCTATGGGGCTCTCGGGTTGCACCAGACTGTCAGATATCAAACCTTCAATTCTTGCTGACAAGCAATAAATATGTTTCCTTTAAATATCAATCGTAATCTCATCCGGCAAAAACAAACAAAGCGGCAAAAGCCGCTTTGTTTGTGATCTTGAATCGATATTAACGCTTGTATGAACATTTGTTTGGATTGCCACCAGGATCAGAACCGAAAGCAGCAACAGTACAAGCTATAGAACCTGGTACTGAAACACGCTTGGTGACCCACTTACCTTTACGGCCAAATGCAACCCAACCATCACCCGAGTCTACAGCACAGGTTTCACCCAAATCAGCACACTTGGAGAATCCACTTGGATAATCACCTGTACCACCCAACACTGGAGCAGAACCAGCAGAGCTAGTAGAGCTTGAAGAGCGACTTGAACTTGAAGAACGGCTTGAGCTCGATGAGCGGCTGGATGACGACACAGAGCTTGAACGGCTTGAAGAAACCACAGTTACGCTGGATGAACGGCTTGAACTGGACAGACTTGATGAACGACTGGATGAAGAACTTGAAGAGGTAGTAGTTCCACAGGCACTGGCTGTCAATTGAGCACCATTCTTACCAACACCAGCGTATTCAGCCAATTTATCCTTCACACATTGTGGGGTCACAGGTGAATAGGAATAGGTCAGCGTTTTAGGGAAAGTAGCAGTTGTGGTCCAGTTGGTTGCATCTACAGTTCCACCGCTTGTCCAGGTAATGTTGTAAGTAGCGAAGTCACCTGGCGTGCGGATGTTGTTATTACGAAGATCCCAGAAACCACAGTTGCTGCTGTCATAGCGGCATGTCACAGGGTTCAATGCATTTTGGAACCAGTTGCTCTCGATCAGCGCATAGCCTCCCTGACGAACGTTGATACCAGAACCTGTAATACCGTCATACAGGTTGTTGTACATATGTGTCCAACCACCACGCTGCAGAGGTAAACGGGCATTTACATTTCGATAAATATTGTGGTGAAAGGTAATTTCACGGCCACCGGCAATATCACTGCTGCTTGAACCATCCAGACCAACTTTTTTGCTGTCGCGAATCACGTTGTATGAAACTGTGATGTTGTGCGAATCTTTTTTAATGTCGAGCGCACTTTCAAAAGTCAAATCACCATCAGGTGAACCATTACATTCGTTGTTCACTGCGAACAATTCGTTATGATCAATCCAGACGTTGGAAGTGGTATCAATACGAATCATATCCGCATCACTATTGGCGCCGCCAAGTGCACCAATTTTCATATTGCGAATAATGACATTACTGCTCTTGATCAAGGTAATACCAAAGTTGGCTGACGAGCCATTGGCACCAATAATCGTAACACCCTTGGTGAATTCCTTGATTTGGACTTCACGATAGGCATCATTCCAGTGAGGCTTCGGACAATTGCCCGATGAATCAACTGTATGGTCTTTGATTATCTGGTTAATGAGAGAATCTTCATTGCCTGTATAGGTAATGATGACAGGGTAGGCACCGCCGGTGACTTTGCTGCCATTCGCATCAAGACGTGCGTTGGCGATGATAGTGTTAATTTCAGTGTGAGTTGCTGCAGTAAAGGATCTGGCACCTGAGACGTTACCGCCATCAGTTGTTGCAAAACCACCCGTAGTTGCAGCAAAAGAATAACCACCCATCAGTGCTGCTGTAGCCAATATAGATTTCAGGGCTAACATTTTCTTGGGATTATGAATACTAAACATAATTACAATCTCGTCTTAGTTAATATTATTTGGACGGATTGACCGAATTACCGTTCTGCTATTGATTTCAAGAGACAAATTTCAAGGTTTGAGACAATCAATCTTATTTTTATCTGCCGTATTTGGAAGTGCGCTCCTGCGCATGTGCATAATATACTGCGTTTGATGGGTACAATCAAAATATTATGTATAAAATGTGACAAGTGAATCTTCTGTGCTGTTACCTTTACACCCAATTATTTTATCAATCCAACAACAATTACTTACTCTATAACTGATTTTAATCTGGGTTTGCACGCCTCCAATGCCTTGTACAATTGTTCTTCAAAAGCAGCATCATCTTCACAATCCAGCGTTTGCACAAAACTGGACAGGTGGGAATATAAACGAGGACTGGCAATTTCTTGTGCAGCTTCCAAACTTAAAATACTGACGCCGGAAAAACTTTTCCACTCTTCCAATAATAAATCGACAACCCTTAAATCCTTTCTGATTGCAAGGCCAACAAAAGCCTCCCCGCGAACTTCAAAATCCACATCTGAAGCGGCCGCAAAAAGAGCTTCCCTGATAGTGCTCGTATCAGTTTCTATTTGTGTGGCCAAACCAAACATAGCCCAATTACGCACATCAGTATCTGAATCTTTTGACAAAAGAATCAAGGTATTAATGGCATCTTCGGATTCAAAGCCCAGCAAACCTTGCGCAACCCCCAATCTGATTAACGCAACGGAGCTTTGCGCCAAATTAATCATATAAGGAACCGTTTTAAGATGATGCCTATGCCCCAGCGCGCAACAAGCTGCATGTACCACCGTAGCCTCTTCATCGTTTAGCATTGGAATTAAGACATCCACACTTTCTTCACGAAAGGTTTGATCCATCCATCCCAATTGCCCCAATATATCGGCACCTACAATTCGATCAATAAAATCCTGGCTCTGCGTATACTTCACACCCAATAAAAACTCTTCTTCGCCACCACGGTAATGCACCAGGGCTAAACTTTCTTCAAAATCCTCTTGCGTGATGACTTTTCGATAAGCATCAACTACCACACTGCTTTTGGTAGAATCATTTTCCAATTTCAAATCGAAACGTTTTTTCATATTGAGACTTCTACACAAATCAAAAAATTATCGCTATGTAAAAAGCGGGTTATCCGAATAAAACTATTTAACCTCAAGATCAACAACCCACATAATATTCGGATTCCGGCTTGTTGCAGTAATTTTTAATTTACCTGTTCCTAGTGCCGTAATTTGATTACTTTTCTCATCCAATTGAATGGTATCCTTATCACCTGTGACGCTCAAGGTAAAATTTTTATTTACTGCATTTGCGGGCGCAACAAAAACTTGAAATGCAATTTTTTCACCAACAGCCAATTGCGTTTTATCCAAGTGTAAATAAATACCAGATGCTTTTACAATATTATCCTGATAAAAGGATTTTGGGCGCTGTGATGTTTTCATCACACTGTAAGGGCTTAACGCAACAATATTGGCGCCATGTTGACTTCCCCAATCTCCAAAATGTCCATTTCTTGTGATATCAAAATAACGAAAATTGTCACAGTCAGCATTTTTCATCCCTCCCCATGACCAATTTAACCAACCCGATTGATAGTCTTCGAGAATTTTCATTCCTTCAAGATAAGGTAAAGGCGTGGGATTATCACATTGCCCGACACGAGTCACCGAAGGGCCTTCGCCAACAATTATCGCAACCCCCAAATCTTTGGCTTTTTTTGCGACCTTGTAATAATTTCCTATTGATTGTTCAGCGGCCCAATAAGAATGCGTGGAAAAAATGACATTGGACAAAGGGTCATGTTTCAATAATTCCGGGGCAACACGCAAAAGCTGATCAACATTTTGTCCCCAGAGCGATGCATCAATCATAATCGGCACTGTGTAACCCCAATTGCGCAAAGATGTGATAGCCGCTTTGTAAGTTATCCGAAAATTTTCGTCACTAATATTGTGGTCACCGGCTTCATTGGCAATATTTAAAATCGTCCATTGACGGTTGCGCTCGATAGCTTCAATCAATACAGGCTTATTCCAAAAATCTACACACGCTTGCAGTGGTTTACCCCACTTTCCTGTGGCGTTATGACACTCAGGGATCGCCACCATTTTGTGCGCAATAGTATTATCCATTAGCTTGATTAAATCTTTGGGATTGAAATTTTTATCCCAAACCAATCGCAATGTATTGGCACCCGTTTTATCTATTTCCGGAATGAAACGCTCACCGGTCTTATCCACAGACCAAACAAACATTTCATTAAATCCGCGCATCACCAAAAGTTCACCTGCAGCGGTATAAATATGCCCTTTATCAACATAAATTGTTTTTTTGTCAGCAAAAACCAATGAGGTTATTGCTGTTGCGTACAATAATATTAATAAACGGATAATAGTTTTTTTCATAATCTGTCACCTGTCATCTGCTGGACATTACCACAGACAAAAGAAAATGCCAGCAAAGATGACTATATTATTTCAGTAAATACACTTAACCCTCTTCCAGGGTTAATTCAGAATAACATTTCCTGCAAACACGAATTTCTTTAACAGTTTCATAACCCGATCCACCTGGATCATTAGTTTTTTTCTTTTTTCCATCTTTGGTGATGCAAGTATTAGCATCCGCCCTGAAGGAATATTGTTTTTTTTGTTTGATTATTACAAAAAGGCAGGAGGATTGATTGGATGAAACAAGGGTCGAACAGTTTTGACATTTGTACATTAAAGACGGCTCGGAGTGTCTCGTCTTCCGGGGAGCCGATGTCCGGAAGCATTAGTGGAAAATTGAGAAAGCTACAGCGCCGTGCATGTTAAATATTAATTATTTTTTGTCAAGCAAGAATTATTTCGATTGATTTAAAAATTAGCCCTCGGGAAGGCTGGATAAATTATTTTCAGCTATGCCATCGGCGAATGTTGTTACATGTGTTTTTGCCAACAATATAGTCTCTACGCCACCTCTATCTATGAAGTATTCAATATCTCCACGAGAAATTTCAAAAAACGCAACTGAGTCGAGTACTCGCCATTGTTCGTCGTCATTACAAAGTGCAGTAACACCACCCCATCGATTACGTGTTACAGATGTTACTCGTCTTCTTAATTGATCTGCTGGTGGAATGCGCAAATATAATTCACGACAAACTCCAAGTGAATCCAGATTATTTGCTACTGTGTCATCAGGAGACGTAGTCAACACGTGAGCCACAATTACACGAGCATCCGGAACAGATTCATCTCCTGTGCGCACTATATAATTAATTCTGCCAAGCGCAGGTGGAAATGCTGAGCTCCCCACTACGAATGGATGATCTGATTCAAAAGCGCGAATAACTTCTTCAACAGGCATGGGTGACCAATAAGCATCGGGATTACACAAATGGGTTATACGCCCGGCAGCTCTGCGAACCGCTGTGACGTATCGAATTATTCCAACAGGTTCAAGGCCGCGTTGTTCGGTATAGTTATTACTGAAGGTATTGGTGCTATCAACCACTCTCACTAATTGCTCTCGCCATCGCTGTACTTTTTCACCGTACAATCGATTTACCTGATATGCCTGCAAATTATTGTGTTGTCCCCAATGTGGACGACCGCCAAGTTCTATTGCCCTGCTTTCAATTAAACGCATCCAGCGATCGTTGTGTTCAAAACCCTGAATTGATGCAACCTCAACTGAAACGGCAAGTGAACTTTCTACATTGTGCATGGAAAGTAACGCGTTGGATTTGCTGGAAAAACGAACCGAAATATATCCCGACTGTCGATGACCATGACCTTCAACTGTAAGAAAATCAATAAAGTCTATGTAGCTAGATGTTGTTGCATCAAAAATAATTTCGATTGAGTTCACTCGATTTGGACCAGGATCAGCACTAAGGTTTGACATAATTTGCCAACTGACTCCCCGCTTGCCTGTTTTCGCTAGTTCACTACGACCATCAAATACAATTCTGGCCAACTCATCAATTGCCAGACCAAGTACACCAAGATCATCACAAGCCCAAAGCGCATTTAATGAAGCAGTCAATGCAAAATCGGCGCTCACATGAGGATCATGTGCATAACCATCTAACTCTAATGCACGCACTTCCATCTCAATGTGTCTAACCTCACGATAACCTGGAATAGGAAGAATTGCTGGTATAGCAATTAACCGTATAGCTCTTGCTGCTGAAACTAAAATCCAATTCGCAACTGTGTGTTCATTAATAAATTCTGTTCTTTCCACCGGCACTTCAGGTTCAAGATCTGCACGCTCACGTTCCCAACGTCGTCTTACCCAAAGTTGATTTCCATTTCGGGAATTAATTAAAAATTCGAGATAACGCGGACGTGAGGCATCTTCAAATGGAATTCCCGCAAATACACTTGAAGATGGTCCATCGGGTGGAATTGCCGGTAATGGCAAATTGGAAAGTAATGGAACCAGAATATTTCCTTCCGTAATTCCTTCACGTAAAAATGAAGACACTTCACTCCATGAAGAAGGCGTTGCCCACTCAACCAAATCAAAACGTGTGCGCACTTCCAATACGTACGAATAAATAATTCCAAATCGTCCTACACTCACTTGCAGAGCACTTAACAATTCATCATCACGAATAATTTGTACATCGCCACAAGAAAGTCTGGCCGCTATGTCATTCTCATGTGTAAGCGGTTGGCTTGAAGATTCTACCCACAATTCCTGCCCTTCTTTTGTGACCAGATGAACCGCACGCACAATATCCGCAAGCGGCGGTTGTCGCACATCACCACCATGTGTTGATGTTGAAATTGCACCCGCCAACAATTGTCCCTGACTACCACCCAACGTGGGCAAAGCCAATCCACGATCATGTAATTGTTGATTCAATTCAAATAATCGAATACCCGCTTCGACATGCACAAGCCGCGTAATATTTCCTGGCCGTGTTATTCGCCTTTGCCACTCCAGAGTAAGTGGTGATGCAGCCGTTAATGCTTCGTCAGTAAAATGTGAAATGATGCGATTGAGATTGGATATTCTCACCATCCAATCAGGGCAAGCCGCAATATTTTCAAACGACCAACCACTTCCCACAACACGCAGACGATGCCCACCCGTGTGAGCCTGATTAACTACCCACACAAGCGATTCAAGCGAATCCGGTTCGAAATAGGTCTGCACCGATGTATTAACATTCCCAAGCCAGTTACGAAAACTGTAACCCGACTCACGAAACCCACCGTAGCTATCTGGAATACATGGCATAACCTGACTCACTTGTGTGTTAAAAGTTTTAAGCAGGTATACAGGAAACTATTCAACAGTTCGAGTGATTTTTTCGCATTAATCCAGTGTAATAATTCCAACATAGCCTATCCCAAAAGGTAAAGACCAGTTAGCTTGCGTTAAAGAAATTTAGAGACCGCCCTATTGATTTCACCAAAACCAAACATTGAAACTTATTATTTGCTCAACCTACTCACTCATTAGAATTTCCAACATATTTTCATAATTGTTAAGAAACTCTTTGGTGATCTCATAGTGTTCAGTGTCGGTATATTTAACCTCATTAATACCAGCACTGGAAAACTCATAAATTTTTGCGCGAGGATAAGCTAATAATATCGGTGAGTGAGTGGCAATAATAAATTGCGAATTTTCTTCAACCAGTTGATGTATTGCTGAAATTGCAGCCATTTGTCTGGTGGGCGATAGAGCGGCTTCAGGTTCATCCATTAAGTAAAGGCCATTTCCTTTTAGTTTATTGAGCAGCGTGGACATAAAAGATTCGCCATGCGATTGTCTATGTAAAGATTCTCCACCATAGCCAGCAAGGTAACCTGTGTTGTCTATGTAAGTTGCAAGATTGTAAAAGCTCTCTGCCCTTAAAAAATATCCATCCTTTGGTTTTTTAAAGCTCTTGACTAATTTTAAATAATCACTGAACTCTGAATGAGTAGCACTGGTAGAGAATTGAGTATTTTTATTTCCGCCTTCTGCATTAAATCCAAGACTGACTGCTATAGCTTCCAACAAGGTTGATTTGCCAGCGCCATTTTCGCCTACAAAAAATGTAACATCTTCATGAAATTCAAGAACATCTAACTCTCTTAACGAAGGAATGCAAAATGGATATTCATCAAAGGATTCTATGACTCCTCTTTTCAACTCTATGGAACGTAAATAGGGTTTTTCGTTTAGGCTCATAATGCACTATAGGTAAACAGATTCAAGATGTTAGCCATATTCACAGCTCCTAAATTATGTTCTAAATTTTTGAAACAAAAATGGATTACCAATGTGCGCCAAATCATCAAAACTGACCCGAACCATATCTCGACGCTCTGATTTTTTCAATATCCTTTCTAAAAAAACAAAAAAGCCCCCACAATAAATGCAGAGGCTTTTATGGATACCTGCTTTCGCAGGTATGACAACAACAAGTTATTCGGCGCGTTTTACACTAATCGCTTTACCGGAATAATCCAAAGTCTGTGCAACAGCATCAAAATTTGCGGCGTCTTTTGAGGGGCCGAAAATAAAGCGGACACTGATTTTTCTGTTTTCTGACATGCTGGTGAAACTTCCTACGCGATCACCAATAGTGACTGTGGCAGTTGCATCGTCATATGAAACCGGGATGCGTGACCATTCGCCTTTTTCGTATTTCACTGAGCGGCCGTCGTCTTCGTAAATATCGAAACTGCCGTTAGCACCCATGTAAATATTTAATGTCAACGGCGCATTCAAACCTTCATCGACGTGTTGAATTAACGGACCAGTTGGAACGATTGAACCGGCTTTTACAAATAAAGGCATTTGTGAAAGAGGTGCATCGGCTTTAATGGTTTGGCCGCCTGTTAATTTTTCGCCGGTGTAGAAGTTGTACCAATCTGCACCTGCTGGTAAATACACATCGCGTGAACGCGCTTTGTCTTCATACACAGGGTTGACTAAAAACGCGGGGCCAAACATATATTGCGTGTTGATGTCCCAGGCTTTGCGATCATTCGGGAAATCCATTACCAAACCGCGCATGATGGTGCCATCTTTATGGAAGGTATCACCCGCCAGTGTATAAATGTAAGGCATCAATCGGTAACGCAATTTAATGTAAGACTCAAGTGTGTTGTAAACCTCTGTGCCTTCATCAGCCAAACTGAAAATTTCACGATAAGGATATTGACCGTGTGAGCGGAACAGTGGAACGAAAGCGCCGAATTGGAACCAGCGAACATTTAATTCTTGCCAATCTGCAACCAATTCCGGTTTCAAATCGCGAATATTGAGTGCTTCGCCACCTTTTTTATTACCCCATCGATATTTATCTTCCGGTGTAAAACCACCAATATCAAAACTCCAGTTAGGAAGACCTGCCATGCTCGCACCAACACCGGCACCAACTTGTTCTTTTAAATTTTCCCAACGCGATGAAGTGTCGCCGCTCCACAAAGCAGAACCTGTACGCTGCAAACCACCAAATGCAGAACGCGTCAAAATAAATGAACGTTTTTCCGGATCAGTTTTTCGCTCGCCGTCATACACTGCTTGCGCATTGGGAATTGCATAGGAGTTAAAATATTCAGCACCTGAACCTATACCGCCTTCGCGGCTCATAATTTCTTTACGCTTGGTGAAAGTTAAATTGGAATGAATATCCGGCTCGGCTGCATCCAACCACCAGGCATCAAAGCCCTTGGTATTTAAATTTTCGTTAATTTGTTTCCAGAAAATCTCCTGGGATTCTTTTGGATAAGGATCATAGAAAGCATTCAAATAGCCTGGACCAATCCAGTCGAGGTTACCTTCTTCTATATTTTTATTGAACATATAACCTTTATCGTTCAACTCTTTATAGTTTTTAGTGGTGGGATAAAATTTTGGCCAAACGGAAATCATAATATTGCCGTTCATTGCGTGGATTTTATCGGTCATGGCTTTTGCATCAGGGAAAAATTTCTTATCAAATTCGTGACTACCCCAGGCATTTTCTTCCCAGTAAGACCAATCCAATACAATGTTATCAATCGGGATTTTTTTCTCGCGATAATATTTAAAAGTATTGATAATTTCGTCTTGATTTTTATAACGCTCACGACTTTGCCAAAAACCATACACCCATTTTGGCAACATCACTGCATCACCGGTTAAATGGCGATAGCCGGAAATCACATCATCTTTGTTATCACCTGCCACAAAATAGTAATCAATCGCTTTACCGGTTTCAGATGCAAGAGACAATTCACCTAATTCTTCGGCAGGCATTGGATCAAGATGCGTTAAACGGAAGAAACCACCCCCCACAGTCCAATCTACTTTAATGGCTTTTTTCTCACCGGGTTTCATTTCCATATTGTATGTGTGCCACCATGGATTCCAGTTCATGCGCCAGCGATCCAACACCATTTGACCATCAACAAATAATTTTGCATAACCCGAGCTATACATTTTGAAACGGTGAATACCGGCTTCATCGGTTTCAATACTACCTTCCCATTCAATACGCAAATTTTTAGCGTCTTTGGTTTCATCAGGCAACGGAATTTCACGCACAGTGTTGTCGCTGTAGAATTGATAATTTAAATCTGCTTCAACACGAGTCAACAATAATTTGTCGCCGTCAAAATAACGTGCCGTCAAACCACCCTCTTTACCTTCTGCGTCGAATAATTTCAAAGACACATTTAAAGGCTGGGTTGCACGTGGATCACCAAAATAGGAAACAGAATTGTTGTCCCACAACAAACCATAATTTTTGCTGGAAACAACAAACGGAATTGTTTTAACCAGATTATGTGTAGTCAATTCAACATTTTCGCCGGCATAGTTCACCTGACCATTTTGTTGCTGACCCAAACCGAAATAACCTTCGTCGCTGCCACGATTAAATTCCTGACGCAAGGCAAATGAATCTGCATCAGGTTTGATTGGATCAGCCGTCACCGCGGAGAAAGCGCCGCGATTTTCTTCTTTCAATAAAAGATTACCTTTGGCATCAGCAAAATTCACAGTGCCATCTACCAGTGATAAATTGGCAGTAACTTGTGCTGTTTTCAATACCAGGTTATTGCCCACTTGCTCCAGTGAAAATTCAACAGTTGCTGGTTTGGCAATGACTTGTATGGATTCAGGAACCACACTGAAATCTGTTCCAGGCAATGCAGTAACACGAATAATTTTTTCACTCATTACTTGCAAGCGAACTTTTTTCACTGCGCCTTCGGCGAGTGTTACCACTACACCATCCGCAGTTTTTTCAAATTGCGCGAGTGTTTTAACCTGCTCGGTTGCCGTTTGCGAATTTGCGGATTCTTCAGATGATTTCGAGCAGCCTTGTAACAAAGCCACCGACGCCATTCCGATCACGCAATGCTTGAGAATCTGTTTTGCAGATAGCATCTTTGTTTTCCTCGTTGGTTTTATAAAAATTAAAACACCCTCTCCCCCGCCCTCTCCCATCAAGGGAGAGGGAGCCAATCTCACTTCGCAAATAACTACTTTTTAATTTAGTAGCACTATCTGTTCCCTCTCCCCTTGTGGGAGAGGGTTAGGGAGAGGGGGAAGATTTTATTCTGTTATATAACTCGCCATTTTCACTTTCAAGACATGCGCGCGCGCAGTGAAATTCAAACCCCAATCAGTTTGGTCGCCATTCCACACGCGTTCCATCACCCATTTTCCTTTTTCAAAATGGCCCTCTTCTATACGCTCGATCATAGTTTTTTTATCTTTTAATTCACTGGATGGTTTAAATTCCACTCGCGCTTTATGTGCTGTCACCAAATATTCATTATCACTTAGCTGCGCAATCAAAGCGCCACCGGATGATGGCGTATTACCTACCGGCGGGTCAATCCAAAACATATAACGGCCATAGGTCACTTCAGCATCCCACAAACCCAAATCCAATGTTTGTGTCAGTGCAGCCGCTTTGTCTTTTGCGTATTGATCTTTTTCTGCCGGTGTTGCTTCCGCATTCCAGATTTTTTGTGTATCGCCAGTAGTGTCCAAAGGCTCGGCAACACCCCATACATTATTTTCATAGGCGAGTTTTGCCCATTCGCGCATCATAGGGGCTATGACACGATAATGCTGTGCAAATTCTTCAATGGTTTGATCATTGTAGTTTTTGGCGCCGAGAGGATAATTGGTATAGTCAGTATCATCCATTCCGAAAGGCGAAAATCCAATACCACCCTTTCCCAATGTTGGGTAAAAATAACGTGCAAAGGGCTGATCATTACCAATTTCAGCGACAAACAACGCATTGTCAGGACGCGCATAAATATCGAGAACTTTGGAAACGGTTTTGTGATCGCGGAAATAAATATCCGGTGCAATTAAATCTATCGCGGGCGCAGCAGCCTTCCAAATATGAAGCACATTATCGGTAGCACCTCCACTTGAATATTGACCTGGTTTGCCCGGATTAAAAGGGTTTCGCAAAGCCACATTCACATACATAGGTAAATTTTTAACGGCCTTACCGGCTTCAGTAATTTCATTGCAATACTTAGCGATGTAATAGGCATGAAAAAATTCGTCGGCATCTTTACCAAACACTGTCGGCCAGTTGCCTGGTTTCAAATTTAATTTTTGGATCAACTCATCAGGCACTGGCGCATTAAATACCGATTGTGCCAAAGCAGAATAATCGCGTGCAGAACCATAGGTGCCCACTTCATTTTGCACCTGCACCATAATGACTGTGTGTTGTTTGTCTTTCTTGTTTAAATAATTCATCAACTCCACAAAGGCTTTTTTATCGGCTTGCAAAGTGTTTTTTCCAAGAGGTGACAAAGAATTCAACGTGTCGCCATCTTGTTTCACTACACGCGGAAAACGTTTGTTATCCAATTTTACCCATGCAGGTGCATAATGCGGCGCATTGTTTTTCCAGGTTGCAAACCATAGCAACACCACTTTAACTTTGTGCTCACGCGCTTCTTTCAACAACACATCCAGATAAGAAAAATCAAATGTCCCTTCAACCGGTTCAATTTGTTCCCATGCAACCGGAATACTCAAGGTATTGGCATGCATTTTTTTAACCGAAGGCCACACATCTTTTAAAGCAGCGGGATAATTACTGGAATTGTTGGTTTGCGCCCCCAACATCAAATAAGGTGCACCATCAACCATCAATGCATGACGATTATTTTTGTGAACCAATTCAGGCAAACTTTCTGCGAAAGTGAAACAAGAACACAGAACCAACAAACTCATACTGCTCAATCGGGTAATCGTTTTGGATATTGCATTATTCATCAAACTTTGCCTCAGACATTATTTTCCGCAATTATCGTATTTATAACGTGAATAGTTATTTTGTTTTACTTTCTTTTACATGCCTATTTTTTAAACTTCTTTTTTGCTCCCATCTCTTAACACATCGTTCTTTTATGTGTTTTTACACGAAAAAAGCCATTTTAAAAAGCAAAAAACCTCACAACTGAATGTGAGGTTTTTTGTAACGCAGTTTTATCCATTAAAACTTGGCGCGTAAACCAATTGCAAAACGGGCATCTTGTGCATAGGAGTATGTCACATGATCACCTGCAGCATTTTGATCCATGATGCCAACGGTTTTCTCTTTCAGCAAATTACTGGCTTCCGCGGAAACTGTATAGTTTTCGAGGAAGGTGTAACTGATAGAGGCATCCAGTTGGCCATAGTCATCGTTATACACAGGAATTCTTGCTTTGCCGCCAAGACCATCGTTGAAATCAGGATCAAATCCATTTCCACCCCAAGTAATCAAATACTTGCTACGCCATGAATAAGCCAAACGAGCTGAGATGCCATTTTTTTCATACATACCAATAATGTTGTACGCATTTTTAGATAACTGATCTACAGGTAATTGGCCATAAGCAGAACGATCTGTATCAAGTGGTGCCGCACCTGAAAGTGTATCGCCACTACCAGGTTGAGTTTTTAGCGGAATATCGGCTTCACTGTCTATATAAGTGTAGTTAGCCTGAATACCCAAACCATCAAATGGAGCAGGCAAGGAATCAAAGAATTTACTGACTCCAATTTCTATACCTTTTATGTCGCCCGATCCAATATTTTTCAACCAGGTATATTCTGTTGGCACAACTACTCCTGGTGCAACTTCACTGTCTGCGATAAGGGTATCTTTCCTGAAGAAATCCTCTACGTCTTTTTTGAAGAGGGCAATGTGAGCCATTCCACCCGCATCATCAAAATACCATTCCGCAGAAAGATCAAACTGATTTGCCGTCATAGGAGTCAAAAACGGGTTAGTGTCTTGGGACACGGTAAATTTCTTATCGTTAATGCTGGTAACTGTGGTAACGCCGTCTTTAGTAGAGTTAGCCACTACAATTCTCGCATTTAGATCTTTAAAAGCAGGCTCCCAAATTGCTTTGGATGCTGCAAAGCGAAAAAACAAATCATCTGTTGCTTGCAATCTCAAATTGATGCTTGGCAATACATAGGTATCACCTGTTTCCGCTTCAATTGGCGTTGAACTTGCCGGAATTGTTGGACTTCCCGGAATAGCGATTTCGTTAACCACAAGACTGCCTTTTGCGGTATTTTCAATATCGACTACACGTACACCCAGATTACCATCCAAAGGCATCGCCAAGTCATCAAATGCAAAATTGGTCATCACATAGGCAGCACTATTGATTGTTTCTTGAATATTTCTGTAGGCAGGATTTGTCAAGCGATCCCACTCAGGATAAATTGCATCACAAATCCACGACTGATACTCAGCACAGACTGTAGTGCGGTCTCCGTTGATTACATCTGTTGTAGCACGGAAGTTTTTCACCGCTTCTGCCGAATACAAATATCCAGCAGGCGGAACATTTACATCGCCACGTTGGAAATTATCAAATGAATAGAGAGTCAAATAATCCGATGCTTGTTGAGATGTCACTTTGGGTAAAGTATTTTTATCATAACCACTCCAATCCATTTTGGTAAACCATGTTGCATATCGAGTATTCCAATCATATCCAGTATCAATATTGTCAGCTGTTTTTTCAGAATATCTCACGCCTGCTTTAACAGAAGTAATAATTGCATCATCGAAATCATATTCAACATCAAAACGACCGGTTTTTGCTTCTGCATTATTACGTTCGAAATGTGTCATCTCCTGACCAAGGCTGTAATTTGCGTAGTTGGCCATGTAGGTAGAATCAATCAAAATCGATGGGGTTTTTGTGCCAACGCCTTCCAAACGTGCTTCAACTGGAATCACTTTTAAGCCTAATGTGTAATCGTCAACGGTGGCTTCTGATTTTACAAATTGCAAATCAGCAGAGAAATGCAAGCGATCACTTGGAGACCATTTGATTCCTGTTGAGTAATCTGTTGTTTTGGAAATGTTATTTGCCCAGCGAGTACTGGTACCGAAATCGAGACCCCATTGTGCAGGATTTGCTACTGTGACATCACCTGAAATCAACGCACCATTCGCGCTATAAACCCAATTATCTGCTGCAGTTGGAACCAAGGCTTGATCGCCATTTGCACCCTCCAGGAAGAATGCATTTTCATCATAAAGCGTATCGTGTTTGCTTTGAAATGCAGTGAAATAAATTTCCATGTCATCATTCGGCGCCCATTGCAAGGCTGCATATTTTCCATCGCGGGTACTTTGATAATCGTTGCGACGCCAATCCACACCTTTTGACACCCATACACTTTCGCCATCAATTGTTCTTGGTAAATAAGGGCGGCTGTAAACCTGATCGGAACGACTGGCTAAATCAGAAGTGGAAAAATTAACGAGGAAACCAAAGTCACCCAAACCTGTTTCCCAACGATTACTGTACAAACCGGAATATTCGCCATTGGTTTCTTCCAACTGATCACCATAGTTAGCTTTTGCAGATACGCTGGCCAACTGACCTTCAGAATCGAATGGCATACGTGTGCGCAAATTAACTGTACCGCCCAAACCACCTTCGATCATATCAGCTGACGGGCTTTTGTAAGTATCAACTGCATACATTAATTCTGCAGGAACATCTTCAAAACTTAATCCACGACCACTTGCAGCAGAGAATACATCGCGACCATTTAATTCCGCACGAACTTGCGTTAAACCACGAACAGCTACACCACTACCTTCAGCGGCAGGATGTTCAGCATCGTTATTGGTATAACGACCCACTGTTACACCGGGAACACGTTGCAAGGCTTCTGTCACACTGCGATCCGGTAATTTACCTATATCGTCAGAAACAATCGAATCCACAACAACATTCGAATTCTTTTTAAGATCTTGTGCAGACTGAATACTGGCGCGTTGTCCGGTTACCACAATTTCATCTGCCTCAACTTCTTCATCAGCTGCCATAGCGGGTAACCCAACACCCGTCAAAGCACCAATTGATGCCAATGTTACCCAGCGGCTCAATCGATTTTTTAAAAATTTATTCTGGTTGATCTTCATTCTTCTCTCCACTTTGTTTTGTTTAACACATTTTATTTAACAGATTATTTTTTGATTTACTTTTGCTGTTGCAATATCCAACAAATATTGCGTTAGATATCACTTCCAGTTAAAAGATAGGTACCATTGCCTTGCAGTTGAAACCGGGTAAATCGAGCGTCCATTTTTACCGGGATTTTTTTACCATCCAACATCAAACCATTTGTACCCAACAGGTCTGACGCTATTCTGAATTGGTGCGGTGCTGATGTTGCAGTTGTCACTCTAATCAATGATATTTTTTTATTTTTCCATTCCATGTCAATAATCAATCCACCACGTGCACGTAAACCTTTTACCGATCCACTCGACCATGCATCCGGTAATGCAGGCAACAAATCAATTGCCTGATCATGACTTTGCATCAACATTTCAATAACACCGGCCGATGCGCCGAAATTGCCATCAATTTGAAAAGGTGGATGGTTATCCCAGAGATTTTTCAGCGTGCTGCGCTGCAATTGTTCGGTTAAGACTTTGTAAGCACGATTGCCATCTTGCATTCTTGCCCACATATTTATTTTCCAGGCTTGCGACCAACCGGTGCCACCATCACCACGTGCATTCAAGGTTGTTTTTGCTGCAGCAAATAGTTCAGGGTTGGTTTGTGCGGTAATTTGTTTACCGGGATGCAATGCAAACAAATGTGAAATATGACGATGTTGATTGGTTTTATCGTCAAGATCTTCTTTCCATTCCTGTAACTGACCCCAGGCACCCACTCTGACACCCTTATCCAGTTTGGCCAGTTTTTTATTCAAAAGAGACGCGAATTTTTTATCGCCGAGAATGGTTGCTGCTTCCAGTGTATTGCGAAACAAATCGACAACAATTTGCTGGGACATTGCTGATCCTGCAGTAAAGTTTCCTTGCTCGGGTGAGAATGAAGGGTTCACTACCCACAAACCATCACGAGGATCTTTCACTAAAAAATCCAGCCAAAACTCAGAGGCCGATTTCATTAATGGATAAGCACGCTGCCGTAAAAAGTTTTCATCTTTTGAAAACGAATAATGTTCATAATAATGTTGTGCTAACCATGCTCCCGCTTCTGGCTGCCAAAAAGCCGTTGGCCATTCGATCACACCGGTGAATCCCCAGATATTGGTATTTAAAAAAAGTGTCCAGCCTTTTTTTACATGAGCAATTTTTTTTGCGGATATTTTTCCTGGATCAACCAGGCTATCCACAAAATCAAAAAATGGATCCATCAGTTCCGGTAAATTACCGGTTTCTGCCAACCAGTAATTCATCTGCAAATTAATATTGACGTGATAGTCCGCATTCCAGGGTGGCGTTATCGAATTGTTCCAAACTCCTTGCAAATTCGCAGGCAAGGAGCCAGATCGTGATGAGGCAATTAACAGGTACCGACCGAATTGAAAATAGAGCGCTTCCAATGTTTTATCCAAAACACTGTTGCCTTTTTTGTATTGTGAAAGTAATTGGGGTGTGGGTAAATCAAGTGACGATTGCCCTATATCCAAAGCAACCCGGTTAAACAGCAATTGATAATCTTGCAAATGTGTTGTTAATAGTTGTTGATAAGATTTTTGCGCAATCGGTTGTAAAGCCCTCATTATTTTTTTATCGGCTGCTTCACCACGATATTCGGGGTATTTCGCTGCATAATCGGTTGCAGCCGTCAAAATAAAAGTGACTTGATTGGCTTTACGAATTTCCAGACGATCCGCATTTTGCGTTTGTGTGCCACCATCAATCTGCCAGACTACACCTGATGCAAAACCCAATTGATTATCCTTGAGCGTTCCCTGTACCAACAATTGTGATTGTTGCCATTGATAAGCGAAGGAACGATTATCAGGAAATTGCATGCGCATATTGATGGAAATTTTTTCAGGTTTATCTGCAGATAAACGCACAACAATCGCTTTGTCAGGATAACTGGCAAAATATTCACGCGTGTAAATCACACCTTGATGTTGGAAACGAACAGTGGCTATCGCGGTTTGTAAATCCAATTCGCGCTTGTAAGCACTGACATCAGCAGTTAACTCTGGCCACTCCAGCAGCAAATCACCAAAGGTCTGGTAATCGCCATAACCTTTAATTTTGCGACCCATTAATTTGGCGGCGTCTTCCGGTGTGACAAATCCTTCCTGTTCAATTTGTTTACGAACTTTGACCAGACCTTTGGATGGCGTATCGGGTATTCCAAAATCATAGCCCTGAACCGAACCTGGCCCACCCGTCCAGAGTGTTTTTTCATTGAACTGCAACCGATCCTCTTTTATGCCGCCCATAACAGCGGCACCCATAGCCCCATTACCTATAGGCAAGGCATCAGATTCCCAGTTTTTTCCTGGCTCATCAAAACGGACAGTTAATAAGTCGCCGCAAGCCGCAAAACCGGAGGCAAGTAACAGGGTTATTGTCGTTATGCTATGTAGAAGTCTTAGTTTCATCTCAGGTTCGTTATCATATAGTTGAAATGACTAATATGGCCGCATCTTAACGTCAAACCGACGCGATGTAAATTTATATACAAAAATAAATTTACAAATGAAAATACAGCCACTGTGGATTGGGTAACTGATTACCCGATTGTTTGCAGAAATTGGGCATGGGTTGAAGCGTATTGGAGGCCCTTGCCTATGGCACCCCTCATTTTATTCAGGATTAAACCAATCTTGTCAGTGTCATTCGATGGCTCAATAAAAGTAGGTGTAACCCCGAATCCATAGTACATGCTGACCCAGCTCTCTTCTTTGAAGGATTCCTGTTCCAGAAGTTTGATATCTCCGGTGTTTTCGAAAATAGAAATTTTTTCTTTGAGAGTTGAGGGTATTTCCATTTCTCTGACATGCTGCCAAAAAGGGTCAGATCTGCCATTTAGTTTGTAATGCAAAATAATAAAATCCCGGATGCGTTCATACTCAAGCCGGTTCAGACGATTGGCTTCAGCAACATGTTTTTCATCAATCTCAAAATTGACCAAAAAGCCGGTTAACTTGGCGATACCCGTTTGAATCAGCGAAATACTGGTTGATTCCAAGGGCTCCAGAAAACCGCTCGACAGTCCAATGGATACACAGTTTTTATACCAAAAATCCCGACGCATCCCCGTTGTGAAACGAATCAATCTGGGTTCAATGACTCTCTCACCCGTTAAATTATTTAATAATTCTTCGCGTGCCTGTTCGTGAGAAATAAATTGGCTGCAATATACATAACCATTACCGACTCGATGCTGTAAGGGAATATGCCATTGCCATCCGGCAATTCGGGTAGAAGAACGAGTGAAAGGATCAGGTTCAAATACACTTTTTGTTTGCACAGCCAAAGCACTGTCACAAGGCAACCAATGACTCCAATTTTCGTATTCAACGCCCAATGCTTTTTCAATTAATAATGCTGTGATACCTGAGCAATCAACAAACAAGTCCCCTTCTATCACTTGGCCCGACTCCATCAATATGGACTTGATAAAACCGGAAGTTGTATCCAATTGTACATGACCAACCTTCCCTTCAATCCTTTTCACTCTTCTTTTTTCTGCATAATCCCGCAAGAACTTTGCAAACAATGATGCATCGAAATGATAGGCATAGTTGTACCAGGCCAAACGACTTTTATCGTCAAAGCTGGGCTGCGCAAATTTGCCTGCCCTTGCTAATTGGGTACTTAAACAAAACTGATCCAAACCTTCTTCATAACCCTGTTTTTTTGCCGCCCACCAGGTTTTGTGAAAAGGTCTGTCTTCTATCTGCACACCATAAGCAGCAAAGGGATGAAAAAAATCGGTTCCCTTTGCTGCCCAATCTTTAAATTCAATACCCAATTTAAATGTTGCATTGGTGGCTTTTATAAACTCACTTTCTTTAATATCCAGATCGCGAATAAATTGGTGAATACCCGGTACAGTCGCCTCACCAACACCAATGGTGCCAATTTGTTCAGATTCAATAAGGTTAAGCTGAATAGGCGTTTGATCCAGCCATTTGGACAAAAAAGCAGCCGTCATCCAACCAGCAGTACCGCCACCGACTATGACTATGCTTGATATTTTTTTATTCATAAAATTATTCTTATTAATAAAATAGTTTTCATAGTATTTAATGGCAGGGGAAATGACAATAGCCAACTCACCGGGATTTAGTGACCGCGCAATTGAATGATTTCAAACATCCTTCTGAAGAACGCCAATGCAGAATTACGCACCAACTTGATGTCTATAAGGACATTTACCTGAGTCTTTCAGTATACTTCCGCCCTTCCAATCAAGCCGGTAAACCATAAGATGAGTGATAAACCACGGGATTCTTCTGTTGATTTGATTATCAAAGCGCGCTGGATAGTGCCAGTGGTTCCGGCCAACAAGGTTTTCGAAAACTGCGCACTGGTGATAGATCAGGGACAAATTCTGGCGTTGTTACCTCATCAGGAAGCTGATCGTCGATTTACTGCTGATAACAGTTTGCACCTGCCAAATCACTTATTGATTCCCGGTTTGATTAATTCCCACTGTCACGCAGCCATGAGTTTGTTTCGTGGTTTTGCGGATGATCAACCTTTACAGCAATGGTTAACTGAATCCATCTGGCCTGCAGAAAAACGCTGGGTCAGTGCCGATTTTGTTCGCGATGGTAGCGAACTGGCAATTGCAGAAATGATTCAGTCGGGCATCAGTTGTTTTTCCGATATGTATTTTTTTCCGGAAGAAACGGCACAAGCCTGTTTGGATGCAAAATTGCGCTGTCAGTTAAGTTTTCCGGTGATGGATTTTGCAACCGCCTGGGGATCGGGCGCAGATGATTACATGGCCAAAGGTTTAACCCTGCATGATAATTTTCGCGATAGTGAGTTAATTAATATTGCTTTTGGTCCCCACGCACCTTACACAGTGTCCGAATCGGTGTTGCGACGTATTGCGATACTCGCGCAGGAAATGGATATGCCTGTGCAAATTCATTTACACGAAACTGCGCAAGAAATTATTGATTCTTTAAAAATGTATCACAAGCGTCCCAGCGAACGCTTGATGGATTTGGGATTGTTATCACCACTCACACAATGTGTGCATATGACACAAATCGATGAAACCGATATTGCACTCTTGCAAAATTCCGGCGCATCGATAATTCATTGTCCTGAATCCAATTTAAAATTAGCCAGTGGTTTTTGCCCTGTGCACAAATTATTAAATGCAGGAATTAATGTTGCTATAGGTACAGATGGAGCAGCCAGTAATAACGATCTATCTCTATTAGGCGAAATGAAAACAGCCGCGCTTTTAGCAAAAGCCGTTTCCGGAAATGCCACTGCTTTGAATGCACATACAGCATTGCGTATGGCAACATTGAATGGCGCCATGGCATTGGGATTGGAAGATAAAATTGGCAGTTTGGAAGTTGGCAAATCAGCTGACATTGCGGCAATTGATTTATCCAGCTTACATGCACAACCGATTTATGATCCGGTTTCACAGTTGATTTACAATCAATCGGCGCAACAGGTGTCTCATTTATGGGTTAATGGAGAATGTTTATTAAGTGAAGGGAAATTGCAGACCCTGGATGAAAAAGAATTGCGTGCAAAAGCAAACTATTGGCGAGGAAAGATTGCGCGTTAATTCCCCACTTTGAAAAAGGGGGCCAGGGGGGATTTAAAAAAGTTGTCACTGAGACAATTTAGGAAAGTATATTTTTCAAGAATTTAAATCCCTCCTAACCTCCCTTTTTCAAAGGGAGGAACTAAAACAGAGAGAGAAAAAAATGACAGGTACAAACATGAACATAGACACAGCCGAAATCGCCAAATTTGAAGCCCTCGCCAGTCGCTGGTGGGATAAAAACAGTGAATTCAAACCACTGCACGATATCAACCCGTTACGCGCTAATTTTATTGATTTACATTCACCGGTGGCCGGAAAAAAAATCATTGATGTAGGTTGTGGTGGTGGCATTTTAGCGGAAGCGCTTGCGCAACGTGGTGCCAGTGTTTGCGGTATTGATATGGGCGAAGCCCCGTTAAATGTTGCACGTTTGCATGCATTGGAGTCAGGTGTTGATGTTGATTACCAACAAATCACCGCAGAAGAAAAAGCAGCCCAACAACCCGGTGAATACGACATAGTAACCTGTATGGAAATGTTGGAGCATGTTCCTGATCCCGCATCCGTTGTAAAAGCCTGCGCTGATTTGGCAAAAGAAAATGGTGATCTGTATTTTTCAACAATTAATCGCAATCCCAAAGCTTATGCTTTTGCTATTTTAGGCGCAGAATATATTTTGCGTTTATTACCACGAGGCACTCACGATTATGCAAAATTTATTCGCCCATCAGAATTGGCAAGCTGGTTGCGTACGGCCGGACTGGAATTACAAACTATCACCGGTATGACCTATAACCCTATCACCAAACATTACAAATTAAATTCCAAAGATGTGGATGTGAATTATTTAATTCATGCCAAAAAAGTGAGTGTTTGATGAAAAAAACCATTCGCGCTGTGATCTTTGATCTGGATGGAACACTGTTAGATACAGCACCTGATTTTGTTTTAGTGGTGAATAAATTGCTTCATCAATATCAACAACCGGCTCTTGATTCTGAATTAATTCGAACTCAAGTTTCCAATGGTGCCAAAGCTCTGGTGAAATTGGCATTTGAATTGGAAGAAAATGATCCTGAATTTGAAATTCGTCGCGAAGCATTGCTCGATTTATATTTGCAACACATAGCTGATTACACGCGGCCTTTTGCTGGAATTGAATCGCTGATTAACAGATTGGTTCAACATCAAATTGTTTGGGGCGTAGCGACCAACAAACCTGCACGCTACACCAACCCCTTGATGCAGGCATTAAATATGCAACCTGCACCTTTCAGCGTCATTTGTCCTGATCACGTCAGCCGCGCAAAACCTGATCCCGAATCTTTATTTCTCGCCAGCCAACAATTAAATTGCTCTCCCGATCAAATTATTTATGTAGGTGATCATTTACGCGACATAGAATGCGGAAAACGCGCGGGCAGTATTACCATCGCCGCCGCTTATGGTTATATTGATGAAAATGATTCGCCAGAAAGCTGGAATGCAGATTACATTGTGCAATCAGCAGATGAAATTTGGCCGATTGTGCAGGGTTATTTATAAGATTTTACCCTCTCCCTAACCCTCGTCCACAAGGAGAGGAGTCAGATCTAACTGCTAATCAAATTGAGCAGGGTGATTTTTTAATTTTGAGAAGATTTATTTATGCAATTACCATCAGATTTTTCTGTCACATCCACATCACTCGCTAACAAAATTATTCTGGTCACAGGTGCGGGTGACGGCATAGGTAAAGTCGCTGCAAAAAGTTTTGCGGCCTCGGGTGCAACTGTCATATTGGTTGGACGCACACTGGCCAAGCTGGAAAGAGTCTATGACGAGATTGAGGCTGCAGGTCATCCACAAGCGGCTATTTACCCTCTCAATCTGGAAAGTGCGACGGAAAAAGAATATGGAGACTTGTGTAATGTACTGGATGACAATTTTGGTCGATTGGATGGCATCTTGTTTAATGCCGCTGACCTGGGGGAGCGTACGCCAATATCCAATTACTCTGTAAACGCCTGGATGCGCTGCATGCAAGTTAACGTCAACTCACCGTTTATGATGACCCAAGCGCTTTTACCACTTCTGGAAAAATCGGAAAATGCCAGCTTGTTGTTTACCAGTTCAAGTGTTGCATTCGCAGGGCGTTCTTTCTGGGGCGGTTATGCCGCATCGAAAGCCGCTCAGGAAAACTTTATGCAAACCCTTGTGGATGAGTGCGAAGGAACCAATCGTATCAGGGCTAACAGTATCAATCCCGGTGCAACCCGAACCAAAATGCGGGCATCGGCCTATCCCGCCGAAGACCCAACCACTGTCAAAAAACCGGAAGACCTGATGCTGTCTTATATCTATTTATTAAGCGATGCATCAATAGGTACAACCGGGAAATCCTTTGCTTATTAGCGGATGTTTATTTGGCCGCCAATCTACTCTGATCAGAAAGACCAGAAATGAAATGCTGTCAACACAATATATAGTAATAACTCTTTTCTTTACGTATAAGAAAATAATCTAAGATTTGTAAAAACCCATCAAACCACTCATAAGGCTCGCAACGCCCGAAAATACAGGATTTATGCCCCGGTTATACCAAACACGCACACAAGTTATCCACAGCTTTTCCGCTGCTAATGAGGTTGCAATCGCCCGGAAATCGCATTATCTTGTAGCCCAAGCGCCTCCAGCCCCTATATGTAGGGTTCAATGCTCCGGAAAAAACGATCAACTGACGATAAAAAGCTGATCTTCGGACAAAGGCCACAAAACGACACCCCTGAAACCAAAGGCATTGCAGAACGAGCAAAATGACACCTCTTTATCAAGCTGGTATCGCTCTTCCATTCCTTTTAATCGGGCTATTTTTAGTAAACCAATTAAAAAGTAAAACACAAGATATTGTGTTTTACGGACAATAACAGCCACACTGAAGCAGGAGAAGTGACATGCTGACCGACATCCAAAATCCCGACCCCAAAAATCCAATGCATACGGACGCACATTCTGGTTCCAGTAGCCTTGCTGCTACTGCACCAGGTCAATTACGGGTTATCAAACGCAACGGCACTGTCGGCAGTTTTGATGCCAGCAAAATTGCAGTGGCTTTGACAAAAGCTTTTTTGGCAGTTGAAGGTGGAACAGCAGCCGCTTCTTCCCGAATCCATGAGAAAGTCGATAGCCTTACCAAACAGGTAGTCGCAACTTTTAAACGCCGTATGCCTTCCGGTGGCACCATCCACATCGAAGAAATTCAGGATCAGGTCGAACTAACCCTGATGCGCGCAGGCGAACAAAAAGTTGCCCGCGATTATGTCCTCTATCGCGAAGCACATGCACGCGCACGCGCGGAGAAATCAGCCGCAGCCCAAACTCCCGACACAGACTACCCCAACATTAATGTCACCAAATCGGATGGTTCGCGAGTTCCCCTGGATATCAACCGTATGCGCACCATTGTGCGTGAAGCCTGTTCCGGGCTAAAAGGTGTAGAAGAAAAAGCCATTCTCGATGAAGCCATGCGCAACCTTTACGATGGCGTGGCTGCAAAAGATGTGAATACATCTCTGGTGATTACCGCTCGTACCCTCGTAGAAAAAGAACCCAACTACAGTTTTGCCACTGCACGTTTGCTGTTGGATAAACTGCGTGCTGAAGCTCTCGGCTTTTTAGGCATTGCCACAGAAGCAACCCAATCCGACATGGAGCTCTACTACGCGCGCGCGCTGCCTGTTTACATTAAAAAAGGGGTTGAGCTGGAACTGGTTTCCCCTGAACTCTTGAATTTTGATTTGGAAAAGCTTGGTAAGGCCTTGATTCCAGATGGAGATTTACAATTTACCTATCTCGGATTGCAAACCCTTTACGACCGTTACTTCATCCACAGCAATGATGTGCGCATCGAACTGCCACAGATATTCTTCATGCGCGTGGCAATGGGTCTGGCCTTGAATGAAATTAACCGCGAAGAACGTGCAATTGAGTTTTACCGATTGCTGTCTTCTTTTGATTACATGAGTTCAACGCCAACCCTGTTTAATTCAGGCACCCTGCGTCCCCAGTTGTCTTCATGTTATCTGACCACTGTACCGGATGACCTCTATGGTATTTACGGCGCCATGCAAGACAATGCCATGCTCAGCAAATTTGCTGGCGGCCTGGGTAACGACTGGACACCGGTACGTGCATTGGGCGCTTACATCAAAGGTACCAATGGCAAGTCACAAGGTGTTGTCCCCTTCCTGAAAGTTGCCAACGACACCGCGGTTGCGGTCAATCAGGGTGGCAAACGTAAAGGTGCTGTTTGTGCCTATCTGGAAACCTGGCATATGGATGTCGAGGAATTTCTGGAGCTGCGCAAAAACACCGGTGATGATCGCCGCCGCACCCATGACATGAACACCGCCAACTGGGTACCCGATCTATTCATGAAGCGTGTGTTTGATGATAAAGATTGGACTCTCTTCTCACCTAATGATGTACCTGATCTGCATGATTTATATGGCAGTTCTTTTGAAGAGCGCTATGAACACTACGAACGTGAAGCGGCAGCTGGCAAAATCAAGGTCTTCAAAACTGTCCGTGCTCTGGATTTGTGGCGCAAGATGCTGGGCATGCTGTTCGAAACCGGACATCCATGGATCACTTTCAAAGACCCATGCAACCTGCGCAGCCCGCAGCAGCATGTAGGTGTGGTGCATTCATCCAACCTGTGTACCGAAATCACACTCAACACCAAAGCCGGCGATGAGATTGCTGTGTGTAACCTCGGCTCGGTGAATCTGGCGCAGCACATTGTTGATGGCAAACTGGATCAAGCCAAACTTGAGCGCACGGTCAAAACTGCCATTCGCATGCTGGATAATGTGATCGACATTAACTACTACGCCGTTGCCACCTCCAAGCAATCCAACGTTCGCCACCGCCCTATTGGCCTTGGCATTATGGGTTTCCAGGATGCACTCTACGATCAACGCATAGCCTACAGTTCGCAAGCCGCCGTGGAGTTTGCTGATACCTCAATGGAAGCTGTCAGCTATTACGCCATCAAAGCCTCCTGTGAATTGGCACAAGAGCGAGGCAAGTATTCTACTTTTGACGGCTCACTCTGGAGCAAAGGCATTCTGCCCATAGACTCTATCGAGATACTGGCCAAAAACCGTGGCGACCAATACATCAAAGTTGATCGCAGCAAAACCTTTGACTGGGACAGCCTGCGTGAACAAGTCAGAGCCAAAGGTATGCGCAACTCCAATGTGATGGCGATCGCCCCGACAGCGACTATCTCCAACATCACCGGTGTAACCCAATCGATCGAGCCGACTTATCAAAACCTTTATGTGAAATCCAACCTTTCTGGCGAATTCACCGTAGTAAACCCACATCTGGTTCACGACCTGAAGTCCCGCAATTTGTGGGATGCCGTAATGGTCAACGACCTGAAATATTACGAAGGTTCTGTACAAAAAATTGATCGCATTCCGGATGATCTGAAAGCGATTTACGCCACAGCCTTCGAAGTCGAACCCAAGTGGATTGTAGAAGCCGCCAGCCGTCGTCAAAAGTGGATCGATCAGGCACAAAGTTTGAACCTCTACATTTCTGGCGCTAACGGTAAAAAATTGGATGTCACCTATCGCATGGCTTGGTACAGCGGTTTGAAAACCACTTATTACCTGCGTGCTTTGGCTGCAACCACCACTGAAAAATCCACCATTACTACCGGTGCATTGAACGCAGTGAGTTCAGGCGCAAGCAGCGGTGGCAGCATAGCCGCCGCACCAGCACCAACCGCCAAACCCGTAGCCAGCGTTGCAGCGCCTGACTTCGGTGAAGCAGCGCCAGTGCCAAAAGCTTGTTCGATTGATAACCCGGATTGCGAGGCTTGCCAGTAGCCCTCACCCCAGCCCTCTCCCGGAGGGAGAGGGGGTTAAAACACCAGGATTCAATATTTCAGCTCTCCACGAAGGAGGGTACAAAGTCCCCTCTCCCTCTGGGAGAGGGCCAGGGTGAGGGAAAACCGCAACACCAAACAGAATTAAACGATCAGAGAGGAACACCATGCTAAGTTGGGACGATTTCAACTCAGAAGAAACCACAAAAGAAGCCGCACGCGAAGTTGCTCGCCAGGAAACCCTGAGCCCTCAAGTGCAATCCCAGGCGCGTCCAGTAAACGATACCCCGGTCAATACACAATTTGCCGAAAGTGCAAAAGAAGAAGGCATCAGCCCTGAGCTGGCCAAAGCACGCTCTACCCTCGCCCACCTCGACCCGGCTCCCGGCCTTGAAGAATTACAAATGGGCGCAGCGCGCATTCAGGTAGATGACAAACGCATGATCAACTGCCGCGCTGACCTCAACCAGCTGGTGCCCTTCAAGTACGACTGGGCATGGCAGAAATATCTTGATGGCTGCGCCAACCACTGGATGCCACAGGAAGTGAACATGACCGCTGACATTGCGCTCTGGAAAAACAGAGAGGGTCTGACCGAAGACGAGCGCCGCATCGTCATGCGCAGCTTGGGTTACTTCTCTACTGCTGACTCATTGGTTGCCAACAATCTGGTATTAGCCATTTACCGTTTGATCACCAACCCCGAATGTCGCCAATACATTTTGCGTCAGTCATTCGAAGAAGCGATTCACACCCACGCCTACCAATATTGCATCGAATCCCTGGGCATGGACGAAAGTGAAGTCTTCAACATGTACCGTGAACTGCCCTCAGTCGCCAACAAAGCCGCCTGGAGTTTGAAGCACACCCAAACTTTAGGTAATCCCACTTTCACCACCGGCACACCCGAAACCGATCAGGAATTGCTGCGCAATTTAGTCGCATTTTATGTAGTGACCGAAGGCATTTTCTTCTACTGCGGTTTCAGCCAAATCCTGAGCATGGGCCGCCGCAATAAAATGACCGGCGTCGCCGAACAATTCCAATATATTTTGCGCGACGAATCCATGCATTTGAATTTTGGTATCGACGTAATCAACCAAATCAAATTGGAAAACCCACACTTGTGGACGGCAGAGTTCCAACAAGAAGTGTTGCAAATGATTTTGGAAGGCACTGAATTGGAAATTCAATACGCCAGAGACTCAATGCCCCGCGGCGTCCTCGGCATGAACGCTTCCACCATGGAAGAATACCTGCACTTCATCGCGAATCGTCGTTGTGCACAACTTGGTTTGAAAGAACAATTCCCTGGTGCGCAAAATCCATTTCCGTGGATGAGTGAGATTATGGATTTGCGTAAGGAGAAGAATTTCTTTGAGACGCGCGTAATTGAATACCAAACTGGTGGTGCGCTTTCTTGGGATTAACAACCCTTGTCGTCATTCCTGCGAAGGCAGGAATCCAGCGACTTTAAAAACGGATCAGGCTGTTCCGGATCGAATAACCCAAACCGCTATTGAGTTAGTCAAAAAAATGAATTTTTTGGTGAAGCTTGGTAGCGGTTTTTTTGTTGGAGATATAAATGGAAGATGCGATTAAATCAATAAAAGCATATCTTTACGACAGAGACAGCAGCCCTCTTACAGGTGCCTATTTAATAATTTGGTGCATATGGAACTTTAGGCTTTTACTCATCATATTTTCCTCTGATTCCATAAATATTAAATTTGTTAACATTGAATACTATCTCTTTCAGCCAAGTTATTTTTTTGACTATTCATGTATTTTCGGCCCAATTTGGGTTTATGTGATGCCCCTAATATTGGCGTTATTATATCTGCTTGCACTTCCTCACTTCTCATTAAAAATCTATGAAAAAACCTTGGAACATAGAAAAAAACTTAATGAAAAAAAACAAGCAATAGAAAATCAAGTATTACTTACAAAAGAAGAAAGCATAAAGATAAGAAGAGAAACATATAGAGCAGCTGAAGAATATGAAGAAGAAATAAGAAAAAAGGATGAATTAATTTCCGATCTTAGATACAGACTTGAAGAAATCAACAGAAAAGATCAAGAAAAAATGGAATTCGTAACTAACGAACAGTTAACAGAAAACAAAAAAATGGAAATTCCTGAATTAAGCAGTGAGGCAAAAATTATATTGAAAGAGGCAAGCCTAGATTCACATGGAACAGTTATGTACCTTAGATATTCAGATGGCGTTGAGTTAAGCTCAAACAATAGAGACTTCTTAAAAGGTAAAGAAAGAAGAGAAATTGCAAAATGGGAATCAGCACTACGAGAACTTATCGACCAAGATTTATTAATTGAACGCGGTCATAATGGTAACACATACGAAATAACGGATATTGGTTACAAAATTGCCGACAAAATTATATTGGGTTAGCGTCGGGATTTATTTTTTGATCAATCAAACCCGGCACATGTAGATCGGGTAGCGACCCGTGTCTGTGAAATGAGATGGATAAAAGCATCATAAAGGTGACGCACTATGATCAAATGGATAAACGTAAACTCAACGGCTATAAGAAAAATTGGCTATGACGTAAAATCAATGCAAATGTATATAGATTTCGAAGATAGCAATCCTATTTATACCTATTGCAGAGTACCAGAAAGTGTATTTAATAGTTTTATATCCGCTCGATCCAAAGGACAGTTTTATCACCAATTCATAAAAGATAAATACGAGTGTTAATTCACATATTTTAGCTTCCCGAAAAGAGATCATGTCAAATGAATGACCATACGATATCTATAAGAATAGAAGACATAGAAGGAAAACAATTTGAATTTAATACACTGAAAAATTTCTATTATTTTATAAAGGAAGAATGTAAAGCATGGCAGGATGCATACAACAAACCAACCTTAACTGGCACTCGAGCCGAATGCACACAAATACTATCGACGCTCTCCCCCATAGTTATTGAAATAGAACGATGGACAGAGGAAGCAAGAAATTGGGATGCATCAACGACCCAATATAATGTACATAATCTAATGCACCGATATTCAGGTACATTTAAAACTCAATGGGTCTACAGCAAAAGCATACTATTTACTCAACTGCTCGATTGCCAAGAAAAATTCGGAGGCGAAGCAGCAAATGCATTTATTGCCTACACTCAAAGAAATAACCTGTTAAACCCTTCAATCTATCATAATTTCATAGGCATCATGTATGCCTATGAAATAAGCAACCAAGACAGTGAAATATTAAAAAGAAGAAACAGTGAAAAAAAATCCTTTTATAATTTACGAAATGACTTAGAAAATTCCAGAAATGAACTTATTGAATCAGTTGAGCTTTTTAAAAAGGCAACTGATGAATGGAAAGAATCTACCCAATCAGACTGGAACGAATGGTATAAATCAACAGGCGAACAATGGAATAATTGGATCACATCTGTAAATGAATATTGTGAATCTGATACTTCAGAAAGAAGAGAAAAATTTATAAGCTTCATGGATAGCTGTAAAATAAGAATTGAAGATTTAGAAAACACCTATAAAGATAAATTAAAATTAGAAAAACCAGCAGAATACTGGAATAAAGCCGCAGCCAAATATAAGATTCAGGGAAGATGGTGGATTTCATCATTAATATTATTAGGTCTGCTGGGGATGATGATGCTTTATTTTTTCTTTACAAGCTGGCTTCAAGGAAAAGAAATGGGAATACACTTAAATAGTGTACAAGGAATAGCCATATACGGATCATTTCTTGCAGTTTTTGCATTTCTAATAAGAGCTCTTTCCAAGCTAACATTTAGTTCATTTCATTTAATGCGTGATGCAGAAGAAAGAGAACAGCTCACCTACTTATATCTTTCACTGAGTAAAGAACACACTGTTGATGAATCTTCCAGAAGCATAATATTGCAGGCACTATTTAGCAGAAGTGAAACAGGATTGTTAACAAATGAATCCGGACCAACAATGCCAGGGTTAAATGAAGCTATAAAATCGGCAACAAATAGATAAGAAAGCAAAAAGGGAAATTACTCATGTACGAAATTATATTTTTAGCTGTAAGCACAGCAATAACAACAGCAGTTAGCAGCATTATAAAAAGGTTAATTGAAAATCATGAGTGGGGAAAGCGAAAGAATAAAAATAACTCTATAGAAACAATAACACCTTTATTAAATAGCGAAATAAAAAATCACCCACTGATAGTTGAACATCATTTCAGAAAATTCTTGAAGTACAAAATAACTAACCCCGAAATAGAATCCATACTATCTTCTAAAAGTCCATTGTATTTATTCGATTTATATAAGACAGCAAAAAAATTCACACATCATGAAAACGGAAATTTCTTTTTTAAGGAATCTTATAACACCGATTTCCTCAGGAAAAAATTTAATAAAAATGGCAATATGTATTATTATTTTTATTCGTTTATAGGCTTTATGCTATTACTTTATTCAGATGTAATAATAGATAATATTGGCTTTCAATATTTTCCTGTAATAGCAGTTATGATATTAATTTGTATCCCGTATGCTTTTCATAATATCAATAAAACTTTTGATTTAAAGCTTGCCGAACAATTTATAGAATATACCAAACCAAATGCGTCAGAAAAAATAGAAACTCAAGAAAACATTAACATTCCAACCAAATCACAAGTAAAAAAATCAATTGGTTATCTAAAGAATTTTTTAAGAAATCTATCAAATCATAAAAAACCAATAATTCCTGATTAACGCGGTGGTGGGGGATTTATTTCTAATCAGAGCATCATGAACAACAAAATAGCCATTCTAATAATCAATAAATCCAAGTCAGTTATGCCCATCAATATCGATGCATTTTCGGTTGCGGATGGGCCGAAGAGGAAGATTAATTAAAGGTATGTCGGCTCGTTGAGCCTGAATCCTAACAGAAACATTTTTGCCATTAAGAACATCATGATTCGATTTTTGCTGATTACAATATTTAGTATTTCTTCTTGGTCAATAGCCAACGAAGAGAAAAGTCTTGTTATGGGAACTTGGAAAAGCTGCGGCGGAACAACACATCAAATACTAGATGATGGCAGCTACTTAAGAATCGGTAGCGGCTCAACGGTTACATTTTATAAAAACGGCCGTTACGAGCTTTTTTCGCTTGACGGATATACCGATTTAGAATGTCAAAACCTTAAATTCCGCTCTGGGTTAAAATCAAAAGGAAAATATAAAATATTAAGAAAGACAGAAATAAACCGTGAAGAAGGACCTGTATATGAAATAAAACTTACCGGCTGGTATGGACAAAAACCATGCACGACCTACTTTATTATCACTGAAAAATTCATTCTCCCTGCAGACAACCTTTGTACAGAGGTAGATGAAAAAAAATTGAGATTCAGAAGTAATGATTTGTTTAAATTTTATAAGACCCCAAAAGCACCATCAGAAAAAATACAACCAAAAAAACTGACCTAGTTGTGTTACCGGAAGGGAGGAATTTATTTTTGATCAAGCGCGATTGTGCAGGTTGGGCAAACATCTAACGAGTAAGATATGGATAACAATATTTATCAAACACCCAAATCCGAATTGGAAATAATAGATGAGCTTCCCAACGTTCAACTTTGGAATCCTCATGTTGCTGGAGCATGGAGCTTAATTTTTACACCCATATTTGGATCAGTGCTGATCAAAAAAAACTGGTTAACGCTGGAGGAAACGAACAAAGCTAAAACTGCAACTATTTGGCTCTACGCAAGCATTATAATCATTGTGATTTCAAACTGGATGCCTATTTTTTCTTTAATTTATATCGTAATTTGGTACTTTGCTTTTTTAAAAAAACAAGTTGATCACCTAAATATAAATAAAATTAAATACAGGAAAAAACCTTGGCGAAAACCAATAGGTATTGCGTTTGCGGCATATATTGGAATTATTATCTTTTTCGTACTTATTATGACAATTCTTCAACGAACAATATAGACGAACTACTGCACAAGTGGAAAGCGACCCGCGTGTGCGTAGTGCAATACATCAAAGCACCAGAAAACAATTATTATTGATAAACCTATTTATAACTCTATTTAAGGAACCACTATGTTTAGATTGATGGTGTTAGTGCTGTTAGGTTGTTTGCGGTTTTGGATTGATCGGAATGATGTTGTTGAAAATGAAAATAGATACGCTAACAAAAACATAAATTAACAAAGAAAAAATTATGAATGACAAGAATATTTACAGCTCACCTGAAGCTAATTTGAATAATTTTACAAAACAAGATGTGCCAAGACTGGAAAAGTTGGATCTAATAGCAAAATGGCAAAAGTGTTTGGTATACACATTTTTGGTTTATTTTATTTGCAGCGGTATTTTGCCTGGCATCTCGGAAAATTATGCAGTGCTGGTACAGCTCTTTATTTATCTTCCCATTTATTTGGCAATAATCATTTTTAACGGCATTTTATGTTGGCAGATATACAGTCGTACGGTTGCGGTATTGATGATAATTTTAGGGATCATTCCTATCATTAACTTTCTAGTGGTGTTAATCGCCAGCAGTCGCGCCACTAGCCAAGTCAGGAAAGGGGGTTTTAAAGTAGGATTCTTGGGAGCAAATCGCAAACCGATTCAAGAAGCGATAAAAATGGCGCGTGTGAATTAACGATTTAAAAATTACCTATAAATAAACAAATCAAAATAAGGACAAATAAATAAAGGTACGGATGGATTTATTTTTGATCAATCAAACTCGGTACATGTAGGACGGGTCGCAACCCGCGTGATCGAAGTGAGATGTATCAAAGCGTTACGAAAAATTATTACGCAGGAATAAATAGATGAAAAACTGTATTGTAGGACTGCTAATTTTATTGATTACCGGGTGCGCAAATACATTTAAAGAGCCGCCCAAAAAGCTTGATCGAAAAAGTTTTTTTAATGATCAAAGTGATAACAACAAGCAACTTAAAATAATTCGAACCGGTCCTCCATTTTTTCCAATGAATGCCCTCAACGATAAACAACTCGGGTGGTGTGTTGCACAATTTGATGTACCTGAAAGCGGTATACCTGAAAATATTGAAATTCTAGAATGTAGTCCCAAAGAATACTTTGAGTATGGATGCAACTGAATTGTAAGCCAGTTAAGGTATTCACCAGTAGGATTACCAGCCACAAAAGCGCGATTCATATGTAATTTTAGAATTTCCAAAAAATAAGGATTCACTGATAGAAGGGATTTAATTTAATTAACGCAAAAAAAATACATCAAGCAAGACAAAAAATAGGAAACACAATGAAAATACAATATGCACTAGTCTTATTAACCTCTCTAATAGCATTGAGTGCTTGCAATACCCAACAAACAGAAAACACTTCTTCAGCAGCAACTACAACTGAAGCAGTTGAATCAGTTGTAGCTGAAGAAGAATATGTATTGCCATCAGAAAATGTTTTGGTCTATCAAACTTATACATTAGAAGAAGTAGCTGAAAAATCCGGTAAAGTCTTGGGACTTTTAGATCAAGATCTAATGCCAGTTGTGATTGTTGCTCCCTATTACCCCAAAAATGCATTTGTCGCAAAAATAGAAGGCACAGTAAAAGCAGAGTTTACTGTACCAAATGTTGGCTCCAGAGTTAAACAAATAAAAATTCTCTCCAGTCAACCGGATGATAGTTTTGGAAAAGAAGCTTTAGCTGCCATAGAACAATGGAAATTTGAAACAGCAAAAATAAAAACCACAAAATATACCATTACAAACGTTACGGCCGTAATCCATTTTAAAATTGAAAACGGAAAACCTACTTGCTATATAAATGATGTTAATAGCTCACACAGTTTTTATCCGCCAGCACCATTTCCATGTAATCTGAGTGCAGAATAAAAGTTGGAATATGTAGCAATTATTTAATCAGGTACCCTTATGCAAGCTTTTATTCGAGTCAATTTTCATGATGAAAATGGAGTGACTGAATACGAAATACAACCATCTGAAGCACTATATGCGATTTTCTACAATGAAGCAGAGGCATTATTTTCTTTAAAGGAAAGATTTGAACTGGATGTTATCGAACAATTTCGCCCAAGAAATATCGGGCAAAAAGAAGATATTGCTATTCATGACCCTTACGAAGCACTTAAATTTTGGGCCAGACTACGTAATTTTTTGCGCAAAAAGGCTGAAACAATGGAACACATGAATAGCAATAAATTAAAGGCCTATTTCGAGCTAAGTTTCAGTGTAGGTGAAATTCATAGCCATTTAGAACACTCAATCAAGCAAAAGCAAAAAATTGAAATACTGTTTATTCCGGGTTAGGACGATAAAGAGGACTTAATTTATTTTTAATTCATCTGCAAAATGTATAGCTGAAAGCTGAGAAGGTAATAGTGATGAATGAATTGCAATTTTGGGACTTGATTCAAAAATCACTTGTTGAAAGTAACGGTGATCGAGAGAAGCAAATTGAAATTTTAGAATTGCTACTTGCTAAATTGCCGGAGCACGAAATTATTGAATACACGGATTACTTCGGGGAAATGCAGGATTTGTGTTACAGCGAGCTTTTTTGGGAGGTCGCTACAGAATTAATTGGGTTCGTTTCAGATGACGGATTTCAGGACTTTCAATGTTGGCTAATATCTCAGGGAAAACAGTTTTTTATGGAGACAGTTAATTCCCCCAAATCATTGTTAAAATTAAAGAAACGTACAGGAAATAAATTAGACGTTTCTTTCGAGTTTGAAGCGTTTTATTACGCACCAATACAAGCTTTTGAAAAGAGTACCGGAAAAGATTGGGATGATTGGGCATAACACGGCGATTTACAGGACGGAGTGAACCTATTGAAGCAGCGATTGAAAAAGCCAGTAGCCTGCCACCATAGAATAAACTTGAACCGAATTAAAATAGATTACAACGTTGTTGGTTAAAAAAATTCTAACCACACGCTTTTAATCTAGTTGCTACCTCATTACATGAACGCTAATATACGCGCCAAGTTAGCTTGCTGTAAATACACAATTTCAAGCCAACTTAATACTATGAGTTTAAATAACGATGATAAAAGCTAATGTCATAGAAAATGATAAATACAGCTGCTGTTGTCCAAAATAAATTTTTATATTTAAATTCTTAACAATAATCCATAATCTACCTGGAACCTGAATTATGAATAAATTTTTAATTTTAGTTATCGCGACCCTGCTTACTACTGGCTGTGTAAGTACAAAAAACATTCCGCTCAAAAGTGAATCGACCGCATCTCTTAAAGACAGCGAACTTAGCGTTTCCAAACGTGAAAAACCAGGGTTTGGCGCAATGACAGCAGGAAAAGCAATGTTTGGTGCAATTG
>CAMLML010000041.1 GCA_946481095.1 uncultured Cellvibrio sp.
TAACTCCTGCGCAAGCATCGAATTTAATTTTCACGCCTGCTACAAACTTTAATGGCAATGTTTCTTTCAGCTTTACGGTAACGGATAACAACAATGGTGTTTCTGCACCCGCGACAATTGATATTGCAGTTGCAGCAGTCAACGATGCGCCTGTGAATACTGTTCCAGCTGCTATCACCATGAACGAAGATGCAACTCAAACCATTACCGGTTTGAGTATTTCGGATGTGGATTCTGCATCTGGAAATCTCACTGTCACATTACAAATCACCAACGGTATTTTGAATGTGAGTGGTGGTTCTGCAGTTGTTGCTGGTAGCGGTACTAACACAGTGACTTTGACGGGTACGCAAGCAGAAATTAATTCCACTTTGGCTGCAACTGTGAATTATGTTCCAACAAATAATTTCAGCGGTTCATCAACATTAACCATCACCACCAATGACAATGGTAATTCAGGTGTTGGTAGTGCATTGACTGATGTTGATACTGTGACTCTCACAGTCAATCCGGTTAACGACGGTTCAGTTGCAAATCAACTTGCAACAACCAACGAAGACACAATATTAAATGGCAACTTGCCCACAACGGATGCCGATGGTGCAGTCACCTACGCCGTTGTTAATAATCAAGCCACTGCACACGGAACGGTTTCTGTTGCAGCAAATGGTTCTTACACCTATACACCGAACGCAAATTATTTTGGCAGTGACAGTTTTATTGTGAGCGTTACAGATTCACAAGGTTTTACAACCCAGGTGACTGTGGATGTCACAGTGAATCCAGTCAATGATTTGCCTGTTAATACCTTGCCTGCCAGTTGGACAACCAATGAAGATACTGCAGTTGCACTTACCGGTTTAAGTGTGAATGATGTTGATTCACTTGCAGGTAATCTCACGCTTACTTTGAGTGTTGCCTCTGGTCTTTTGTCAGCGACTTCTGCTGCCGGTGTGACAGTAACAGGTTCGGGTACTTCCAGTTTGCAATTGGTGGGTAGTCAATCTGCTTTGAATGCGTTCCTTGCTTCTGCTTCGGCACCCGTTTATCAACCAGCGACGAATGTGAATGGCAATATTAATTTGACCATGACAACCAACGATGGAATTCAATCGGATGTCGATGTAAGTGTGATTCAAATTACACCGGTAAATGATAATCCTGTGTTGAATCACGAATCAGTTTCAACCAACGAAGATACTGCAGTGACAGGTAATGTGTTAACTAACGATATTGATGTTGATAGCACATTAACAGTGAGTAGTTTTACCTGGAGTGGAACTACTTACGCAGCGGGTACGCTCGCTATGCTTCAAGGTGTTGGCAGTTTGGTTGTGAATGCTAATGGTGGTTATGTCTTCACGCCTGCTAGTAATTACACGGGTGCAGTGCCTACGATTACTTATCTTGCCCAGCAAGATGGTGTGAACTTTGGTACCGCCAATATAAGCTTGTCGGTTCTTGCGGTGAATGATGCACCGGTGAATCAGATGTTGGCTTTCAACACTTCGCAAAACAATACAGTGCGTTTAAGTGGCATGTCTGTAATAGATGTGGATGCTGGTTCTGCTGCTAATTTGACTGTAACTTTGAGCGTTAGCTCGGGTACTTTAACAGCATCTGCATCTGGTGGTGTAACTGTGTCAGGATCAGGAACTGCAGCTAGCCCATTAGTATTGACGGGTAGTCTTGCTAATTTAAATAACTATCTTGCGTCAACGACAGCTGCTCCACAGTATGTCCCTGCTTCAGCCAGTGCAATAGGAACAGTTGTACTGACTATGGTCACTAACGATATGGGTAACACGGGTGGTGGATCATCATTAACTGATACAGATACCAGCACGATTACTATTAGCGAAACTTCAACATCTGGTCGAGCAGATCCTGATACAGTTTCAATAGATGAAGATCGGGTATCAGTTCTGACTGGTAATGTGTTAACTAATGATTCCACTGGTGGTCCAGGAGTAAATGGTACTAAAACTGTAACGAGTGTTTCTTACGCTGGAATCTCAGGTACTGTTGGTTCTGCGGTAGCAGGTAATTATGGTTCGCTTAAATTAAATACGGATGGTAGTTATGAGTACACTCTGAACAGGGCTTCGGTTCAACACTTGGCTGCTGATAGTTCTGTTACAGAAACGTTTGTGTATACGAATGCCTACACTGGTAGTAACAATGGAAGCGAACAAACCACTTTAACTATTACCATTACTGGATCTTATGATTTATCTGCTCTCAGCTCAGTTACAGGTTTTGAGGACAGTGCATTTATTTTCAATTGGGCGCAATTCGGTATAACGGATGTTTCCCCTTCGAATAGCTTGCAAGTTCGTGTCACGACTCTACCAACCGATGGTCAGCTGCAATTTTTTAATGGCACTTCATGGGTTGCTGTAACAACCAATCAAAACATTACCAAAGCTAATATTGATGCAGGTAACTTCCGTTTTGTACCTGACGCCAATGAATCTGGCAGTGATGTTTATGGTGGAAACAGTACCGGTAATATGCAAAGCAATTACGCCAGTTTTAACTATCAAGCATTTAATGGAACCACAGTTTCTGCAACATCCACTATGGTGATCGATATCAACCCGGTAGTGGATGATGCCAATATGACCTTGGCGGGTGCGCCAATTGTAGATGGCAGCATAGTGGTTCCTGTTCCGCCAACAGCTGACGGGGTAACCGTTCGTGTTTACAGCAATCTGGCATCTGTCAGTCCAACAGGTGTTGATACGGCTGCAGAAGTCCGTGGGTTGCTTGAGTTGTTGAATGCCGAAACACCGGCATCAACCAGTGTTTCAACTGCACCGCAAAATTATGTAGATGCCGATGGTCCTGGTGGTAACGATCCTTCCGGTATTACAACAGACGGTGCCTACAGAGTGACTGGTTTGATTTATCTGGAAGCGGGGAAAACCTATACCTTCAGTTGTTATATGGATGACACGGCTGTACTCAGGGTTGGCGGTGTTGAGTTAATGAACCAGCCTTACAACAACTGGGGCGTGAAAACTTCAAGCGGTTTTACAGCATCAACCACTGGTTACTATCCACTGGATTGGGTGGTCTATAACGGTAATGGGATTGGGGCATTCAAGCCTTATGTGAGTGTTAATGGTCTCCCCCAACAAGAGCTGACTACGGCTAACTTCAAACTTTACAGTTCCATTGCAAGCCTTGATGCGGCAGGCGGAATTCATGATGCTCTGGTTTTGAATACTAATGGCAATCATTACCCGGCCACCAGTTTTGGTGTTGAGGATTCCTATATCAAATTGACACCTATTATCGTCACCCTGGCTGATACCGATGGTTCGGAAGTTCTGGTCGCTGTGCAAATTCACAACTTGCTCTCAGGCTCTGTGATTACGGATGGTACTAACAGTTTCACTGCCACATCAGCCACCAGCACGCTGGATGTCACCTCCTGGAATTTATCGACTTTACAATTAAAAGCTCCGGCCAATTTCAGCGGTAACTACACATTAAATGTTGAAGCTGTCACACGTGAATCTGCTACAGGCGCCGAGTCTAACCGCAGCAGAAGCATTGTTTTCAATATTGCTGCTGTGAATGACACACCGGTGGCGATTGCTGATTCTGCCAGTGTTATCGAAGATACCCTGAACAGTGTTACCGGTAATTTGACAGCCAATGATCAGGATTTGGATAGCGATACCCTCAGCATCCAATCGGTGAATGGTTTGGCTGCCAATGTAGGATCAATTGTTGTCGGTGCTTACGGCCAATTGGTGGTGCAGGCCAATGGCAGTTATACCTACACGCTGGATGCCAACAATGCCCAGGTTAACTCACTCAACACCAGTGAAACCCTGAAAGATATCTTTACTTATCGGGTGACTGATCCTTCAGGTGAAACCAGTCTTGCCAACATAGTGATCAATATTCAAGGCAATACTGACAGCGTGACCCTGAGTGGAACCATCGCCAATGACAATTTGTCCGGCACTTCCGGCAATGATGTCATCGAAGCGCTTGCGGGTAATGATTATGTTGATGGTGGTGCAGGTAACGATGTCATTCGTTTGGGTGCAGCTGATTCAACCGGTAAAACTTTTGCCGATATCCGCAATGATCAACTGATGACACAAGCCGAAGGTTCAGTGTCAGTGACAGCGGCTAATGGCACCAATGTTGGAATGGGTGGTGCAGGTAACGATGCGATTATTGGTGGCGATGGCTACGACCTGGCTTATGGCGGTGCAGATAATGATTACCTTTATGGTGGTGCATCAAGCGATGGCTTGCGGGGTGGTGCAGGTAATGATCGAATTCAGGGTGGAAGTGGCAGCGATGTATTGCGCGGTGATCTCGGCAGTGATGTATTTGTCTGGACGCTGGGTGATCAAGCTGCAACCGCAGGTGCGATTGATGCGGGAAGCGGAAATGGTTTTGGTGTCGGTGCCTCAACAAAAGTAACGCCAAACGCAACCGATCTGATTATGGATTTCAGCAAATCGGAAGGTGATGTATTGGATCTGCGCGACTTGTTACAAGGTGAATCTCATTTGGGCGTCGATCCCGGTAATTTAGTCAATTATTTACATTTTGAAACCACCAATATTGATGGAGTTCAGGGGACGATTGTTCATGTAAGCGCCAGTGGCGATTTTGCTTCAACAGGCTACGATGTCACCAAAGAAAACATGACAATCATTTTGAAAAATGTAAATTTGACTATCGATAATAATGGCGCAACCTTATTGGATGATCGGGCAATTATTCAGGATTTGCTAACCAACAATCGGTTAATTACGGACTAATCTATTTTATTTAACCAAGGACACTCTATGTTTATTAAACGCGATGGCGTCGGAAAAATTGTAGCAATCAGCAAAATTCAGGATGAAAATTTTCCAGAGTTTTTGGAAGATGATAATCCTGAATTGCAAATTTTTATGCGCAGTTTAAAAACATATCAACAACATGTGTTGGCGCAGACCGATCACAGCATGGCCCGGGTGGTGGAGGATGTGATTAATATAATGGTTGAAAAAAACCTGATCTATTTCACCGATCTACCCGATGCCGCGCAACAAAAATTGCTCACGCGCCGTCAAATGCGTGGGCAAAGTAAATTATCGAATTTAATCGATGACACTGATGATTTGAATATTTAATTGATCTTTGTGCAATCAAAAAAGGAGTGTCTATGCCAACCAATAATCTTCACGGAATTGACGTGTCCCATTATCAGGGCAGCGTTAACTGGTCATCCGTAAAAAATGCCGGAATTACTTTTGCTTTTGCAAAAGCTACCGATGGCAACACCTACACAGATCCGCAATTCCATACCAATTGGCAAGCCATGCAAGCAGCGGGAATTTTGCGCGGGGCTTACCATTTTTATGAAACCAACGATGACCCCGTGACTCAGGCGCAGAATTTTATTAATGTCCTGGGTTCCCTGGCAGCAAATGATTTACCACCAGTAGTCGATATCGAAATTTTCAAAGGCGCTTTTGGCAGCGCGAGTGTGGCAGCGAATTTACAAACCTGGTTGGACACGGTTGAAAAAGCCCTGTCACGCAAGCCGATGATTTATACCAATACCAATTTCTGGAATGAAACAATCAATGCGGATTTTTCAAAATATCCGCTATGGATTGCAGAATACGGTGTAAGCCAACCGAAAATTCCAAGCAGTTGGAAAAGTTGGAGCTTTTGGCAGTCATCGCAGTCGGGTTCGGTAGCGGGTGTAACGGGATCGGTTGACACCGATGTGTTTGCAGGGTCGATGAGTGATTTGCTGAATTTAATTAAAGCGGGTTAATAAGCCGCCATATCTTCATCGCCATTAAAACAAACCTGACGATTGTTTCCGCGTTGAATTATGTGTTGTGGAATTCCCACGGGGCATAAACGATTTAGTCTTGCCATTTTTATCTTCCTTGATGTGTTGTTTAGAAATTAATTTTACTCTGAGCCCAATTATTCCTCTTTAGATGTGTAGTTTGGATTTAATATAGACATCCCGCTAACTACTCTACTTATATAAAAACCACTACAAACTGGACATTCCTGAGTAACATACAAAAGTTTATGTTTATCGCAATAACTATTACATGTCGCTGGAGAGTATGAGGCTTGTGTTACAACACAAGATTCTACGTCAACAAAGTTAGGTAGCTGCTCACGCAACTCTGAAAGATCATCCCATCCGCATCCGATAAAAACTTGAATATATCCATCACGCTTTATCGCAAAACGAACTGATTTTATTGCATCGTGAATAGATATGTCGTGTATTTTAGCCGTCCACTCTGCTACAGCCTTGGTACAATTTTCTATCGGCTTGCAGCAAATGTCGAAATTAATAGGATTTTCCATAATTATCATCTCTTCGGAATAATTCGGCCAGCAACTATAGAGTAATCGAGATTTTGCGACTCTACAGAGAATCTGAACGGAGGTGGTGTGAGCCCATCAGGTCTCGGTAACGGGATGATAGTAGATGTGCGCTGTGGAAAAGCAGAAAGGGGTCAGAGCCTTTAATTAAAAATCTCGTCATTATAAACTCCACTCAATTCAAAAAGGGATCTATTTTATGCAGCGAGTGTATCTTGCCTAATCTTGTGTTTACTAATCAAATAATCAATGGCCCCGTAAAAGCATCCACACCGATTTTAATCAGTGTGGATTTTTCATTATCTGATGTCACGCCTTCTGCGATCATAATAATTCCCAATGAATGACCTAATTGGCAAAGGCTTTGTACAAAAGTTTGGTTATTGGGATTTTTATCAATTTGGCGAATAATGGCTGAATCAATTTTCAGGTAATGCATGCCGATATCCTGTAATTGTTCGAATCGGATAAATTCCAGGCCTGCATGTTCCAAACCAATTTTACAACCCAGTTGGCGTAATTCTTTTGTCAGGCTGCGAAATTCATTGGGGTAACGTAAAATAGATGCTTCCGAAAACTCAATCCATAAATTATGGGTGCGATCTCTGGCTTGATTCAGTAGAGTGAGAAATTCTTCTTTTGCACGCGAATTATTTAATAAATCCGATGATATGTGAATCGCAAGAGGTGACATTGCTTGCAGTAAATTTTGCAGCACAATTTTTACAACGGCCAAATCAATGACCGTCAATAAATTAAGTCGCGATGCCCAGTGAATAAAATAACCTGCGGTTTTGTCTTCATCGCCAAGGCGCATTCTCAGTGGTGATTCCATGTGTAATATCTCACCTTTTATATTGCGTACCGGAAATTTTCCAAGCGACAATAAATTATTTTCCAGGGCGAAGTGAATATCATGTCGCCAATCAGATAAGTTGCGATGATGACCTGATTCTTGTGCTTTCACACAAGTAATAACGGCGTGATCGCCTTTTATTTCTGCTTGTGCAAGTGCGCCATCCAGATGGTGCATTAATTTGTGTCGATCATCATGGCTTTGGTATTGGATGGCGGCGATTGGAATGCCTATGTTTTGATGATCGCGTGCGATTAACTGGAAATTTAATCGTTGCACCAGATCGGCTGTCAGCGAATCCATGGTTTCGACCGCCGGTATCACTATCGCAAAATCGCTACCATTTAAGCGTCCGGCATAACTGTTGGTGTGTTGTTGGCATACATAATGAAATGCCTGTGCAATTTCCTTGAGAATTTCATCCACCTGATTGCGGCCAATACTGCTATTAAGTTCCTGTAAATTCAGAACCCGGCATAAAATAATCACGCCAATATTTTCGCTGTCGTCGCGCGTCAAGGTGTTATCCAACATGCTTAAAAAATGTGAGCGATTATTTAATTCGGTCAGTGAGTCGCGTAAAGAATCGCGACGTAATATCTCCAACTGGGCAGTATCTTTTTCCAGCATGGTTTTAACATCACTGGAAAGCCGATTCATCGCTTTTGTCAGCCGTTTGAATTCTGCAATGCCGGGTTCGGTTGAGGAAATAAATCGACGTTCACTAATTGCTTCTGCTTGCTCAATTAATTGTTTGAGTGGATCAGCAATTCGTCGAAATGTAAAAATCCCTAACAATCCTGCCAATAAACTGCTAATTAGCAACCACTCCAACAAACCTTTTGCTTGTTTCCATAAAGATTCGATAGCGAAACTACCATGGCTTTTTACAATAATGTTGCCGTATTGTTGCCAGCCATCCTGAATTAATGCAACACCGGGGGCAGCATCCAGATTGACCCATTTGGCAAACCATTCTGGAACAGGGCTTTCGGAATTGTCGAAGCGTCGCACTACAATAGGTTTTTTATGTTGGTCATTAAACATGATGTATTCATAATGGCCTGCATCAAATTGGGCAGTGATAATCAATTCTATGTCGATATTATCTTTATCCATTTGTGAGAGTGAAAGCGCCAGCGAATTTGCGTCATCAATATTTTTTATTTTTAATTGATTGGCCAAATATTCTTTGGCAGATAGTAAACTCATGATAAACGTGCCGCCCAAAGACAGCAGCAAGAGTAAGATCATACCTATCCACAATTGTTTTATTAATGACATAGTGACACCTTTCTAAAAACCATCTGCTTGTGTACGTTGAAGTAAATCCCGCCATCGTGATAAGCGAGCTGTGGGGTCGGCCTCGGCTGGTTTATTGCCAACCCATATTCCGCCGGAATTAAAACTGAAAACCGGTTTTAAATCAGGACGATGATTGGCTTGCTCGACTGACGAAATCAAATTATCCAAAATATAAGGAATACTGGTATCGGTTTCGTAATATCCCAGAACCATATGTGCCTGAAATAAACGACTGCTGGCATCACCGATTTGTGCTTTAACATAAATCAAACGTAATTTTGTAACATCAATTCCTGCTTCCAACAGGCCAAAGTATTTTGCAATTGCGTAGTCTTCACAGTCGCCAGCAGCTTGCCCCAGGGTTTCCAATGGCGTTGCCCAGTAATCCAGATTTTTCCAGAGAAGTCTGTCTTCCTGAAAATTCACCTGTGCATTAAAAAATTGGTTGATCTGTTGAATTTTTTCAAGATCAGTTTTGGTTTTGACATCGGCAATCAATCCATTCAATAAACGTAGCCGTTCAATACCACTTGCCCCGAAGCGTTGCAGCATACGATCTTCTTTCAGGCTGGTATCAATTGCGTAAACGCCGGTGATCAAAATGGTAAATGCCAAAATACTGATTGCATTCCGGAGAATAAATGGATTTGTAAAATCACAGTACTGATTCAATCTGTGATGCCACATGATAATTAAAACAACTCTACCTTTGAGCTGCTGGTTGAGGAATCTTCTTTATTTTTATCTCCGTTATTGTTGTCTAACAGATTGGCGGCTTCATCCAATTGGGCCAACAAACTCCGGAAATGTCCTTCAACCGCAATAGTGGCTTCCTGCAAACTTTCCAGCGCTTCCAGTGCGGCATCGGCAAGAGCTGTCATGGCTGTTTCCTGGGCAAGAGTGAGATCTAGACCCATTGCCATTTGTCGCAATGAAAAAGATAAATCCGTCATGATTGCTTTTACTGAATTGCGATTATCGCGCGATGCCATTTCCAACAACATCATCACCATGCGTGCGTTGTCCTGTTGTTCTTTTAACATTTCATTCACTTGCAAAGTTTTTGCGCGCGATTCGACTATGGATGCTATCTGTGCCAACACATCGCGCATTCGTCCATAACGTTCATTGTTATTGACGGGGGCATTTGTAACCAGTAACTGCACGTGATCAAAACTGAACACCAAAAAACGTTCATGCGAAACAATTCTTGAACTGGATGACCTCATGGTTTCCAATAATCGTTTATAAGATGCAGAGGTGTGTTCAGGAAAAATACTGACTGATTTATCAAAGCTGAATTGCACTATGCCTTCCATTGCCAGATCATTCACACAGTTGAGTGTCAATTGCGCCAGCTTGTTCATATCCATAGCACTTTGTACGGATTCTGCGAGCAATGCGACCACTCCCATTTCAGAAGCGGAACTCATGGCAGTGAATGCAATATCAGAATATTTTTTGATTTCAGCTTGCAAAGAATTGGCTGCTTGTTTGTCGTCAAATGCTTTTCTAATCACGGCAACAAAATCGTTGTGATTCATGCTGGCAAACAAATAGGCATCGACTCCCAGCTTGTCAATTTGATGGCGGGATGCTTCAGCTGTGTAGGGTGTGACAAATGCCAATCTGGATAAATCCGGTGGTATGGCTTCCAGATAGGCATCATTAAACCTGCCCTGATCTCCTACCAAAACAATGATCTGGTGTTTTTTGCAGAACTCAACAAATTCTTCAACGGATTCTGTATCTTCTGAACAGGTGGCTGCAAAAGGTAACAACTCTCCCTGGTTGTTGACTATGATTTGATAATCGGGAACTGAGAAAACTCCGTTTTCCCCTGAAAAATACCAAAGTGCTTCCATCTAGTGATTCTCCGCGCTATATAAAAATATCAACCTGAGTATAGATGCTATTTTAAAAAGATTATCCGCGCCGATTCATTTACCGGCTTTTAATTCCGGCGCTGGTGCAATACTGCAAAAATGGTAATAATTGCGCCGTTTTTATGCGTTTATTGACAATACTTGACTGGAGATATGAGTTGAAACTGATTGCTGCGCTATTATTTTTCACAAGCATAATCCTGTCGCAATTCTCCCTGGCAGATATGAAAAAATATACTCTCGCATCCTCTGAAATTTCGATAGTGCTCACGCCTGATGCCGGTGGCAGGGTTTTGTCCCTGTCTCGCAAAAATCAGCCCAATTTTTTAAAACTGGGCCCTGCGGTAGAAAATCATCAAACTCTGGTGGTTGATGAAAAGACCGATTTCATGCCTTACTTCGGGCATGAAATCTGGTTTGGTCCGCAAACAGCCTGGTGGTCAACACAATCATTAATTGAATCGCGCCGTAAAAATAATGCCGCATGGCCGCCTGATCCATTCGTGACTCTTGCGGATAATCAAATACTCAATCATTCAGCACACAAAATTTCCATGAAAAGTCCTGCTAGCCCAATCAGTGGTTTGGCTGTGGAAAAAACTTTTGAATTGGTTGCTGATGATCCCCGTCAACTTGATTTGCTGGTGAAAGCAACCAACAGTCGCGAATCCGATGTTGCCTGGGATATATGGTTCAACACCCGCAGTTTTCCGCAAACACGAATCTATGCACCGGTTGATCTTTCCGTGCCTGTACGCACAACGTCCTGGGACTCACCCGATTCTACGCCCGTCAATTATGAGATTGTCCAGGGTTTATTAAGTTTGAAATTGGAAAACCCTCCAAAAAATAAAAAACAATTAAAAGGAAAAGTGTTTTTTCAACCCAATGAAGGTTGGTTTGCAGGATTTAACAAACAACAATTACTGATAGTGCAATTTCCATTGGAACCTGTTGCCAATATTCATCCGGAGCAAGGGCAATTGGAGTTTTATATGGAATACAGTCCAACTGATGACAGTTTGGGAATTTTGGAAATGGAAGTGCATGCCGCATACAAGAAATTAAAACCCGGAGAGGCGATGACAGCAAAAGAAAGATGGACTTTGATTGAGTATTCGGGTGATGACTCGGTTGAATCGCAGAGAAAATTTTTGAAAGAGCAGTTGAAGAATTTGAAGGGCATTTAAGCTCCTCCCTTTGAAAAAGGGAGACGGGGGAGGGATTTAAGATGGTTAGTTTGAATGAAGATTTTAAATCCCCCCTAGCCCCCCTTTTTCAAAGTGGGGAACTGTCGAGTTAGGCTTTTGGAAAAACTCAAGCCTCTGCAATTGCCCCTTTATCCAAGCCTTCATAAGCTTTCACTCGAATAAAAGATTCCGGATGAAGCTGTCGGGTTCTCTGGGCAAGGTGCCATGCGAGTAATTCAACTGTGGTGTCGCAATTAACCAGATAACAAATGGATTGTGGCAGCGTGATTGAAAAATTTCCCTGTTCTGCTTTGTAGGCAAACGAATAATAAATTTGCCCCTGATCTTCAAATTGATTGGTTAAATCTTCACGGCTACCGATATAAATATCGCGCCAGGTATCAGCCCAAAACTGTTCAAGAAAAGGTGATTTTTTCTCATTTGCCCAAATATCGATGCGCGATCTGTGTCCATGTGCAATTCGTTGGCAATTGCCATTATGTTTTTTTAATCCATGGGTGTATTGGTAATAAGCACCTTGAATATCTTCGTTGATAAATTCCAATTGCATACGCGCCACGCTTAAAGGGAAGTGCGTGATAATTTGGGTGCTGGCCCAGGTTGCGAGTGATTCCGGTGTAATAACATCGGTATCAATCAATGCAATAGAACTTTTGGGAGAGCGTGTTTGCAACCATTGATTGTTGGCGAGTTGAAATTTTATTGAATAGTAATCAGCGTCTTCTTCAATCTTGATAAATGCAGATTTTGTTGGCACTGCAAGTCGGTGATCCAACTCTGTATCCAGCCAATGACGAATCGTTTTTTTGACGCGGCCAAAATCACACACCATGCTTTGTTCATCCAGTTCACCGATCAGGCGCACATTGGCCAGCAGAGTTTCACCCAAAATGCCCCGTTGATGATCCAGATAACTGAAATCGATATTGGTTAGTTTATCGACAAATAAAATCATGATTTACCTTGACGCTGTTGCTAAGTTTAATGCTGATCTTGCTGTTTGATAATTTCACTAATATGAAATTTGGGACGACGCTTCACTTCTTCGTAAATTTTGCCCATATATTCACCAATAATACCAAGGCAGATTAGCTGCACACTACCGATAAATAATAATGGCAGTAACAATGATGCCCATCCAGGCACTGAATTGTCGGTGAAGAAACGAATAAAAAGCACCCATAAAATTAATGAAAAAGATAAAAAACCCGAAACCAGCCCCAGAATGGTAATCAACCTCAGGGGTGCAGTTGAAAATGCCGTAATTCCTTTCCATGCAAATGACAACATTTTTTTCAGTGGGTATTTGCTTTCACCGGCTTCGCGAGCATGACGCTCGTATTCAACTATGGCTGATGGATAGCCCAGTTCACGAACAATACCACGTAAAAACAGATTGGATTCGCTATAGAGTTTTAAACTTTCCAATGCACGGCGCGACAGCAAACGAAAATCGGCATGATTAAAAATTAAATCCACGCCCATTTTTTTCATCAAATGGTAATAACCTTCAGCGGAAAAACGTTTGAAAAAGCTATCAGTTTTACGTGCAGATCTTACGCCATAAACCACATCGTTCCCTTGATAGTAAGCATCAACCATATTGCCGATGACATTCGGGTCGTCCTGTAGATCGGCATCAATACTTACGATCATATCTTCAGTGGTGGTGATCAATCCGGCCATCAATGCATTTTGGTGCCCGCGATTACGCGATAATTTTACAGCGACAATCGCCGGGTTTTCTTGTGATGCTTGTGCAAGTAACGTCCAGGTTTTATCGCGGCTTCCATCGTCAACCAAATAAATGCGTGATGCCGGATTTATTTTTTGTTGTGTAATCAAAGTCTCGCGCAATGCCAGCAGTGTGGACAATGTTTTGGGTAGCATCTCTTCTTCGTTGTAACAAGGTACAACTATAGCCAGTGACATAATTTGAGCGTGTTTATTCATTATTATTTCCGGTAAATCCAAAGTTTATGGGCAGCAAAGTTAACGCACAGGGTTACCAGCGTTGCGAAAATTTGCGCTATTAAATAGTGAAGACCCAGGTTAAATAGTGCATAAAATAAAAGTGTATTTAATCCAAGTCCCAGCCCGGCTACTACTACAAATTTTGAAAATGTTTGCAGATGATTCTGATTGCTACCAAAAGTGAAGTAATAGTTAGCCAGATAATTAAAAACAGCTGATATGGCATAGGCACTTGCAGAGGCCAACACTTCTTGCAGTTGCAACCACTCAATCAACAGAATCATTAAAGCGTATTGCAGGGCAGTTGCCAGTCCGCCAATACCAACAAATTTTATCAAGCTGTTCATGGAAGAGATCGCAGTGCCAAATCGGGGTGGCACATTAGCATATTTGCACGAGCCACGGGATGCTTCAGGTCATGAAAGCACTGGCTTCAGGCGGACATGGCAACCCAACTGAATCGACTGGTATTGCGCTCCAGATAGATGTGTTCAGGGCGGTTGGTTTGAGGGTGATTGTTGTGCCGAAAATAATGATGATCAGCACTGGAACTGATGTATTCCCAGCACTGCCCATCATTAATACAAAGTGGGTCGCCTTCATTAATGGGTTGTTTCCCTAGCTCTTCCCACATGAGTTTCCATTCACTGTGGTTGTAGTCGATATATTCGAGTCGTGAGGCCATGGTGGAACCTGAAATTTATTGTAATGAATACAACTGATTCTGGATTATTAAAGCGTTAAGTCAAGAAAAAAGGATAAATTTATGATTTTGTTAACATTATATTTATTGTGTGCGAATAATCTGTCGCTAAAATTGGTTTTTTTGATGTTTCAGACGGCATTTTTACTGACTTTTTAACTCAATTTTGAATATGTTATCGCTATCATCTTCGGATTCGTAACGACTGACAGGTATTTATTCCAACATTAACCCAAGGGAAAGGTTTATTCTTCACACCAATCTCACAGCATGTTGAATCGGGGGAGGGGGCATGAATATAGGTCAAGTAGCAGAGGCCACAGGTCTGACAACAAAAGCGATCAGACACTACGAATTGTTGGGGTTGGTTGTGCCGGAGAGATCGTCCGGAAATCGTTACAGGCATTACAGCTTGCAGGATGTTGATGAGCTACGTTTTTTGCAAAGGTCGCGCTCGGTTGGTTTTAGCTTGGAAGAGTCAGGGCAATTGTTGGATTTGTACAGGCGTCCTGAACAAAACACAGTCGCAACACAATCTCTGTTGATGGACAAGCTGGCCCGGCTGGATCAACAGTGGCTGGTGCTGAACCATATGCGGCAGATACTGACAGCTATGATTGCCAGATCCGGTGATGTTGTTACAGAAAAACCCACCAACGCCATGCCTTTTACTTTGGTCGGTGATGAGTGATCTGCCCCTATCATTTTTCGAACGTGGTAACATGCGCGCCGCATTTTCACACTGACTTTTATATTCAAGAGGCAAGCACATGAGCATCAAATCGGATAAATGGATGCGCCGTATGGCAGAACAACACGGCATGATTGAACCCTTTGAACCCAATCAGATTCGTTATGATGCCGTCGGACACAAAATTGTTTCTTATGGCACTTCCAGTTATGGATACGATGTTCGTTGTGCAGATGAATTCAAGATTTTTACCAATGTGCATTCAACTGTTGTTGATCCCAAAAATTTTGATGAAAAAAGTTTTGTCGATATCAAAAGTGATGTTTGCATCATTCCACCCAATTCATTTGCACTGGCCAGAACGGTTGAATATTTTCGAATTCCACGCAGCATTTTGACGGTTTGCCTGGGTAAATCGACTTACGCACGTTGCGGTATTATCGTCAATGTCACGCCACTGGAGCCCGAGTGGGAAGGGCATGTCACACTGGAGTTTTCAAATACTACACCTTTACCTGCAAAAATTTATGCGCATGAGGGTGTTGCACAAATGCTGTTCTTTGAATCAGATGAAGTTTGTGATACATCGTACAAAGACCGTGGTGGAAAATATCAAGGACAACGCGGCGTTACCTTGCCCCGTACTTAACCCCCGGATTTCTTATGGGCGACATACTTCCTTTCAAGAAACCAAGTCCTTTTGAAAAACACAAAGGCAAAACTCTCTGTCGTAGTGGCTTTCATAAATGGAAAATTGTTCAAGCAAAACAATTCGATGTGAAGCAAGGAAAGCTGGTTACTCTGTATCAATGCAGTCGTTGTGGTGAGAAGAAGACGGAAGTGGTTTGATCTAATTTGTTTCGCTGCACAAAAGTTGTGATCTTAAAAATTCTGTTTGACGGCTGTTCAGTTTTGACTTGATCCGCTATGCTCTAGCCATTATTACTTTGTTGGCGTGTTATAACCAACGAGTTGTTGGATGCAATAAAAACCAGCGCCGATTGACTAAGGACTTTTGATTTTGTTACTTGATACCCGCCATTCACTGGAAACCCCCGAAGGCGCTTCCTTGCCTTTAACTCCTGCCGGATTTGCTGTGCGTTGCCTTGCGCAACTGATTGATTTGTTCATTCGTTTTATTGTCTACATTATTCTGGCTATTCCTATTCGTTTTATTGATTCCAGCGGCGGGCTGATTTTGATACTCATTTTTTTGCTGGAATGGTTTTATCCGGTTTTTTTTGAAGTGACCCGACATGGGCGAACACCGGGTAAAAAAAGTATGGGTATTCATGTGATTAATGACGATGCTACTCCGGTCACTTTCGCGCCGTCTCTCTTGCGCAACTTGTTGCGTGTGGTCGATATATTACCGATGTTTTATCTCACCGGAATCATCGCCAGCCTTTGCAATAAACAATTCAAACGCCTTGGCGATTTAGCTGCGGGTACTATAGTGGTGTATGACATACCGCCAGTGCGTGATCCCAGTTTTGAAGCCAAAGGGCAAATGCCTGTGCCAGGCGATTTTTCAACAGATGAGCAGCGTGCATTGTTAGCTTTTGCAGAGCGCAGTAAATTTTTATCTAACGATCGTCAAAGTGAATTAGCCGTTATTTTGCAGCCAGTGATTTCTGCGAAAGATCCGGTGATCGCCATTAAACAAATGGCCAATACTTTGGTTGGAAAATATTAGGAGTTTTTATGAAGCAAGGACAATTCGAACAAACCTACCAACTGTTGTGGCAAAACCTGGCAAGTGATATTGCAGAATTGGAAAAACCAAATGGTCGTTTGAATGCAAGTCAAATTAGCAGCTTTGCTGCACGCTATCGAAAAGTGTGTCATTTGCACGCACTGGCAGAAGACAGACGTTACTCCAGTCATCTGGTTGATTCCCTGTCGGATCTGGTGGTGCGCGGGCATCAACAACTTTATCGTCGCAAGCAACCGGTGATTCATCAGCTAATTCGTTTTATTGTGGCAGAGTTTCCGCGCCTGGTTCGTCAACAACAGGTTTATCTCTGGTGGGCAACGGCTTTGCTTTATGTGCCGGCATTGGTCTTGTTTTTGGCAATTTTGTGGCAGCCGGATCTGGTGTACACAGTGACCTCACCGGATCAGGTTGGTGAGTTCGAAGCAATGTATGATCCCACAAATCGTGTATTAGGCAGTGCGCGTGATTCAGACACCAATATGCAAATGTTTGGTTTTTATATTTACAACAATATCAGCGTTTCATTTCGCACTTTTGCATCGGGCATTATGTTAGGCGTAGGTTCAATATTTTTTCTGGTATTCAACGGATTATTATTTGGTGCAGTAGCAGGTCATTTAACCAATGCCGGGTTTACTGAAACATTTTTTACCTTTGTGATTGCACATGGCAGTTTCGAACTCACTGCCATTACGATTGCCGGTGCTGCAGGACTGAAGTTGGGATACAGTTTATTGGCGCCGGGAAATTACACACGACTGGAATCTTTAAAGCGTGGCAGTGCGGTAGCGATTAAATTAATGTATGGCGTGATTCTGATGTTGGTGATAGCGGCATTTATTGAAGCCTTTTGGTCGTCCAATAATATTTTTGATCCCTGGCAAAAATATTTGGTGGGCGGATTTTTATGGTTTATCGTGATTATTTATTTTGTGTTGAGTGGTCGCCATTTGCGCGGTGAACAGGGAGATCAATCAGCGTGAATTTAGATCAGGTCACTATTGAAATCAGGCCCAGGCCTGCATGGGAAGCAGTTGATTTAGGTATTCTGATGGCGCGTCGTTGGTGGTGGCCTATGATGAAAATCTGGTTCATTGTCAGTTTCCCGTTTTTTTTATTGTCTTTGTTATTTCCACAAAACCTTCTGATTTGGGCCATGTTTTTTGTGTGGTGGCTCAAACCTGTTTATGAAAGGCCTCTACTTTATTTTTTAAGTCATGCCGTGTTCAATGAAATGCCTGACTTGCGCAGTACGCTAAAAACATTTCCTGCTTTGGCATTTAAACAAATTTTTCTTAGCTTGACCTGGCGACGATTGAGTTTCAGTCGCAGTATGGATTTACCCGTGTTGCAATTGGAAGGTTTGAGTGGTGCTCGCAGGCAAGAGCGTTTATCGGTATTGCATCGCGAAGATTCCACACCATCCGGTTGGATACATTTTTTGGGCTTCTTGTTGGAATGTTTTATTACGCTGGGCGTGATCGGAATTGTCTGGGCATTAATCCCCGAAGAAATCAACATTGATTGGGCTAATTTTTTTTGGGACAGTGAGTCAATTGTTGCAGATTATGTATCGCACGTCATAGGTTATCTGGCCATGTGGCTGGTTGCCCCTTTTTATGTGGCCTGTGGCTTTTCACTTTATTTAAACCGACGTATTAAATTGGAAGCCTGGGATCTGGATATTGCGTTTCGACGCATAGTCAGCAAACGCCAGGTTTCACAGGCTGTATTGTCGATGCTGTTAATGCTGGGTGTTTTCTTTTTGATTGATGCGCAACGTCCCGTCCATGCAAATGAGGATCCCGTTTATAAAGCGGACGCTATTGTTGAATCAGAAATTTTGGGTGAGCCAACAGATCTTGATCGCAATAGTGCAAAACAATCGATTAATGAATTATTGCAACAGGATGAATTCAGTAATAAAGAAAAAGTTAATCGCTTGCGTTTAAAAAATCCTGACGAAGATGATGAGTCGGCATTTATCAAATGGCTTTTGAAACTGTTGGAAGGATCGGAAGACAAAGCGATAAGCTTGGGGCAAGTATTTGAATTATTGCTGTGGTTATTGGTAATTGGATTAATCGTACTGTTGATATATCGATACCGTCATTGGTTATCTGCACAATTTGTCAGGGTGGGTGCTAATCCTGTCGTGAAAGAAAAACCGGTAACATTATTTGGTATGGACGTGCGTCAGGAATCCTTGCCAGATGATGTCAATGCGGCTGCTATGGCGTTATTAAATACGGGTGACAAGCGGGCGGCTTTGGCATTGCTGTACCGCGCAAGTCTTGCACATTTGATTTTTACCGGTGTTGGAATTGAAGATGGTTTTACTGAAATGGAATGTTTGCAGGCCATGAAAATCGATTTGCCGAAACTGATAAAACTACAGGAAGATATGACATCGCGTATGGATTATTTTTCGCGATTGACATCAGTCTGGCGTCGCTTGGCTTATGGTCACTTATTTCCCGATGAGCAGGAATTATTGCAGCTTTGCTCTAATTGGAATCAATGCTGGTTAAATCAAACCGGGGTGAAAATATGAGCCCCGCACATAAAAGCATGCTGATAGTCAGTGTGGTGGTTGGGTTATTAATCGCCGGTTTGGTTTATTGGTTGTCCAGTTTGTTTTATTGGGTCGAAGAAGAAGTGGATCATGGCTTTTCCAAAGCGGCTATGCAAAATGATTTTCTTGCAGCGAAATTATTTTTACAAAAGCAAGGTGTTCCTGTCAGTCTTGTTAAAAATCAACAGTTGCTGGATAAGGGCAGTTGGCGCAATGTTGAGTTGCAACAGGATGACACTATTATTTTGGTCAACGCCTATAAAACCCTGAATGAAGATCGTTATCATCGTCTGCGTGACTGGGTTGAAACAGGCGGAACCTTGATTGCTTCTTCGCAAAATCCTTTTGTTGGATCGCATACCAAGGAAAATGATTTACTGTTGGATGATTTCAGTATCGAACCTGCACCTGAAATCTATGAAGAAAAAGGTGATTTTTTTGAAGAAATTTCAAAAGACCTGAAGAAAAAAGATAAAGAATTGGAAGAAGAAAAACAAAAAAAACAGCAAGAGCAGCAAAAACAAGCCAAAGAAGACGCTAAGGAAAAAACCAAGGAAAAAACCAAAACACCTGAACAAATAGAAGCAGAGAATAAAAAACGTAAGCAGAAAGAAGATTATTGGCGTCGATGTGGCAAGAAAAAAGAAACCACAGCGGTGACTTTCGCGTCTGAAGATAAACCCTTGATATTTGATTTCAGCTATGAAGACGCATTTGTTTATTATGATTACGATGACCTGGATGATGAAGGGCTGGCCAAGGAACGTTCGGAACATATGCTGTATTTTAATTGGGGGGATGGTTCTGTTACTTTTTTAAGTGATACCTATATTTGGTCCAACAAACGTATTGATTGTCATGATCATGCTTATGCTTTATGGAATTCAGTTAATCGCAACGGGCGCGTTTGGATTTTGATTAATCAGGACGCGCCATCGCTCTCGGCTATCATCTGGCAAAAGGCACCTTATGGGTTATTGGCCTGCTTACTGGCTTTGTGTTTGTGGTTATGGAACAAAAGCCAAACCTTGGGCCCGGTTTTTGTGCAGCAAACTATAGCGCGCCGCAGCTTGGCGGAGCATTTATATGCTTCAGGTGTTTTGTTGTGGAGAAAATTTCAAAGCCCACAGCTGTTGGTTGTATTGCGTAAAGATATTTTGGATTTATTGGAAAAACATCATCAATTACATGGCAATCAAAGTGACTCATCAGGGCAATCGCGACTGGATTTTTTACACGAGCTCACCGGATTGTCGCAGGATGTTATCAGACGCGCTTTATTTGCTGACGATATACATGAACCACAGGATTTGGCGAGAGTAATCGCTCATTTGCAAATCATCAGGAAACGAATATGACTGACAATAATTCACTTAACCCCACGGAGTCTGTGCACACCATGACCAATGAAACCGGTGAAAATGAAAAATCAACAACGGACACTCGTTTGCAACAAGCCAGTCAACTTGCCAATCATATTTTTAATGAAATTAAAAAAGTATTGATAGGACAGGACGAGGTGTTGGAACAAGTGTTGATCACACTTATCGCACGTGGGCACGTATTAATTGAAGGTGTTCCCGGATTGGGAAAAACATTATTGGTACGCAGCCTGGCGAAATGTTTTGGCGGGCAATTTTCGCGTGTGCAATTCACCCCGGATTTAATGCCGAGTGATGTCACAGGACATGCCATGTTCAATATGTCCAAACAGGAATTTGAAATTCGTCGGGGGCCGGTATTTACCAATTTATTATTGGCTGACGAAATCAACCGTGCACCTGCAAAAACGCAAGCGGCTTTATTGGAAGTGATGCAGGAAGGTCAAATTACCATTGAAGGTGAGTCCTTTAAAACCGGTGAACCTTTTATGGTGTTGGCGACACAAAACCCGATTGAACAGGAAGGAACTTATCCGTTACCGGAAGCTGAATTGGATCGTTTCATGTTAAAGGTGGTGATCGATTATCCCAACGAAGAAAATGAACAAATTATGCTGCGTCAAATTTGTTCGCAAAATCAGGGTGGATTTGGTTTGGAAAATATTCGCACTTTGTTGAAACCTACTCAGGTATTAAGTCTGCAGAAAATCGCCGAACAAATTACGGTGGATGAGCAAATACTTCAGTACATTGTGAAGTTGGTTCGTTCAACCCGTTCATGGGCAGGAATTACCCGTGGCGCAGGGCCGCGTGCTTGCATCGCACTTTTATCAGTTGCACGCGCTTATGCGTTATTCAATAACAATAGTTTTGTAACTCCGGATGATGTGAAAAAAATGTTTATCCCGGCATTGCGCCACAGAATTTTGTTATCACCTGAATTGGCAATTGAAGGTGTGGCTGCCGAGAAAATCCTGCAGACTATATTGTCTCAAGTAGCAGCACCAAGGCACTGAAGCATGTCAATAACACGGCCCAATATGCGTCGAGTATGGTCACCGACAACAGGTTTTGTTTATAGTCTGTTATTGTTGGGAGCTATCATTTTTTTAAATCTATTTACCCGACATTATTTTCAGCTGGGAATTGATCTTCCGGTATTACATTGGGCTTTGGTTATTTTATTGGTTTTGGCTGCGCTGGATTTTTTGGCATCGCGACAAATACCGCCATTGGAGATCACACGTGAAATTACACAAAATCTTGCGGTGGATAAATGGACGCGTGTTAAATTGCAAATACGCCATAACTTTCGTCGTGCAATTCAAGTTAAATTGTTTGACGGTATTCCCGGCAACGTCAACTATCAATATTTACCACTGGAAATCGAGCTTGCACCTGATCAAACCAGCAAAAGTGAATACTGGTTACGCCCGTTAATGCGCGGTTCGCTCTTATTAACCCAAACCCATGTTGAAATACCAAGCCCGTTTAGATTTTGGGTAATACGTTATTGGGTAGGTGAACAATCTGAAGCCAAAGTTTTTCCTGATTTTATGGCGATTGCCAACTATGCGATTCTGGCAACGGAAAATCACACCAGCCAAATGGGTATCAAGAAAAAACCGCGTCGCGGTGAAGGTATGGAATTCCATCAATTGCGTGAATATCGTCAGGGCGATAGTTTGCGGCAAATAGATTGGAAAGCGACATCGCGGCGACAAAAAATGATTGCACGTGAATATCAGGATGAGCGTGATCAACAAATTGTGCTGATGATTGATTCCGGTCGCCGCATGCGCGCAAAAGATGATGAGTTGAGCCATTTCGATCACGCACTGAATGCTATGTTGTTGGTGAGTTATATTGCACTCAAACAAGGTGATAACGTCAGTCTAATCAGTTTCGGCAGTGGGATGCGCTGGATTCCTCCACAAAAAGGAATTGACCGCGTAAAAGTGTTGTTAAACGGAATTTATGACTTGCATGCCAGTCAATCAACCGCTGATTATATTAAAGCCGCTGAAAAATTATCGATGCTGCAAACCAAGCGGTCTTTAATTGTGTTGGTAACCAACTCGCGCGATGAAGACAACAGCGAATTAATGATGGCGGTTAATTTATTAAAAAAACGTCATCTGGTGATGGTGGCCAATATTCGTGAAAAAATTCTTGATGAACTGATTGAAAATCCGATCAATACTTTTGATGATGCATTGACTTATGCCAGTGCCAAACGTTTTGTGCAGGAGCGGCAGGAATCACACAATCGCTTGGTTTCTTCAGGTGTTTATGCGATTGATTGCACAGCTAATGAACTCGCTGTCCGGGTTGCCAATGCGTATTGGGAAATTAAAGGGGCCGGGGTTTTGTAATTTACTTAATTCCCGAATAAAAAGCAGTCAAGCTGCTTTTTATTCGGATTGCGGGTTTGATTATTGCGCAGAATTTTCTTCTGTGTTCTCTTCAGTGCTTTCCTCGATAGTTTCTTCCGTCATCTCCTCAGAAGCGTCGTCCATATAAGTTTCTGTTTCCTGAGTATCGTCATATTCTCCATCAGTCGTTTCTGATTCAGCTTGTGCATCATCAGTGTAATAACTATCGGATTCTGACGTTTGTTCGTATTCGTAAGATTGTTCCTGAGCAGCTTGTGAACGTTCAACATATTTTTGATATTGAGGTATCGCAATTGCTGCCAGAAGACCAATGGTAAAAACGACGGTGAGTATCGGCATTATCAATCCTGCAACCCAATGCCAGGTCTTGTTTGGTGGTGGTTCCAAACCATAATTGTTTCTACCCGGAGTGCTGGGTATAGCAATCAACATTATCCACAGCACAAAGCTGGCTAAAGGGATAATTAATAAAATAGAGAGCCACCCTGAATAATTCATGTCATGCAATCGTTGTATTGTCACAATAAATGAAAAAACAATCATGACAATATACGTAATACCGAGAACTCCAAATCCTAAATATGGAGAAATCAAGCTCAGTATTCCGGCAATAATGCCCCCTATCAGTAGCGTTCCCAAGAGTAATACCATGGTATGTGCCCAGTAACGCAATCGATTAATACGTCCAGAGGGATTAAAAAAACTCACTTCACCAAATGCCTGATCATCATCAGTTTGCAATTGGCCTGCAGGTGTTTGATAGGGGTTTGACATCAGTGACTCCTTAAATTGTTATTGATTGGTTAAAACTTTCCATCCCTGAAAAGGGATGAGCTGATTCTAGTCTCTGGATGGAAATATTGCGATGGGCGTTTGAAGAAAATCCTAATGTGCAGACTGTGCAATAAGTAATTGCAGCAACTGGGATAGCGGCATGGGCTTATAAAATAAATATCCCTGTGCATAATCGCATTCGTTTTCAATTAAAAACCATTTTTGGGCGTCGGTTTCTATGCCTTCTGCAATTATTTTCATAGGAATAATTTTGCTCAGTCCGATAATAGCCCTGACCATTTCATTGTGTTCTTTTGCTTTGCCAATTTGATTAATGAAAGATCGGTCAATTTTAAGCTGATCAGGAGTAAATCTCAGTATGTAACTCAGCGAAGAATAACCCACACCAAAATCATCAAGCGAGATTTTGAATCCGCATTCTTTCAATCGACTTACCTGTTGCAGGTTGTACTCGGTTCTTTCCAGAAAGGTTTGTTCCGTAATTTCGATGGTAAATTGTTCAGGTGAAACCGGATAACCTTTCAAAGCATCTTTAAACTGATTGACAATGTCGCCCTGTTGAAATTGTTTTGCAGAAATATTGATAGCAAGAGGCAGATTGAAACCGGCACTGATAATCTCCGATTGGCATCGGATGGCGTCACGGATGACCCAATTCCCGATGCGATTGATTAATTCAGATTCCTCTGCAAAAGAAATAAAATCTCCCGGAAAAACCAGTCCCCGTTTGGGATGGTTCCATCGAATTAATGCTTCTGCAGACGTAATTTTGTTGGTCGATAAATTAATAACAGGCTGAAAATAGAGTTCAAATTGTGATCCTGTAATAGCTTTACGCAAGTCAGAATCCAATAGCAGGCGATAGTGAACAAAATCGGTTAATTCTTTGCGATAAAGTTGGAAGCGACCGCGGCCGTTATTCTTCGCTTCATAAAGTGCGCTGTCAGCGTTACGCAATAGAGTTGCCGAGTCTTGTCCGTCAGATGGAAAAATTCCAATTCCAAGGCTCATATTAATATAAATTTTCTGTGATTCCCGAATACGGATGGGTTTAACAATACTCGACAGAATTTTTTCAGCAATTGAAGCCACTATTTCGTATCGATTAACACCGTCAAGCAAAATAATAAATTCATCTCCACCCAATCTGGCGATCATGTCATCCTGTCGCAACAGTTTTTTAAGGCGGCGCGCTATTATTTTCAGTACATAGTCGCCAATGTCGTGACCATAGCCATCATTGATTTGCTTGAAGTGATCAATATCGCCAAACAGTATAGCGAATGGAATTTTGTGGCGTTCGAAGCGTGCTACCAATGCATTCAGTTCCTGATACAGCCGGGTTCTGTTAAAAAGATTGGTCAGAGTGTCGAAATGTGCAAGACGAATTAATTCTTGTTCCCGTGTTTTATGATCGGTTAAATCAAATATTTGTAATAGAAATAAATTGATATTTTGCAATCTATCTATTGCAGCTGCATACACAAGAGCCGGTATTGTCCGATTATTATCGCCAATGTAGGTGGTTTCATATTCAATATGCGCATGACGTAATACTTGTAAATCTTTGATTTTATCCTGGTGATCAAGATATTGATTCTCGTTTAATATTTGTTGGATATTTTGAATTTCAGACATCTGATCATGGCGAAGTAATTTGATAAAGGCACTGTTGTGTTGAACAACTGTACCTGTTTCAGTAATTAATAACATGGGGATTGGTGAATTATCAAAACAGGCATGAAATTGATTTTCACTGACAGCCAATGCTTTGTTGATAATTTCCAATTCATGAATATTGGTCGCAGAGCATAGCCAACGAATGACACTCTGATTTTTATCAATATGTGGATTGGAACGAACATCAAACCATTCGTATTGGCCAGTTGACTTTTGTAAACGTGATTTTGCATAAAAAGGTATTTTTGATTTCAAACATTCTATCCATTTGGATAAAAACAAAGGTTGATCTTCGGTATGAATGGTTTCAATCCAGCCTTGTCCCAAATGTGATGTGACGGGTTTACCTGTGTAATCCAGCCATTTTTTATTTAAAAACTCACAGTTGCCCTGAGCGTCACAACTCCAGATAAGATGAGGCAAGCCCTGACTCAGTTGTTCCAACCTTTCTGAATCTTCGCGAATAATTTGCTCTTGATGCGCCCATTCCAATCCGTTGATTAGTGATTGATGTAAATTCTCTACTGCCAGATATTGTTTGGGTAAATAATCGAAAACACCATCGCGAACAACATTGGCCACCAGTTGTTGATCGGTATTATTGCTGACCATAATGATGGCAACCGGATGTGCGTTGCGCTGTTTCATCAAGCTGACAATTTCCGAGCCCAGTGCATCTTTTAATTGATAGTCCAGAATTGCGCAATCAAACTCGAATTGATTGATGAGGTTGCTGGCATCTTTGGCGGAGCTGCCTTCTTTTACATTGACATCCAAAGGAATTTTTTTAAGCAAGCGTAAAATTTTTTCACGATCAACATCGTCGTCATCTATGACGAGTACTTTTATGGATTCATCTGTTCTGCCTGAATAATTTATCATAGGATCACTTGGGTAAGGTAACTGCCATTTTGTAGGATTCCAGCAGTGCAGCCAGTTTTGCAAATTGTGGACCTACGCTTGATTTCACCATGTAGCCAGCAATGCATTCGTGGTAAGCGCGGGATCTGTCTTTGTCATCATCGGAGGTCGTTAACACAAATACGACACTGTCTTTTAGATGTTCATCGTTTCGGATGATATTCAGAAATTCAAATCCATTCATCCTGGGCATGTTCAGATCGAGCAAAACCAAAAAGGGCCTGATAATTTTTTTATCAGGATGTTTATTTAATAAAATATCCAAGGCTTCCTGACCATCGTTGGCGTGAACTATAGGATAGTCGATTGACAATTTTTTTAAATTTCGACTGACTGCTTCAGCCGCGACATCGTCATCTTCAACTAATAAAATAGTGACAGTCATTTTTTTATTTCCTCATTATTCGACAATATCTTTTCGTGGATAACGTGGCCAATAAACAGTAAAAGTAGTGCCACGCTGTCCATCTTTGGCGATTAATTCAATTCTTCCTCCATGGCTTTCAACAAGACGTTTTGCCAGAGACAATCCAATTCCACTGCCAGATCTGACACTATTGGTGAGTGTTTGGAACAGACGGAACACTCGTTCCTGGGCTGATTCGGGAATTCCGGGGCCGTTATCTTTGATATCAATTACGCAAAAACTGCCTTCACCTTTTACATTGATGTTAATTTGTGGATTTTCGCCGTCGTGATGTTTGAGTGCATTGCTGAATAGGTTGCGAATAACTGTTTCCAGTGGCGTTTTTGCCGTTGTAATTTCAGTTAATCGAATGTCGGTATTGATGACAAAGTTATCGGGTATGGGGTGCATTTCAACAATGCCTCGAATCAATTCGTGAAAATTAACGCGTTGTTGCTCTTTACTACGTTGACCGGCGCGCGCGTAAATCAATAAATCACTCACAAGATTTTCCATGCGTGAAATGCGAATTTTAATCCTATCGATATTATTTTTTACACTTTCTTGAACATTGTCACCCAGATCTTCCTGAATCCAATCAATTAAATCGGCAATTCCACGCAAAGGTGATTTCAAATCATGCGAGGCAACGTAGGTAAACTCTTCCATATTGGCATTCGCTTGGCGAAGACTTAATTCAAGTCGTTTACGTTCGGTGATGTCACTGATAACGGCCAGTACCAGAATTTCATCATCGACATTTACTGTATTGAGGCCTATTTCGATAGGGATTTCAGTTCCGTTTTTATGTTGTCCGGTTAGGTCGCGCCCTGCGCCCATAGCCCGTAAACTGGGTGCGCTGATGTAACTGCTGCGGTGTTTTTCATGCATCTGTTGATAACGTTCCGGTAACAAAATATCCATGGAATTACCAATCAATTCTTCTTTGCTGTAACCAAAAAGTTTGATCAGATTATCGTTAACAAGTTGGATCTTACCTTTTTGATCTACCAGAATTATGCCAAAGGGTGATGCGTCGATAACCTTGGAAAATTTCTGCTCCAATTGTTTGCGTTGGGTGATATCTACAACGGTTGCTATGACCAGATTTTCCGTATCTGATTCCAGTGGTGAAAGTCCCACTTCAATCGGAAATTCGGAATTATTTTTACGTCGGCCGAATAAATCACGCCCGACACCCATGTAGCGTGTGGATGGAGATGTCCAATAAGATTGTCTTAATTTGGCGTGGCCGGAAGACATGGAGACTGGCAGGAGTATATCGACTGATTGATTGAGCAACTCCTGTTCGTCATAACCAAACATTTTAGTCAATTCATTGTTGATATAGCGAATTATTCCATGATCGTTGCAAACAAGTACCCCCATGGGGACAGCATTAAGTAACTGTAATGCTGTCCTTGGATCTGTTATTTCGCCATTTGATTCTCTACTCATCTAATTGTCCTTTTGAGGGAAATCAGATGAAGTGTAGACTCATCTGAGTCAATTGTAAGAAGTCAAAAAGCTAAATATTTATTTGATTATTCATGCGCCAAATTTGGACAAATAATCCCCATGGGGGGCAACAACGCAGTAGCTTGCGAGGTTATACAGCCAGAGCAGGTTGGAAATTGGATTTTTCCAATACTTCTTCAGGCCTGATATTAATTGCATGTTGGCCTTTATCGCCTTGAATAATATCAAAATTGACTTTCTGTCCGGCTTTTAATGTTTTATATCCGTCCATTGTGATGGCAGAGTAGTGGGCGAATAAATCTTCACTACCTTCATCAGCAACTATAAAACCGTAACCTTTGGCGTTGTTGAACCACTTAACTGAGCCTGTAGGCATGATGGACTCCCTCTTCAGAGTAATAGGATTGGATTATGTGTGTGCACACTCGTTATTGTTTTCCCAAGTACTGCATTTGCTCGGGAGGTGATTCACAAGGAATCGATGGTGAGCATTTAAAAACTGCATTCAAATAACGCAGTTGGTGTTTTTTTATCCAACTATTGCACTAAAGTCAAGCGCTAGACCTTAAAGCTGTGAACTTCCCTGCTAAATGAGAATATCCCCAATTAAATCGCTTGATGTAGAATGCGTTTTGTCTCCCTTAATTTTTTCTTGTGACTATGAGCAATATTGATCTGCATCGTCTAACCTTAAGTAAAGATAATGAGAATCCTGCCGATGGTTCTCATGGGAACCTGGCGGTTTTGGAAGATAAGCCCCGATTAAAACGTCCTCCTCTGTACAAGGTTGTATTGTTAAATGATGACTACACGCCAATGGAGTTTGTTGTAGAAGTGCTGGAAGTTTTTTTTGGTATGTCGCGAGACAAGGCAACACGTGTGATGTTGACTGTGCATGTGCATGGAAAAGGTGTGTGCGGGATATATTCCCGCGATGTTGCTGAAACTAAAGCGGAACAAGTGAATCAATATGCCAAGGATAATGAGCATCCACTTGTCTGCGATATAGAAGCGGTTGAAGAGGACGACAACTAGCCCCATATCAAACCTATTCGAGCCAAAGCACGAATATTGCAGATCAGTAGTAACTGTCATTAAGGGGTAGAGACTATGTTGAGTAAAGATCTTGAAATCACCTTGAACCTTGCCTTCAAAGGAGCGAGATCAAAACGTCATGAATTCATGACAGTCGAGCATTTATTGCTAGCTCTGATCGACAACGATTCGGCAGCCAGTGTATTGCGTGCGTGTGGCGCTGATCTGGTCAATCTTCGAAAAGATTTAATTGAATTCGTTGATTCCACCACCCCTTTAATTCCAGAAAGTGATCCTGAAAGGGAAACCCAACCAACACTGGGTTTCCAACGTGTATTGCAACGTGCAGTTTTCCACGTTCAATCATCCGGAAAAACAGAAGTGACTGGTGCCAACGTGTTGGTTGCTATCTTCAGCGAGCAGGAAAGCCAGGCGGTTTACTACCTGAAACAACAGAGTATTGCGCGAATTGATGTGGTGAACTACATCAGTCATGGTATCCAGAAAGTGTCAGGGCATGGTGGGGATCATCTGCAGGATCAATCCAGCAGTCATTCCCAGGATCATCATGATGAAGAAACCTCTACCGGTGAATCTTCCAGCCAACATCCTTTGGATAGCTTTGCAGCCAATTTAAATGAAGCGGCTGTTCAGGGGCGTATTGATCCTCTGGTGGGGCGGGAGCTTGAAGTGGAACGGGTTTGCCAGATACTTTCCCGTCGTCGCAAAAACAACCCTTTGCTGGTAGGCGAGTCAGGCGTTGGTAAAACGGCGATTGCAGAAGGTTTGGCAAAACGAATTGTGGATGGTGATGTTCCAGAGTGTCTTGCGACCAGTGTGGTTTATTCGCTGGACATGGGCGCGTTGCTTGCGGGTACAAAATATCGTGGTGATTTTGAAAAACGATTCAAGGCGCTTTTGCATGAATTGAAGAAACAAAAAAATTCCATTTTGTTTATCGATGAAATTCACACCATCATAGGCGCAGGTGCAGCTTCCGGTGGAGTAATGGATGCATCCAATTTGTTAAAACCTTTGTTGTCGTCAGGAGAAATCCGCTGCATGGGTTCAACCACATTCCAGGAATATCGTGGAATTTTTGATAAAGACCGTGCGCTCTCACGTCGTTTCCAAAAGGTGGATGTGAACGAGCCCAGCGTGGATGAAACCTATCAAATTTTGAAAGGATTAAAATCACGTTTCGAAAAACATCACAACTTGCGTTACACCGACGCCGCATTGCGTTCGGCAGCAGAATTGGCTGAGCGTTATATCAACGATCGCTTCTTGCCGGACAAGGCAATTGATGTGATTGATGAAGCCGGTGCGTATCAACAATTGCAACCTGCCAGTAAACGCAAAAAAACAATTGGTGTTTCCGATGTGGAATCCGTTGTTGCCAAAATTGCACGTATACCACCAAAACATGTTTCAACTTCTGACAAAGAATTGCTACGCAAACTGGATCAGAATTTGAAGATGACCGTGTTCGGACAAAACGAAGCGATTGATACTTTGGCAACGGCGATCAAATTATCGCGTGCCGGTTTGAATGCACCTGAAAAACCGATTGGTTCATTTTTGTTTGCAGGTCCAACCGGTGTGGGTAAAACAGAAGTCTGCCGACAACTTGCAAAATGTATGGGATTGGAACTGGTGCGTTTTGATATGTCGGAATATATGGAACGTCACACAGTCTCCCGTTTGATTGGTGCTCCACCAGGGTATGTTGGTTTTGATCAGGGCGGTTTGTTGACTGATGCCATCACCAAACAACCACATTGTGTGTTGTTGTTGGATGAAATCGAAAAAGCGCATCCGGAAGTGTTCAATTTATTGTTGCAAGTAATGGATCATGGAACACTGACGGATAATAACGGACGCAAAGCCGATTTCCGCAATGTGATTTTGATTATGACAACCAATGCCGGTGCTGATGTTATGAGTCGTGCCTCGATTGGATTCACCCATCAGGATCATACAAGTGATGGTATGGAATCCATCAAGAAAATGTTCACACCGGAATTCCGTAACCGTTTGGATGCGATAGTGCAATTTGCATCACTGACATTGGACACTATCAAAACCGTTGTGGATAAATTCCTGATGGAATTGCAAACACAACTGGATGATAAACATGTGACTCTGGAAGTGTCCGATGACGCACGCGGTTGGTTGGCGATTCATGGTTACGATGTGAAAATGGGCGCAAGGCCAATGGCAAGATTGATTCAGGACAAGTTGAAAAAACCTTTGGCGGAATCAATTTTGTTTGGTGATCTTTCCGGTGGTGGTACTGTTACTGTTGATGTAGATCAGATGGCGGATGACATTACGATCAGTGTGAAAGCGAAAGAAGCTTCAGCGACTGTTTGATTTTCAGATCGCTTTTGAAAGGCATCCATTAATTGGATGCCTTTTTTATTTTATGTTTTGCAAAATACTCTTCAATGGTCTAACTAATTCTCATTAACCTCACAACGCTGCATAAACCTCATGCACATCGTCGTCGTCGTCGATTGCGGCTAAAAAGGTTTCAACTTCTGCCATTGCTTCGTCCGGCAAACTCATCGGATTCTTTGGTATATATCCAAGTTTTGCTGACACCACAGTAAAACCTTGAGCGGGTAGTGCTTTGGAAACCAAATCCAAATCGGTGATATCCGTAATAAATAATGTGCTGCCGTCATCTTGTACTTCAAAATCTTGAGCGCCTGCTTCAATTGCTGCCATTTCCGGATCAGCATCTTTATTCGAGGGTGATGCTTCAATCATTCCAACATGATTGAAATCCCAGGACACAGAACCGGATGATCCCAATTGGCCTTTACGAAATAAAACGCGCATGGATGAAATAGTGCGGTTCACATTATCAGTCAAACATTCAACAATCACAGGCACCTGATGCGGAGCAAAACCCTCGTAAGTCACTTTTTCATAAGTGACATTACCATCCAATTGCCCGGAGCCTTTTTTAATTGCACGTTCCAGCGTTTCGCGTGTCATGGATGCTTTTTTAGCTGCCTCTACTGCAAGACGCAAGCGCGGATTCATATCCGGATCAGCACCATTGCGCGCAGCAACCATAATTTCTTTAGTGAGTTTGGTAAACAATTTACCTTTTGCATTCGCTGCTTCTTCGCGGTGTTTTGCTTTCCACTGTGCGCCCATTTTTTTGATCTCTTGTTGGATTAAACATCAGTTCAGTTCCTCCCCCTGCCAAGAGGGAGGGTTAGGAGCGGGTAAAAATTCGCATTTAAAAATCCTTACCCCACCTTGGCCCTCCCCTTGGCAGGGGAGGGAAATACAAAAAATTAATTCTTATGCAACGCAGTATTCAATTGCAATGCGCTTTTGTTGGTGACAACTTCAACGCGTCCGCTGATGGAATTGCGACGGAAAACCAAATCATTTACACCAGCCAATTCACGCGCTTTGATGGTTTTCACTTCCTGTCCTGCATCGTCCAGAACAACGACTTTTGTTCCGGCGGTGATATACAAACCCGACTCAATTTTGCATCTGTCACCTAACGGAATTCCAGTCCCTGCATTAGCACCAATTAACGATTCTTTGCCAATACTGATGACAATATTGCCGCCGCCAGAGAGTGTGCCCATAGTTGAACTGCCACCGCCCAAATCAGAACCTGCACCGACAAATACACCGGCAGAAATACGACCTTCAATCATTGCCGGGCCTTCTGTTCCTGCATTAAAGTTTACAAAACCTTCGTGCATAATGGTGGTGCCTTCACCCAGATAAGCTCCCAAACGTACACGCGCTGTGTGTGCAATTCGAACTCCTTTGGGCACAACATAGTTTGTCATTTTTGGGAATTTATCAACACAGGATACCTCCAGCTCTTCGCCTTTTAAGCGAGCCTGTAATTGATGTTCTGCCAATTCGTTAATATCAATAGCGCCTTTATTGGTCCAGGCTACATTTGGCAATACGCCAAAAATTCCGGCAAGCACTGTTTGATGAGGTTTAACCAAACGATGTGATAACAAATGCAATTTTAAATAAGCTTCAGGTACGGAAGCTGGATTGGTGTCGGTTTCTAAAAATGTCACAACCAGAGGTCGTTTACTGTTAATTAATTTATTTGCGAGAGTTGCGTGTTCAATCAATGCATTTTTTTCCAGTGCAGAAGTGATTTCAATAATTTGTTGCTGATTGACAGCAATCGCTTGATTGCCTTGCCGATAATCCACAATACCCGCAATTATGGAGCTGACTTTGCTGTCAGGATGCAACAAAGGTGATGCATAAAATACCTCCAGCCATTCACCTTTTGAATTTTGTGTGCCTATGCCTAAACCTAATGCGTAAACTTGAGTCATGAAGTTGTCTCGTTTGTTAAATTAAAATAATTTTTGTTTCACCATCTCCCCCTGTGAAGGGGATGTTAGGGGGTGAAAATCTTTTTGTAGTCATCTTCTTTAAACCCAACATAACGAACTTTGCCGTTATCCAATAGAGGGCGTTTAATTAAAGTCGGGTGCTCCAAAAAAACCTTCACTGCATTTTTTTCATTTAATGTTTCTTTGGTTTTATCGTCTAATGCTTTCCATGTGGTACTGCGTTTATTCACCATGGCATCCAATCCCAATTCTGCAATCCATTGTTTAATTTGTTTTTCAGTCACGCCATCAACACGATAATCATGAAAATAATATTCAATTTTTTTGCTTTCCAGCCATGTACGGGCTTTTTTGACGGTGTCGCAGTTTTTGATGCCGTAGAGTTTGATCATTGGTTTTCTCTTTTAATCATTTTTAAATCCCCCCTGTCCCCCCTTTTTCAAAGTGGGGAACTATCTGGCTACCTAACAGGGTAGTCAGGCTCCTCACTTTGAAAAAGGGAGGCGGGGGAGGGATTTACGTTTTCAAAACAACCTTCGCTTTCTTGCGATTCGGATAACAGGTTCTGCATATTTCGCACACTGTGCCATCACATCCGCGAGCTGAACAAAATTCGCGCCCATAATAAATGATTTGCAAGTGCAGTGCATTCCAGCTGGATTGCGGAAACAGGCGTTTTAAATCTTTTTCTGTTTGCGTCACATTGGTGCCATCCGTTAATCCCCATCGTTGCGCCAGGCGATGAATATGGGTATCCACAGGAAATGCAGGGTGACCAAATGCCTGACTCATGACGACACTGGCGGTTTTGTGTCCGACTCCCGGCAAACTTTCCAATGCTTGCCAATCTTCTGGAACTTGTCCTTGATATTTTTCTACTAATATTTGCGATAAAGCTGAAATTGCTTTGGATTTTTGTGGTGACAAACCACAGGGCCGAATAATGTCCTGAATTTTTTCAACAGGCACTTTTGCCATATCCTGTGGGTTATCCGCTAGTGCGAACAATGCAGGTGTAATTTTATTCACGCGCTCATCAGTGCATTGTGCGGATAAAAGCACCGCAATTAATAATGTATAAGTATCTTTATGCTGCAAGGGAATGGGTGGTGCAGGATAAAGACTTTGCAATTTTTGCAAAATAAAATCGACGCGTTCTTTTTTGGTTGGATTTTTTGTGGTCATAGACCTTGCACAAACAATTTAATTCGTTCAGCCGCTTCAATACATTCAGCCAAAGGTGCAACCAGTGCCATGCGTACATAATCTTCGCCGGGGTTTATACCATCAGCTTCTCGCGCTAAATAGCTGCCTGGTAACACGGTTACTTTTTGTTGTGCAAACAATTGTTGCGCGAACAGTTCGCCTTTAATTGAAGTTTTCGGCCAGAGATAAAAACTGGCATCGGGCTTTTCAACTTTTAATGCACCATCCAGAATGTCTAAAACGGCATCGAACTTTTCACGATAAGCCTGACGATTGGCAATAACATGCTGTTCATCTTGCCATGCTATAGCGCTGGCAATTTGTGTCGGTACTGGCATAGCGCAACCGTGATAAGTGCGATAGAGCAAAAATTTTTCCAGGATTTTGGCATCGCCCGCAACAAAGCCCGAGCGCAAACCGGGCAGGTTGGATCGTTTGGATAAACTGTGAAAAACCACACATCGGGAAAAATCATTGCGTCCCAGTTCAGCGCAGGCTTGAAGCAATCCCGCCGGTGGATTTTTTTCATCAAAATATAATTCTGAATAACATTCATCAGAAGCGATTACAAAATTATATTGATCAGCAAGTGCAATTAACTTCTTTAATTGTTCCGATGACATAACAGCGCCGGTTGGATTGCCGGGCGAACAAATAAATAATAGTTGCGTATCCTGCCAAATAGATGCAGGTACAGAATCAAAATCCGGAATAAAATGATTTTCTTCTGTGCAATTTAAAAAATAAGGTTGTGCGCCTGATAAAATCGCTGCGCCCTCATAAATTTGATAAAACGGATTGGGAGAAACCACTACAGGATTTTTTTTGTTGCGATCAACAACGGCTTGTGCAAATGCAAATAAAGCTTCACGCGTGCCGTTTACTGGCAAAATATGTTGGTCGAAATTAATTTTTCCGTTTAACCTAAATCGGTTATCCAGCCAGTCGGCAATAGCTTTGCGTAATTCCGGAATACCTTTTGTTGTAGGGTAGCTGGATAATTTATTCAGATTGTTGATTAAACTATCCAACACAAATTGTGGTGGTTGGTGTTTGGGTTCGCCGATAGACAACATGATGTCAGTTAAAGTTGCAGGTGGATTAGCACCGGCTTTTAACGCTGCCAGCTTTTCAAAAGGATAGGGATGTAATAAATGTAAATCGGGATTCATAACAACTCTTGTTCGTTGGTAGGGTAGGCATAAAGCGAAGCGTGCCCACCTGATATAACTCGACAGCGTGGGCACGCTTCGCTTTATGCCCACCCTACATTTTTACGATTAAATTTTATCTACGCGTTTATCGAGCTCTTCACAAATATCGCGTTGCAAACGTTCAGCCAATGCAGGATCAACAATCGGTTTTCCATCAGCAGTGACAATAAAGAAAATATCTTCTACTCGTTCACCCAAAGTGGCAATTTTTGCGTTGAGCAATTGAATATCGGAATTAATAAAAATGCGGCCGATACAGGCCAATAATCCAGGACGATCCGGGCTTATTACTTCCAATACACTGCAATTACGAATGCTATCGATATGCAGGCTGGTGCGTGTTGGTGATGCAAAATATTTCAAACGTCGAGGAGTACGGCGGCCAATTAATTCGCGATAGTTATCGACCAGTGATAATTCCTCTTCCAGTGCTTGTTGTATTTGTTTGCGTTGATCCGGGTTGTCATCGAGTGGCTCACTGTTTTCATCCAGCACGAAGAATGTGTCAATGGTGTAACCTGATTTGGAACTGTAGATTTTCGCATCCTGAATGTTTAAATTCAGTTCACTCAATAGGGTTGATGCTGCGACAAATACATTTTTCTGATTTTTGGTATAAATAAAAATTTGTGTGGCACCTTCCAATTCCTTGTTGGATGCCTTTTTAATCAATACCAAAGGTTTGTCATCCTGATGTTCGATAATGGCCTGTGTTTGCCATGCAATATCGGTGAAATCTTCGCGTAGAAAGTAATCTTCACCCATGTCAGCCCAGACTTCGCGAATAGTGCTTTCCGAAATTCCCTTGCGGGTAAGATTGCGAATAACAGCTTGCTGGGTTTCTTCAATTAAATCCTGTTTGTCGATGGTGTTTTCAAGCCCGCGCCGCAGTACACGGCGCGTATCCAGATAAAGCTGTCGCAATAAGCTTGCACGCCAGGGGTTCCACAATTGATTATTGGTGCCGTTAATGTCCGCTACAGTTAAACAATAGAGATAATCCAAATGTAATTGGTCGCCCACTTTGTTGGCAAATTGAAGAATGACATCAGGGTCGGAGATGTCCTGTTTTTGTGCAACAGCAGACATCAATAAATGTTTTTCAACCAGCCAGCAAACCAGACGGGTTTCGCGTGGTGAAATTTGATGGCGTTTGCAAAACTCTTCTGCGTCAACAGCACCTAAAGTGGAGTGATCTCCACCGCGACCTTTACCTATATCGTGATACA
>CAMLML010000042.1 GCA_946481095.1 uncultured Cellvibrio sp.
AAAACTGAATTGGATTTGGTTTTGCCTCATCTTAAAAAAATGCTAAATGCAGTTGAGTTTGAACGTAAAAAGTTTACAGATGAGGTTCTTCACCGTATAGCAGTTAATGTCGGTGAATTGTATGAAATGGTCCACCCTGGTGAAGGGATGAACAAAATTTCTTTGGAGCTTGATCCAGTAAAACGAGCATCATTGGAAATAGCTGCTGAGTTTCGTGGAGCCGATAAGACTCCGCCGCAAGCCTATTTTAGCGATTCACATTTGGATACTTTAGGATTGTGTGTGTTTCTTGCACTCGCAAAAATGGATGACCCTCAAAACACTATTTTGGTTCTGGATGATGTACTGGGCAGTGTCGATGAGCCTCATGTTGACCGACTGATTGAAATGTTGTTTAACGAGGCTTCAAATTTCAAACATTGTATTATCACTACGCATTACAGGTCTTGGAAACAAAAGCTTCGTTGGGGTTGGCTTAAAAATGGTCAGTGTCAATTTGTTGAGCTGAATAAATGGTCACTTTCAAAAGGTATATCAATTACTAAAAGTATTCCTGATGTCGATAAATTGAGAGAGCTTTTAAATGCGGATTCTCCAGATCCACAACTTATTTGTTCTAAAGCAGGAGTGATATTAGAGGCTGCCTTGGATTTTTTGACAATAATCTATGAATGTCATGTTCCCCGTCGGAGTGAGTCTGCCTATACATTAGGTGATTTATTGTCAGCGATTGATAAGAAGCTAAAGAATGCACTTAAAGTTGAGCATCTACAAAAAAATATTGATGGAACTTCATTTTATATTGAAAAGGAATTGGCACCCCACCTAGAAGAAATATCTCGAATAGTTCAGGTTAGAAATATTTTCGGCTGCCATTTTAATTCAATATCATTTGAGTTTCTTGATAGTGATGCAATCCATTTTGGAAATGAAGTTATGGCTTTAATGGACTGTCTGGTTGATCACGAAGTTGGTTGGCCTAAAAATGGAAAGTCAGGAAGCTATTGGGCTACAACAGGTGAGACCCGTAGACTTCATCCGTTAAAAAAGCCGGGGTAATATCATGGCAGCACTTGATCCGCAATTTATAGGCATTTTAAAAAAGATACTTGCTGAGCGCTTTGTGCCTTTTCTTCCACCATTGCTGGATGTGACCAAGCCTCTAGCTGAGCAAGAAGCGAAACAATTGTCGCGCGCATTTAGTGCCTTTACCTTAAACAAGTTACTCGATGTTACTCCCCAAGTCGCATCAGCATCTGTTGTTGATGACTTTAACGATAAGGGGATTGATGCGATTTATTACGAAGTTCACTCAGAAACCCTTTATATTCTGTAAGCAAAATTAAAAGCATCTGAACAATTTAAACAAGACGAAGCGCTTGCTTTTTGCGAGGGTATTCGTCTTCTCTTAAAGCAGGATTTCACTGATTTTAATTTTAATGTGCAAAGTCGAAGAACTGAAATTGAAGGAGCACTCGATTCATGTAGCCACATTAAACTGGTTGTACCCTATACGGGAGATGGAGTTTCGCAATCTGCCAATGGTGTTTTTCAGAGTCTATTTGATGACGAAAATGTAAATGAAGAGCGTTTGGTAAATGGGGTTATTTACTATGATGCTGATGATATAAAGCGGGATCTTCTAATTGAACAATCGTATCAAAAAGTAAACGCAGTAATATCACTTCATAAATGCAGCAGTATAGAAGAGCCGCGTACAACTTATTATGGCATGGCTCGTCTATCTGATTTGGTCTCGCTTCATGAGAATAATGGAAAGGCGCTTTATGAGAGAAATATTCGCTATTTTCTTGGAAGTGGAAAATCGGATGTCAATAAAGCCATTCAGAAAACATTGCAGGACTCGCCAGAGAATTTCTTCTATTTAAACAATGGTGTTACAGCCGTATGTGATCTAATTGAGCCCAAAGGTACTAAAAATGGAGTAAAGCGTTTAAAAGTTAGGGGCTTTTCCATTATCAATGGGGCGCAAACTGTTGCGTCTGTAGCGGAGTTCGTTAGGAATAACCCAACCAAAGACATTAGTGGCGCCAAAGTGATGTTTACTTTGATAAAAGCTACAGCCGATGGTGATTTCGGGAAGCATATTACTAAAGCACGCAATCATCAAAATCCAGTTCAAATGGCAAACTTTGCTTCACTTGATGAGAATCAAGAGCGATTAAGACAAGAAATTGCTCACCTAGGGTTTGAGTATCATTATCGTCCCGAATCTTTAACAATTTCCAATACTAATGTAATTAAATTGGAAGAAGCTTTGCGGGCTTTAGCCCTATTAAAAGAGGATCCTAGACTGCCTGTATGGTTAAAAAGTGATGCCCTCAGATTGACAAATCCCGATTCTAATGAGTATCAATCTATTTTCACTAACCAACTTACTGGTTCGATGCTTGTTAATACTGTTTTGTGTTACCGAGCTATCCGCGAGTTAATTGTGGCCAATGATCAGCGGGCAAGAGGTCAAGAACGGCTCATATATCGCCATGGAATACATATTGTTACTTATGTAGTAATGAAGCGGCTAAGCCGTAGAGTTGCGCAATCCTCAATTTTACAATCTTTGAATATTCCTGAGTTATTAAGTCGACCAATCGATGAAATTCGCCAGGAGGCACTCGATATATATCAAAGTCATTTTTCGTATTTTGGGCCGCTAGCATTTTTTAGAAATATGGGAACGAGCTTGTCATTTATAGTAATGCTTATGAAAAAGAACTTTACTTTGGATGACGATGCTACGATTGCACATTTGATAAATATACAAAATAATCAAGAACCATATCCACGAAAAAAATTAATTGATTATATGATTCAGCATGCACCTCAAATTTGAGAGTTTTTATGTCTAAACAAAAACTAGAACTAACCTGGATCGGTAAAGATAAGCGGCCAAAACTGGAGCCGCGCATTCTCTTAGAAGATCCAGAAAAATCCTATCACGCAAAACAGCGTTATTCAGAAAATGATATTTTTGATAATCGTTTAATTTTTGGAGACAACTTACTTGCGCTAAAAGCTTTGGAACAAGAATTTGCGGGCAAAGTAAAGTGCGTTTTTATTGATCCTCCTTACAATACTGGCAGCGCATTTTCTCATTATGACGATGGTTTAGAGCACTCCATTTGGTTGGGATTGATGCGTGACCGTTTGGAGATTATTAAGCGGTTGCTTGCTGATGATGGCTCGCTTTGGATTACGATTGACGATAATGAAGCTCATTATTTAAAAGTGTTGTGTGATGAAATTTTTGGGCGAGTAAATTTTATTGCAAATGTGATTTGGCAAAAAGTCTATGCTCCAAAAAATGCTGCAAGATATTTTTCTGTCGACCATGATCACTTGTTAGTGATATCTAAGAATTCGGAAGCTTGGATTCCAAATCCAATGCCAAGAACGGAAAAGCAAAATAGCAACTATAAAAATGTAGATGGCGATCCACGTGGTCTTTGGCGTTCGGATAACTTGTTGGCAAGCTTGACCGGCGGACAACGCGGTGCTCAATATGCAAAAACGGGATTTTCAAAAGATATCTACGAGGTGAAAGGACCGACAGGTAAGGTGTTTTCACCACGAGCAGGTACAAGCTGGCGGGTTTCAAAAGAGAAATTTCTTGAGCTTGATGCTGATAATAGAATTTGGTGGGGTAAAGATGGTGAAAATGGCCCTGCCCTCAAGCGTTTTCTGAATGAGACAAAAGACGGGCGAGTGCCGCAAACATTCTGGCCGTTTGATGAGGTGGGGCATACACAAGACGCCAAAAAAGAAGTAACTGCCTTCAATTTAGTAGATATCTTTTCAACACCGAAGCCAGAGTTTTTGTTGAAGCGTGTTATTGAAATTGCTACAAATCCCCAAGATCTCGTTCTTGATTCCTTTGCTGGTTCAGGCACAACAGGCGCAGTTGCCCATAAAATGGGGCGCCGTTGGATCATGTGTGAATTAGGTGAACACTGTCATACGCACATTATTCCTCGCTTACAAAAAGTCATTGATGGTGAAGATAGAGGTGGTGTAACAGAGGCCGTGAGTTGGCAGGGTGGTGGTGGTTTTCGTTATTACAAACTTGCGCCTTCATTAATTGTGAATGATCGTTGGGGCAACCCTGTTATTAACCCTGAATATAATGCTGCACAACTCGCTGAGGCTTTAGCCAAGCTTGAAGGTTTCACCTATGCGCCTTCAGAAATACATTGGTGGCAGCATGGCCATTCCAGTGAGCGGGATTTTATTTATGTAACCACACAAAATTTATCTGTAGACCAATTACAAGCATTTGCTGATGAAGTTGGAGCAGAAAATAGTTTATTGGTTTGTTGTGCTGCTTTCCGTGGTGTAACCGCTGCCAGTGCCGCCGCTCGGTGGCCTAACCTTACATTAAAGAAAATTCCCAAAATGGTTCTCTCCCGCTGCGAATGGGGGCATGACGATTACAGTTTGAATGTCTCTAATTTGCCTATGGCGGAACTTGAAGTAAATGGCGAACCCAAGACGCCAATAAAAAAAGCTGTCACTAAAAAGAAAGCAACACCTACGAGTCAAGCTGGGCTGTTTGGAGATAACGATTAATGGACATTTCAAAAAACAAAATCCAAGTACTCAACCATGTGATTGGACGCTTGTCTTTACGCGCGCCACAAAGTGAATCTCTTGCTCGCTTGGTAACTGCCATAGAAGCAGCACCAGAGTTGTTAGATAAAGAACGCGACCTCGGTGCTGTATTGGCGAGTTTAAAAGCCGAATTTTCTACTCTCGAAGATTTTGAGCGCGAATTTCCTTCCCTGTGTTTTTCATTGGCTACAGGTGTCGGTAAAACCCGTTTAATGGGTGCGTTTATTAGCTACTTGCATTTAGCGCATGGCATTAATAATTTTTTTGTGCTTGCACCCAATTTAACGATCTATAACAAACTGATTACCGACTTTACGCCTAATACACCGAAATACGTATTTAAAGGGATTGGCGAATTTGCCATTAATACCCCAAGAGTAATTACGGGTGATAATTATGATCAGCAAAATATTTCTGGTGGTGAATTGTTTGGCGAAGTTCGCATTAATATTTTCAATATTTCAAAAATTAATTCTGAAGTTCGTGGTGGCAAAGAACCACGGATTAAACGAATGAAAGAAGTGTTAGGCGAGAGTTATTTTAATTACCTTGCCAGCTTACCAGACTTGGTTTTACTGATGGACGAATCGCACCGCTATCGCGCCAGTGCAGGGGTTCGTTCCATTAACGAACTGAATCCGCTAATAGGTTTAGAAGTAACGGCCACGCCATTTGTTGAATCGACAAAAGGCCCTATTCCTTTCAAAAATGTTGTGATGGACTACCCTTTGGCGCGAGCAATGGATGATGGATTTGTAAAAGTCCCTGCTGTTGTAACCCAGAGAGGCTTCGATTCCAAAGCGCATAGCTCTGAAATGGTTGAAAAAATTAAGCTTGAAGATGGTATCAGGCTTCATGAAGCAACCAAGGTTCAATTGCAAACCTATGCTCGCGAAAACGGGGTCAAAATAGTCAAGCCTTTTATTTTAGTGATTGCACGTGATACCACTCATGCAAGTCAATTGTTGGATTTAATGGAATCTGAACGATTCTTTGGGCAACGTTACAAAGGAAAAGTTATTCAAGTTGATTCAAGTAAATCCGGTGCTGATGAAGAAGAAATGATATCTCGATTATTGGCTGTCGAAAGTGTCGACGAGCCAACCGAAATTGTGATTCATGTGAATATGCTCAAAGAAGGTTGGGATGTTACTAATCTCTATACCATTGTCCCACTTCGTGCGGCCAATGCGCGTACCTTAGTTGAGCAATCTATTGGGCGAGGGTTACGTTTACCCTATGGTAAGCGCACAGGTGTTGAAGTGGTTGATCGCTTGAATATTGTTGCTCATGATAAATTCCAGGAAATTATCGATGATTGTAATCGTTCAGATTCTCCTATCAGAATCAAAGAACTGATTTTAGACGCACCTCAACAAGACGAGGGAATCGCAAGTGTTCAAGTCGAAGCTGGCATCAATGTTCTTCTTGGTGTGAGTAATCCAATAACAAGGGGGCAAGCCAGCCTTACTGCAGATGGTAGTTATCAGCGAGTGGTTGCACCTGCACCACTGTTTATATCCGATGCAGAAGTTAATGCAGCCAAAGTTGTGTTGGATGTTGTAAGAGAAATGGAATCTCGTCGTGATTTGGTGCCGACTAGTAAAGCCTTGTTGTCGGACGAAATTCAAAAACAAATTATTAGCTTGGTAGAAGAGCGTATTAAACCCGCACAGGCAACCATGTTGGCAGATGACAGTCCATTGGATTTGGCAGATGTTGTTGCAAAAGCTATGGATGCGGTAGTTAAAAATACAATCGATATCCCTCGCATTACAGTTGTGCCAACGGGTGAAGTTACAACAGGTTTTAATCCATTTACATTGGACCTTGGGCAGTTGAATCTGCAGCTGATGGATCGTGAAATGGTAATTCATAACCTTCACAATAATGAACAGCAGGCTATGTCAACTGATACAGGTATCAGGGAAAAACGCTTTGAAGATTATATTGTTCATGCATTAGTGGATGCAGATGAAATTGATTATTTTAGTCACGCAGATTTGTTATACGACCTTGCCGGACAAGCGATTACCCATTTTAAGAAAAAAGGATACTCCGAAGATGAGTTACATAATTTACTTGATACTTATAGAGCGATTATTTCAAAAAATATTCTGGCACAAATGAGAGATCATTTCTGGGAAAAAGTAGCCAGTACAGAAGTCAAAGTAAGTCGTGGTTTCACTGAGTTAAAGCCGAGTAACTACACTATTCTCAGTACAGAGCCTGTAACTAATTTTCGAAATACAGTAGTAGAGCGTATTAAAATCAGGCAAATGTTGTTCGGTGGATTTGGCAAATGTTTATATCCACTCCAAAAATTTGATTCCGATACCGAGCGACTTTTTTCCATAATATTGGAGCGTGACGCAATTAAATGGTTTAAGCCTGTAAAAGGTCAATTTCAAATTTTCTACAAAAAGAATACCGACGAAAACGAATACATCCCTGACTTTGTAGTTGAGTTAGAGCAGGAGTATTGGATGGTGGAGATTAAAGGGAAAATTGATGTTGAAAACAAAATCGTTCAATCAAAAACCGCTTCAGCGTACAAGTGGTGTGAGCACGCATCAATCTATAATAAAACTCATAACTCCAAGCCATGGAGATATATATTTATTCCCCACGATGAAATAAATGAATCCAAGCGATTGGTGGATTATCTGCGATATCATGTTGTCTCTGATGAAAGTTAAAACTAAGGTGATTGTTCATATCTATGCTTTATCAGTTGTCGCCACGGCGTGGCGACAATTAAATTCTGCCCGATTCTTGACCTCAATAAATGATTCATAACCCAGGCGGTAAATAATATGCGTATCCCATTTCTTCGTGTTTTGTTAGTTCTGGTTAGTGTTGCAATTATAAATCCTGTACTTGCCGACCAAAAAATAAAAACAAAAAGCAATATCAAAAATGATCGGGTTCAACAGCCTGCAACCAGTGAGGATTGTTCCAATGAGGCGGGTGCTGTTGTGGATTGTGTGAAGTCGGAGGAAGACAAAAGTGCTACTCAGGAAGCCGATGTAAAAAAATCCCAGCAGGTGGATAGTTCTTCCAGTGAAGGTGCAAACGAAGCCAGTAGATCCAACACGATGTCCTGACTGTTCATGAAAACCTTATGTTCATGAATCATGAACAATTGAATTTCGTGAACGTAGCAATCCCATCTTAAATTGTCGCCTCACTGTGGCGACAATTGACCTGAAGATGGCAGCTCATCTTCGACTATTTGTATTTTTTGAGCAAAATTTCTCTCAAAAAAATATAAATAACCAATAAAATGAGCAAAAAATTACCCAAAATTAAGTTTACGTGCTATTTTTGAGCGAAATTATGCTCATTGAGGCTTTATGCTCACTATTCAATTATTCAATGACGGCCAGTGGCGGGATGCGGCGGTGTTGGATATCCCTGAACCCAAGGCGGGGCGATTGGGGTTGGCGACCTTGAGTTACCATCCCCAGTCCTACGCATTGGAGTTTATGGGGCGGGATGATCAGCAGGCTTGTAGCCTGGCGTTGCCGGTGGATTTGATGCAGACCTATCGTAGCAAGCCCTGGTTTGGTTTTTTGGATGACATCATGCCGGCGGGTGCGAGTCGGCGTTATTGGGTTAACTATTTGGGTATAGGTAACTTGCCATCGCTGGAACAGGATTATCAGTTATTGGCGAAAGGGACCATCGCCCCCGTCGGTAATATGCGAATCAAAGAATCGCTTCCTCCTAAAGTCAACGGAAGTCAGTTAACACAGATGCGATTCTCATTACAGGATGTTGTTGAGCGTAACACTGATTTTCTTGAGTACGCACAGGCAATGGGGGCGGCATCAGGTGGAGCGACGGGCGCAGGTGGAGAAGCGCCCAAATTATTGGTGCGCTCATCAGTAAATAATGAAATTTGGATCGACACTTATCAGGATGATGTAAGCAATCAGGATCAACATTATTTAGTGAAATTTCCCAGGGGTAATCGTACGGCGATTGATTGTGAAATTTTGCGAGCAGAATTTCATTACTATCACGAATTACAATCCTTGGGTGTTGAAACAATTAATACTCACAAAATGAAATTGTTAGAGGGTGAGCAATATCCTTCTTTGTGGTTACCTCGGTTTGATGTGGAATTTATTGAAGGCCAACAACATCGATATGGATTGGAATCGATTTATTCTGTTCTCGGAAAAGCGCCGGGAAGTTACCTTAATCATTTTGAGGTTTTGCGTGATTTGGTTGATTTATTGAATTCTCAATACGCAGTCACGGAACAGGGAAAGCAATTTGATCAGCAAAAATTTGTGATCGAATGGGTGAAGCGCGATTTTTTAAATGTGGTATTTGGCAATTCGGATAATCATGGTCGCAACACATCCTTAATCAAACGACCAACAGGAATTTGTTTAGCCCCCGTTTATGATTTTGCACCTATGAAAATTGATCCTGAAGGTGTGGTTCGTAGCACTTTGTGGGGATCGCCCTATGAAGAAGGTGGGCGATTTGATTGGATTGCGATTGCGCGGGTTCTGTCAGATATGGCGGAACCGGATGCGATCATCAGTGAATTGAAAGCAACTGCAATTAAGTTGAACGGATTGCTTGAGCGACTTTATGAGCGAGGCGTATCGCTGGATATATTAAAAGCACCTATTTTCGGCTTTCAATTTCTTGGTCAAAAATTAAAAAATTGGCAATTGTTATGAAATCACTGACTCCACAAGAGCGAGAAGGCATCCTGCTGTTCTGCTTGCAAAAAATCATCGAAGCCGAAATGACGGAAGGACAAGTATTGCGAAAATTACGCAAAGAAGTGCTGGGCATGAGCCAGGAAGAATATGCAGCTTTAGTGAAAGTAAGTCGTCGTACATTGTCTGATATTGAAAATGATACGGGCAGTCAGTCGATTGACATTATTAACTCTGTCTTTAAACCATTTGGTTTACGGTTGGGATTGTTTCCAACCAATCGTTATCTATTTAGTCAAATGTTGAATGCAGAAAATTCTGACGCGACAGGTTTGCAAAAACTAAAGAGTTTTAAACGGCAAGCTTAAGTCTTCGATTGGTCTAGTCTAATTCCATGCACGCAGACTTCCAGAATTTCGTCTGCCAGTGGTGAATTGTTAGGCAGGTGCGCATTTGCTAATCGGCGGCGGAGAGGAGAATTCTTATGTGATCAGGCTAACCACTCCCAACGAAAAAATTATTTTCAAAAACAGATAGCAATAACTGTTGTTAATTTATTTTTTCTGCAGGTGCAGAATATTGAGTGATGGCTACCTCAATGTTCCGGTAAACACTCTGCTGGTTGGTTGTTCGATGGTGACAATTCTACCCAGCGAGTCACTGAAGATAATATGTGTCCTATTGAGCCTCACATTTACCTGGCTGTCCATGGGCCAGTCAAGGTTAAAAATTATTGACGCCGTTTGTGTGTTGACTCCAAGGCACAATTGTTTATCTGCAAGAAGAATTTGCAGAATAAAAAACCTGTCATCTGATTCAGCGCGGAATCCTATTGGTTCTGAATTAATAGGAAGATCCAGCGTAAGCACTTTGTTCCATAATTTGTACTGTACTGTCCATCGGTTTTCATGATTTAGCAGTTCAATGTTCAGCAGCTGTCCTGATGCGGATAAATTGATGAATCCCTTTTGAAAGCTGTCTATCGGGATGAGATCTTTTTTGTATAGTCGTCGCGAAGGCAATGAATAGGTCCAAATTTCAACATTATCCTCTTTGTTGATCATCAAGCTTTCGTGGTTGGTGTTGCTGGAAATTCTGATTATTTTTCCTTGTAAGTCGCTTAAGCTCCAAAGAGTTTGTAATTCTTTTGTTGAGGTGTCGATGACAAGATAGCGATCACGGGAAGTGATGACCCATTTGACTCCATCAAATTCTGGTGCAAATAAGTCTATATCCAGAATTCCCAGATCCAACTTTTCATTAGTAACTAAATCCAATCGCGTGACTTTCGATCTTTCATCGAGTGTTTGAATTAAAAGAACAACCTGTCGGGATTCAGAAAGCACTATACGATTGCAAGGGATGGCGTACTGCATGCATCTCTGCATGTTTTCGTTGACAATAATTAAACCCGGCTCACCCAGCGCAATTAACATTCTGTTGTTTGATAGCATTACTATGTCTTCGATGGATTGTTGTCCTATTGAAGGTGCTGTTATCAAAAGGTTGCTGGCCAGAGTGATGTGCAATAAGGTTTCTGAAATTTTATTTTTTGTGGATGGAATATCCATTTTTAATAATGCATCAGAGCAGAGCATTAATAACTTATCCAATTGTTTATTAGATAGTGTTGATTGCCGATTCGCGGAGTCAATCCATATCCATGGAATCAATTTGGCTATTAACAGAGAAAGTAGTTGATGTCTGACATTAACATTTAGAATATTAGCCGCGATATTATTTCGATAGTCAGCATTTGAAGGATTTTCAATTAATGTCAATAAGGATTTTGCACATCGTTGTGAGTCCTCTGGTGATTTGATCAGTAATTGAATAGTCGCTCGAACACCTAATTCACCATACGATGATTCAGCTTTTTTTAACCATTCGATAGCCAGTGATTGTTCGGTTTGAATGGGCCATATTGCTTCAACTGCGTCCAGCCAATTTCCCTGACTAATAAGGTAGTCTGCCCAGAGATATCGTAATTTCTTCGCAATATCCGGTTTGTTTTGTAAAGTCGCGATTGCCGCTGCAAATGCATTGTCGCGTTTCGCAATCAGAACTGCTTTTTCAAATTCACCTGCAAGACATAATAATCGAATGATGGTATCTGCCGGCATATCCCAGGAGAGCGCTAATTCGGTTGCCAGTGATAAACGATCATGATTGAGTAAATAATCGAGAGCTTCTTGTTTATTACGAAGCAGGTCGGCAAGAACAAAAGCGGCTTCTTCATGTTTTCCCATTCTATCCAGACGTTCAAATGCCTGACGGTAAAGTTTGCGAAGATGCGCTTCAATTTGATCGCCGAAACTTACGCTGGATGCTGCAGCTGTGTACCTTGAAATAGTTAAGTTATTTCTGGGTTGCAAGCGTCCCAGTGCTTGCCCCAATGACTGGGTGCCATCTCCTAATGGAATCGCATGGCGCAGAGCTTCTTGCAAGTCTCCAGATTCAAATTTGTCCATTAATTTCTTTAGATAATTCGCATGACTTGCACCAATAAGTTTTGATGCTTTTGTGAGTAGTGCCATTTGGGTTACCCAGTTTCGCCATCTTTGAATCTTTGTATTTAATGGTTTACGGGGTTCAATAAAATTACTGGATGTCTGGCCATCCTTTGAAACAGAGTCTGTTGAATTGCTTTTAAACAGGGATCCTATAAATTTGAGGATATTAAGGCCTGATAAGCCTGCCGGAATGTTTGTTGCATTTTTTGTTTGAGCATTGCCTATGTCTGACAAAAATTTATTTCGCTCTTCGCCAGGATTGCCCAGAACTTTGTTAAAAATCGTGCGAGTATCAGTGGGTGATGATATTGGAGAAGTATCTTCAAAACGATCTTCGTTAATTGCCAGATCGGGTTCAAGGAAGCGATAATCGGAAACATCAATCCAGGTTGAAACATTTATAGTCTGGCCCTGGTGAAAATAAAGTTTAATCAGAGAGTTTTCATGTAGCAGGGTGATGTCAGATAGAAAATCCGATGTTGAATTGATAAGTTCAGCATTGAACAGACCCGAGCTGTTTCTCTCTAAAGGTGAGCCGGATATTTTGTCGCAGTTCATCAAAATTGGCGAGTCAAAGGTCAGTAGATAGCCTTTTTCAAATTCAAAAAATTTGGAGTTTTTATTCCACAATTCAATAACTTTTGGTTTTATAGTGTCGATGTTGTAAAGATATTTAAAATACCATACTCCGGCAATTAATCTGAATCCAGTTAAAGTCGCCTGTTTAGCAAGAATCATGATTTGCTGTCCGTAGTACTAGAGAGAATCAGCGTAAAACTGTTCAGGTCATAAACCATCAGTTGACGATTTCCAGAAATAATGGCGAGTCGCTTTTGTGGCGAATTCAAGTTAATTCGTAATATTTCGTAGCTACACTTTATTGCCAGAGATGTTCCATGCTTTGAAATAGTATGAATTTCATTGTTGTTGGCGTTAGTGGCAATCAATAAAGGTTCAGTGTTTTCGCCAGCGCCTGACAGTATCAAGCCATGTACAGTCATTGTTGACGGAAAAATAAAATCGTCAAAGGTAAATTTAGAAAACTGACTGGCTCCCTTATACACCTTCCAGTGTTGTGTTGAATCCTGTTTTTGCTTATCGGTAAATTCAATTGCGAAAGTCCCTTTTGCGCTAGGCCATTCCTGGCCGCAGAAAAATATTCCAGGGCTTTTTAAGGTGTTAGGTATTAGATAGCATTTTTTATGGGAGCCATTTACATACATTTCAATTGAAATGGAGTGTTGGGATGATTTTGTTGCTACCACAAGAGTTGTTGCGCTTACTTGCATAGCTTGAATGACATTTGTTAGTTGAAGTGTGGTTTTGGACTTATTTTTCTCTTTCCCGTCAGGAGAATGGTGAAAAAAAAGAGATTTTTTTGAATCCATAAAAAATATAGATCGACTATGATTGAGATAAAAAATGAACATCGAGTTCCATTGAGGCCTTCCATGGGTAAACGACCAGGGAGTATCAGCGAGTTGAGTAATTATGTTAGCGCCTTTCACTTGCCAAAAATGTATATTTGAATCGATGCAGAGTAGGCCACTTAGTTTTTTTCCATTCAGTGTTGCGGCCATTAACTGTTGATTACTCATCCATTTTTGAGCATTGGGAAAAGTTTGTTTCTGATCTGAGCTATTAGGTATCCGATAAACCAAAGCCCCGCCATCCAGCATGCCAACTGCAATATATTTTCCATCAGGTGAAAATATGGGGGGTTGTTGTAAAGATATCTTGTGGTCGGTTCTCTGATGAACGTTTGTTCCAGTGGTGTCGAGAAAATAGCCTTGCAATAATCGTGTGGCTATATTTATGGGTGGGATAGAGATGGTAGTCTGACGATTATTATTTTTAAATAGTTTGGTTAGATGTAAATTTTTTTGTTCGAAGTCGGACATTATTGAAATTTGACAATTAATCCAATCTGGTTTTTTGAATAGATTGTTCGAGACGACCCAGGCCTCGCTGTTGCCAATATCATATTCCTGAATCTTTTTTCCCCATTCTGCCAGTTGATCATCATTCGGAATCAGGAAAGTTCTGGCTTTCAATAGATTGCGTAGTCCGTAAGTAGATCTTTCGTCAGAAAAATGATTGGGTGATTGCACAATGCCCCAATAAAATTTTGCGCGATATTTTTCGGCTCTCATTATTAATAGCAGCCAGATGGCAATATGGGCTATTCGAGGTGCGCCTAATTGTTGAGGGCCAGCATCAAGTAACAGTATTATGCTTGCGCTATTTTTTTGTTCAGTTTTCCCTTGTGTTAGAAATAGTAATTCTGATTCGGTTGCTTTTCGAATAAACTCATCTGGCATTAATTCGCTGAGAGCAAGTTCTGACAATAAAAGATTGTCATAATTTCCTCTTCTGGAAATTTTGTCATATCCAGAGGGCTCTTCATTTGCGATTAAACTTGATATTGGATGACCCAAAAACATCGGAGTCAAAGCTGTAAGTATTTTTTGGATTTCAGTTCTGATGGAGTCGTCGAACCAATTAATCCATTCATGCTTGGCAAATAGCGTTTGTTCGCGATTCAATTTTCTATGATCCCATTTAAATAATCACGGCTGAGAAAATATTGCCGGTTGAGTGGTATCACCAGTTTTGGATCGGGCCATATTAAAACGGACGTCTTGCCAGTGTCGTTTTGAATGCGCTGCAGTAACAGCGAATGGGAAATATTGGGTGTTGATACGGTTGGCAACCAAAGATCAGGAGTTTCTATACTTCGACAAATGTAGCTAATATTGGTCACCCAGGGTAACCAGGATTTGTCTCCAAATATAATCAGGCATTCCGGTGCACTGACTGCATAAATCGTACGAAGCATGTCCTCTTGTTCAGCTAATAATCGCTTGGCTAATTTTATTTTTGTATCGCCAAATCCGATAAGTCCTTGCGGTTCTCCAGTTATATTTCTTTTTTTCCAGACCCATTTCATAAATATCAAGATTCCAGCAATACAGTGATAGACGTTCTGTACTTTGCGAGTTCGGGAGTTAGATCCTCTTCACTGAAAGAAGCATCAATTTCACGCAGTAGTGCTTCCGCTTGAGGTTTGAAAATATCGGGTTGATTACTGGCAGCAAGACAGGCAACGGCTTCTTCTATTAGGCGTGGAATTCTTGAATTGGCTTGTAGAGTCACTTCTTCGGTGGCTGCGTGCATAAAGGGTGCAATTGACTTGGACAAAATGTCTTGCAGTACATCTCTGGCAAGGGTTTGTTCCTCTTGTGTAGGAATCAGGTAAATGATCGGCCATAAATCTTTTTCCGAGGCGACATTCCGGCCTGCCAATACTGATGCGGCAGCAATTAGTCTTTGTGATTTGACTATGCGTCTATCCGATAAATGAATATTCGCTTTGCGAAGCTGGCGTATGGCATTCGACAGGATTCCACGAATTTCAGAAAGATCCACCTCTTTTACCTGGTCGCTCAGTGAATCCAGATCTGCCAAATCTGCACAGTGTTGAATGGATTGTTTGTCAGCAAGCCAACCGTTTTCCAACAGCAACTCGAGTTGGTGATCCGGTACCGGGGAAACAAACAAATGCAATAAAAATCTGTCAGCAAATGCGGCCAGGGAGGAGTCGTCTGGTAAATCATTCGCTGCACCAACACAAAGTCGTAAAGGACATTGGATTTTTGTATGGCCTCGTCTAAATTGCCGTTCGTTCAAAACGCCAAGAAGGGTGTTGAGAATCGCCGTCGATCCTAAAAAAACTTCATCTAAAAATGCAATATCGGCTTCAGGTAACATGCCGGTTATATTGGTTTCGACCATGCCCTCGCGCAATTTCACGAAATCTACCGGGCCAAATAATTCATTGGGTTCAGTAAAGCGACCCAGAAGATATTCAAAATATTTGCCGCCTAGTGTTTGGGATACTCTTCTGACAACAGCACTTTTTGCTGTACCTGGTGGGCCAATTATCAGTAGATGTTCTTGTGCAACTGCCGCCAATATCATAAGTTCAGCAATATGCTCTCTGCCAACCATAGATGCGGTTGCGATTTGAATAGAGCTTCGTAATTTCAGAACGGGATCCATATTCATGTTGTTCATTAATATTTCCACAGCTATCAAGGTGTTCAAGCCTTGAGGTTTGGTTGGGTATTTGTCTGGCTCAGTTTGCCAAAAAAAATAATGCCCAACAAATATATTTGTAATGGAAGTGTATTATTCAGCAGCCAATTTTTTGTGATTAATCCAAACTTTTCAAAATTTCCTCAATTCCTTTTGCCAATTCGGGATCTCTATACCTCAATTGATTGACATAATTTTTGGTGGCATCGGCGTCTTTTCCATAGCCTTGTTTTAATGTCCATGCATAATTCCATGATTTTGAATGGGAGGGTACATCAGTTAAACCTTGTTCGAGAATCACAAGCTGTTTTTCCACCGAATAACCAATAACAGACATAGAGTTGATAAGCGAACTGGCTGCTTTGATTTTTGATGAATCATCATTCAATGTGTGAATAAGTTTCAAACCATATTCATCATTTTTGCCGTAGGTAACCAGATTGGATGCCAGTTGATCTATGGTTGAACTTTTCAATGATTCATTTTTTAACTGATTGGCCAGGTTGAAGGCATCATCGTATTGATCTTTGAAGAGTAATTGGGTTGTCGTTGCAGAGACTGCCATTGAATCAATTCTATCTTCGTTTTCCAAAATAAGTTGAGACGCAAAAGCAGGATCTTGTCTGGCGTATTCTGTAATGGCGCCATTTAATAAATGGCGGTTGTTGGGGTTGTTTTTATCGGAAGCGGCATAGTGAATCGCTTCCAGTGGATTTGATGATGCGGCGTTTTGTGCAAGAGTCATCAAGCTGTATTTATCTTGTGGTCTTGGCCCTTCGGCGATCATTTTTACCCCTTGTTCGTAGGCAAACCATTTGGAATCAGGTAAGCGGGATAAAGCATTGAGTGCGACTAATTTGAATTGAAAACGTTCGGTTTCAGTTTTATATAAAGAATTAACAGCGTCCGGGTTATCGTTAATCCAGCTCCAGGTGAGATCAGGATGGTTGAATGTTAAATGGTAGGCAAGAATTTTAGTTAGTTCGCTATCCTTACCTGCTTCGGCACTTAATAAATCAATTGCTCTTTCCGGAAACTTTCCGGAAAAAAACCAAATAACTTGATTGCGCAAGTCAGTTTTGCCGGGGTCGATAGATAGTAAGTAAGTCTCGACTTCATCGGCACTATACTGTTCAAGAGATGACAGTAGCTGAAAATAACCGAATGGTGTTCGGGTCTCTGATAAATTAATGAGTGTTGATATTTCTTTAATCGGTTGATGATTAACCTGATGACTGTTGGTATTTTCTTTCGGTGTGCCAGTTTGTTCATTATCAGATGTTGTTTTAATGTGACCAGAATTGTTATCTGGAAATTGGGCTTTATCTTTGTAAATGATTGCGCAGCAAAAGCCTATAACAAAAAACAGAACGGCGATGAAAGATGTTTTTAACATAAACGGTTCCCTTTGTGTTGAAGTGCGAAGTATCTCCTGAACCAGATGCACGCTGAGTTAGTGGGTGTCAAATACTAACCATCAATTTGGTTTATGTCGAGAGCTGTTAGTTATTCATCCTACCAATTCCCCACCCATCCCAATTGCCAATAATGTTTAGGTGCAGGGAAGCCTATATCGGTTTGATAATTTTCACCTGCAGCGTTAGTCACTTTGAAATTCAATTTATGATTTTCGTTGATTGACCAAATAGCGCCCAGATTTAATTTATCGTAAGCGGGTAAAGTTTCTTCGACAGAATCGCCGGAGTATTGGCTGGCAGCAAAACGATCATCGACTGATAAATAATGCAAATTAAACGTCCAGTCGGCATTCCATTGATATTGAACTTGTGCACCGTAAGTGACGTCGGGTCTGCCTAACAGATGGGTATCTGATTCCAATACATCTATATCAATGTAACTGGCGTGCAATTGTAAATGTAATTGCTCACCGGCTTGCCAATTTATTTCGGTTTCTACACCGGAAGTGTCAACGCCCGGGCGATTGACGTTTGTAAATGCGTTACTGTCAAAATCAATCAGGTTTTCGTATTCATTTTTAAAATAAGCGATGCGTGTTGAAAGCTTATCCTGTTGCCATTCAAATCCTGTATCCCAACTATCAACTGTTTCTGATTTTAAATCAGGATTCTGAATGAGTGGATGTCCAAGAGCGTTGAAGCTGGGTAATTTAAATCCGCTATTGCCATTCACAAATCCACGTAACTCATCGGTGAATTGATAAGACAGTCCCCACTGATGCGTATTGTAATCTTTGTGCGATTCGACTTTGTCTTGCCGCAAACTGGCTTGAAGTAAAAGTTTGGGTGTTAAATAAGTGTTGGCATTGATGAAGCCGCTATTGATGCTGCGCGACAATGAAAAATCAGTTGGAATTAATGCGCCGAAATTAACATAGCCTTGGCTCTCGCCATCTTCTTTTTTATGGACTAACCCAATATTTGCCCAAAATTTTTCATTGGGATCAATACGATTAATCCAAACAAATTCCTGGCGAGTGAAATCTGTATCGGCAGCATTTTCAGGTACAGAAAAATAAGGTGATATCCCGGGCGAATGCATTTTTTCATCGCGTTGATACCAGGATGCTTTTGCTATAGACGTCCATTTTGAACTTATTTCGTAATTCCAATGCAATGAAGACGATTGATCCTTAAAGTCGCTGGAATCCAAATCATCCATTGCTGCTAATAATGGGCCGCCACTTTGTTCGGGATAAGAAAACTTTTCGCCATCGAATAAACGATAATTCCATTGCAGTTTATGATCATTTTCTTCCCACAATATTTTGCCAATCAATTCGTGTTGTTTGGAAAGGCTGCCATCAACCTGTTCGCCAGAATCACCGGTGTTGAGCGTGGCTGCAAAACGAATATTATTCAGGCTGCCAGAGCCTTGAATACCGGCAGAATAAAAATCATTGTCACCGATTGAGGCATAAGTGCGCGCTGAATCAGATTCGGGGTCAACAGTCATAATATGAATGACGCCGGCAAGCGCATCCGAACCATAAATAGCCGATTGCGCACCACGCACAATTTCAATGCGGTAAATGGATTCAACATTAATTGCGTTGAGATTAAACGCGCCACCACGCGTATTGGTTGGGTCATTAACTTCAACGCCATCCAACAAAACCAATGTGTAATTGGATTCTGCTCCGCGCAAACTAATCGTTGAAAGCCCGCCTGCGCCACCTTGGTCTTCAACCCAAACGCCCGGAATTTGTTTTAATAATTCTGACAGGGATTGCGCTTGCGAATTGTCAATGTCGGCGCGTGTAATCACGCTGGTGCTGGAGGTTAATTGTTGATTTTCAACCGGTGAATATTGGCCGGTGATAATCAGTTGTTGATCAGTTTGAGCGGCAACAGTTTGAGTGACTGATGCTAACGCCAAAGGAATAAGAATTTTTTTCATTTGATTATTCAATTGTGTAGAAGAAGGGCGCTACTTTATTGAAAAGGGATTGGGGTTGATATGAGGGTTAGCGTTTTTTTACAAAAATAATGCAAATCAAAACACCCTCTCCCCAGCCCTCCCCCATCAAGGGGGAGGGGGTAGCTTGTAGTTTTAAAGAAAAAGTGGACGGAAAATTTCAGAAATCTGAATTCAAGAAATTTCCTGAAAAAAACCAATTCCCCTCTCCCCTCGTGGGAGAGGGGCGGGGGAGAGGGGGCCACTATTGCAATTTCTTCACATCAAAAAACGGCAAGGTACTATTGGGTAACATGGTAGTAGGTAATTCGCCATTCCATTTTTCTGCTTTGGTTAATTCAATTAAATCCTGATTTTTGGATAAGGCTTCTGCGCGGTCTTTGATTGCAGATGCTTCGGCTTCACCAGTGATACGAATGGATTCTGCTTGTGCTTTTGCGCGCGCTAATTGTGAATCGGCTTCGGCTTGTGCCTGGGTGACGGCGATTTGTGCATTGACTCTTTCTTTTTCCAGATTTTGCTTTTGTGTTTGCACTTCTACTTCGGCACGCATGCGGTCTTCAACGGATTTTTCGTAAGCATCGGAGAAATCAATATTTTCAATTTGCACGCTATCAATGTTCACCGGGCCAACGATTGATTTTTTGATGGCATCGGTTAAATCCAGAACGAATTTGGTACGTTCCTGAACGGCTGAAATGGCGGTGTATTTACCAAAAATATTTTCGATTTGTGTTGGAACCTGGCGGTCAATCAAGCGGGCTACCATGGCGTCAACCGATTTGAAATTGGCGTAGACCTCTTCCACTTTCTCCGGTGGTACATTAAATGTCACCGATGCACGGATAATAGCGGGCTGTTGGTCGCGACTATAGGCCTGGATTCTTTCGTAACTGGTGGTGTGGGTTTGTGTGGAAATTTTTACGATGGAATCAAAAAATGGCATTTTAAATCCAAGGCCGGGTTCTGATGTGCCGATAATGGCGCCGTTGCGTAAATGCACACCGCGCTCGCCTTGATCAACGGTGTACCAGCTGCCAAAAACAACGGATAAAATAATAAGAATGACAATAACGGGAATGAAAAAAGAAAACTTCAATGTAGTGGGTAAAGGCTTGTTCATGATGGCTCCTGATGTTGTGAACGTAAAAATTGATCCAGAGATTGCAAGCGTTGTGGTGTGCCAACATCACTCCAATATCCGTTATATAACTCACCTGTGAGTTGTTGGTTTTTAATAGCGTGGAAAAAAACTTCTGCTAATGGAAATTTGGTTCTTTTGTGCGGGTATTCGTTGATAAGTGCTGGCGACAGAATACTGATTCCTGCGAAAGTGAATCCTGAATGATTATTTTTTTCTGTCAGCAGGTGTGTGTTTTCATCCAGAATGAAATCCCCGTGTGGATGAAATTCCGGATTAGGCACCATTAACAAATGTCCTGAATTATTTTTCTGCCGTTTGTTAGAAATAAAATATTGGTAATTGAGATCCGACCAAACATCACCATTAACGAGTAGAAAGTTTTCACCTGCCAATAGGTTAGCAGCATGCAATAGCGCTCCACCGGTTTCCAGAGGTTCGGGTTCCTGTGAAAATTGTATAGTCAGTTTTTTATAGGGATGATTCTCAAGATGCTCCCTGATTTTATCGCCAAGATATGCCAAATTAATGATGACATCTGTGATACCCGCATCCTGAATTTTTTCAAGATGATAATCCAGTAAACATTTGCCATTCACTTTTAATAAAGGTTTGGGAACATGATCGGTTAAGGGACGCATACGTTGCCCAAGACCGGCAGCGAGAACCATGGCTTTCATTATTTTTCCCCTGCCGTTTTATAATCACGATACCAATTTTGTTGTTTGGCCAGAGGTAATAAATTTTGTTCGAACCAATCAGCAAATGCGTGTAGCCCGGCATATCGATTACACACTTCCAGTGTGTAACGAATCACCAAAGGTAGATCCTGTAAATATTGCGGTTTGTTGTCCCTGAGTGATAAGCGCGCAAAAATACCCAGCACTTTGATGTGCCGTTGCAATCCCATCCAATCAAACCATTTTAAAAATTGTGCGTTGGAAACAGATGGATGGATGGGGTGTATCTGCTGATAAAAATTCAGCGCCCAATCCCTGACTTTTTGTTGTGGCCAACGCAAATAACAGTCGCGCAACAATGAAGCGAGATCATAAGTGAAGGGCCCCCAGAGTGCGCCTTGAAAATCAATCGTTGCCAGAGTGTTGTTAGATGTGATCATCAGGTTGCGTGAATGAAAATCGCGATGCACAAAACCCTGTGGTTGTTCGGCAGCACTGGCAGACAAATCTTGAAAACATTGATTGATTAATTGTTTTTCAGTTTCATTCAGCGAATAGCATAATAATTTTTCGATAAACCATTCGGTTAGCAAATTCATTTCACGCAGCAAAAATTCCTGATCATAAGCGGCCAGCCATTGCGGTTTTTTGTTGATGTTTTGCATTGCCATAATCAGTTCTATGGCTTGCGAGTAAATCGCGTCGGCATTTTGTTGATCGATAGTCTGGAATACCAATTGATTGCCCAGATTTTCAACCAACAAAAATCCTTGCTCAATATCGCTAGCCTCTATCTGCGGAACCCTGATTTGATGTTGTTGCAATAAATCCGCAACACGCAAAAATTGCGGTGTATCTTCTGTGGTCACAGGGGCATCTACCGCCAGCAATTGCGGGTGGGATGAAACCCTGAAATAGCGTCTGAAGCCGGCATCGCCTCCCAAAGGAAATAGTTGAATGCCGGGCGAAAATAATTGTTTGGTGACCCAGTGATTAAGCGTTTGCAGTCGGGTATCGGGATTATGGGTTTGCATGGTGAGTTCTTATCAATAGGCTGGGTGGATTCTAACCGAGCTGGCACTATTGTTCAGCTAATTGGAACCATCATCTGTGTTGTCGGTCTGTAAAACCTGACAGCACAGGGGGATTACAGTAGAATCCCCGCTGTATTTTTTTCCGGTGGATCGATTCCCTGCCGGTTATTCGGGACCGCGGTGAATGGTAGCTATTCAAGAAATTACTTCCTGTTTTTCAGTCAAAAAAGGGTATAGGTCGATTCCCCCTGGATTGCTGCTGTCTATTTGTTTGCTGATATTCAGTGCTTTTTCTCTGGCAGGAGAGGGGGCGACCGAAGGAGAAGAGGATGTCGAGCAGCTCAGAAAAGAATTGGATTGGGTGCCGCTTGATCAACTCACAGAAGAACAAAAAAGCCAGCTGCCTACATCATGTTGTGGTGCCTACATAGGCCCCTTGCGTACAGATCCGGAAGCCAATCTGAAGCCGGAAGAGGCCAGTTTATTTGGGCGGGCTTTGGATTCCGAATCAGAAAAACAATCACGCATTACGCTGACAGGCAATGTCTTGTTGACCCAGGGCAATCGCACCATTTGTACGGATAAATTTTTTCTGGATAAAGAAACCCAGCAGGCAGAGTTGACCGGCAATATTCAGGTACGTGAACCCGGGTTACTTTTCAGAGCGGATCACGCCGATATCAATATCAATTCCGGTAATGCCAAACTCGAAAATGCACGTTTTGTGGTGTATGAATCGCGTGTTCGCGGCACGGCAGAGTCGCTGGAAAAAATTGGCGATACAACCATTATTTTGGATAAAGGGCGTTTCACCAGTTGTGAGCCAGGCGATAACTCCTGGGATATCCGTGGTTCCAATATTACTTTGTACAACGACAAACATTACGGCACCGCAAAACATATGCGGCTGAATGTTGAAGATATTCCGGTCGCTTACGTTCCCTATTTTCGTTTTCCGATTGGACCTGATCGACTGACCGGTTTTTTATTTCCAACGGTTGGTCGGGACGAATTTTCCTTACCCTTCTATTGGAATATCGCACCTAATTACGATGCCACTATAGAGCCGCGTTATTTGCGCGATCATGGTTATTTATTTCAGGGCGAAGTGCGTCATCTGAGTCAATATTTCGAATCTCAACTTTCCGGTAGTGTGTTGCATAATGATTATGGCCGCGATCAAAAAGCGGATTATGAATATCAGGGTGAGGACAGATGGCAGGGGAAATTTGAACAGCAAGGTGGTGCAGGTCAAGCATGGAAAACCCGCATCAGTTACACCGATGTCAGCGACACAGATTACTTGCGTGATGTGGATGGCAGCGCTGTGGATTTGAATCGGCAGGCATACCTGCAACAAATGGCGGAAGCGCAATACAGTTTTGATCACTGGGTTGTGAGCGCGCGCGCCGAAGAATTTCGTTTGTTAACCAGTGGCAGTTTGCCTTATCGCGAATTGCCTCGTGTGCAAGCCAATGCTATTTACAATCTGGGTGATTGGATATTAACAGCCAATAACGAATACACGAACTTTTCGGTTAATCGTTATTACACGGAGAACCGCGATAATTTAATTACCGGTGAACGTCTCCGCAGTTTTTACCAGTACCAGTGGAACAAGGATTTTATTTTTGGTTATGTAAAACCCGGTGTTGGTGTTAAAGCCTTGACCTATCAACTGGAAGCGCCCAATTTAATTGCGACGGCTGACGATACGCCATATGTTGTCACACCACAATTCAGTGTGGATTCGGGTTTGGTGTTTGAGCGTGATACTGATTGGTCCGGACAATCGTATCTGCAAACACTGGAGCCGCGATTATTTTATTTGTATCGCGACTATGAAAATCAGGATGCGCTTTTTGGTCTGACAACAGCCGATAGTTTGGTGAATTTTGATACCTCCGAATTGTTGTTTACTTACGATCAATTATTTCGCGATTCCCGTTTTTCGGGTGGCGACAGAATTGATGATGCGAATCAAATGACGTTGGGAACATCCAGTCGTTTTATTGAAAATGATACCGGCGTAGAACGCTTGAAATTAAGCCTGGGTGAAATTTTTTATTTTCGGGAGCAGGCCATTACTCTGGGTAAAACCAGTGAATTGGATGACGGGGAAGATCTGACCAGCAGTGCGTTGGCGGGGCAAATGGTCGCGCATTTTGGCGATGCATTCAGAATGACCCAGGATCTGGTATTTGACCATGAAACCGATGAAATCAGTGCGGCCTCCACCAGTCTGCATTATTTGGATGACAAGTATCGCGTGTTTAATCTGGGTTATCGTTATGCGCGAAACCCGGTGAGTGTGAGCCCGTTAAATCCGGTTCCGGTTTTTGGTAAAACATTGGATCAAATCGATGTGTCAGCGATCTGGCCTTTGAACGGTCAATGGTCGGTGATTATGCGCACCAATTATGATTTCACCTATAAAGCAAAACTGGATACCTTTGCCGGGTTGGAATATAACGATTGTTGTTATCGGGTGCGTGTATTGGCTCGTCAGTGGGCTGATTTTGATTTCAGCCCTGATTTTTTGGAAAATTTGAATAACGATGATTATGAACGCGGTGTGTTTTTTGAAGTGCAACTCAAAGGATTTGGCACTTTGGCAAAACGAATCAACAATTTATTGGAAGATGCTGTTGTAGGTTACAGTGAACGTGAAAGCTCTCTACGCTGAGTCGGGAATTTTTGAGTATTTATTTTGCAAATAGTGATTGGATTATGAACAATAAAAGACAATATTTTTTTAGCGCACTTCTGAATTTCGGTTTGCTTTCCGGTGCTTTGCTTTCATCCGGCATTTGGGCGCAGCCAACTGTTGTACCCCTGGACAGGGTGGTTGCGATTGTGGATGAAGATGTTGTACTTGAAAGCGAATTCAATATGCGCAAGGCATCAGTAATGGAAAGATTGCGTGCGCAATATACGCAGCTGCCAGCGGATGAAGTATTGAACAAACAAATACTTGAACAGTTGATTGTCGAACGTATAGAACTTGCGTTGGCGAAGCGTTATGAAATTGAAGTTGATGAAAGTGAAATTGACGATGCCATCAATCGTATCTTGCAAAAAAATAACCTGACACTTGAGCAATTGCAAGGCAGTCTGCAGCGCGAAGGTATGGGCATTGAAGGTTTGCGTAAACAGTTGCGCAACGATCTCACTATTAATCAATTGCAACAGGGTGTGGTGAGTAGTCGAATTAAAATCAATGATCGCGATATTGATAATTTTCTGGCATCTACCGATGGCAAATTCGCGACATCACCTGATTATCATATTGGGCATATTTTAATTTCAGTCCCATCCGAAGCCACTGAAGAGGATGTTGCCGAGGCGAGTAAGTTGGCCAATTCCATTTACCAACAACTGAATGATGGTGCTGATTTTGCGAAGATGGCGATTACCCACTCCAAAGATCAGGCGGCATTAAATGGCGGGGATATAGGTTGGCGTAAATTGGCACAACTGCCGGAGCTTTTTTCCAGAGAGTTGACCAATTTGCCGGTTGGCAAAGTGACCAAGCCATTTCGTAGTGGTGCCGGGTTTCATATATTGAAAAATATTGAACAGACCGGTGGCGGTGCACAAATGGTTCAGCAAACCCATGCGCGGCATATTTTGATTAAAACATCGGAAATTATGGATGACCGTCAGGCGCGCGAAAAATTGTTGCAAATCAAAGAACTCATAGAAAAGGGTGCTGATTTTTCCAAAATGGCAAAAGAGTATTCTGAAGATACAGGTTCGATGATGAGTGGTGGTGATTTGGGATGGTCAATGCCGGGTATGTTTGTAAAACAATTCGAAGAGACCTTGGCCAATACAGAAATTGGACAAATCAGTCGCCCGTTTAAAAGTCAGTTTGGGTGGCACATATTGCAAGTGCTTGAACGACGTCAAGAGGATATGAGCGATCAAATGAAACGCAATCAGGCTGCCAATGCGTTGCGGTCACGCCGTTTCGATGAAGAATTCCAACTCTGGCTAACACAAATCCGTGAAGAAGCTTATGTGGAAATAAAACTCTGATGGCAAGTGTTTATCGATTGGCGTTAACTCCCGGTGAACCGGCAGGTATAGGGCCGGATCTGGTGATTGCTTTGGCGCAAGCGCAACAGCAACACGAAATAGTAGCTATTGCAGACCCGGATTTATTAATCGAACGCGCAAAAAAATTAAACTTGCCTTTGCGATTACGCGAAGTCAATTTCGCACAGCCACCTCAACCCAATCAAGCCGGTGAATTAGTCATTCAACCCATTAAATTGGCCGCCCCCGCAGTTTGTGGAAAATTAAATGTTGCCAATGCACATTATATTTTGCAAACGCTGGATGCGGCGATTGCCGGTTGTTTGCAACATCATTATGACGCTTTGGTGACTGGCCCTGTACACAAAAGTGTGATCAATGATGCGGGTATAAATTTCAGTGGGCATACAGAATATCTGGCTGAAAAAACGCAAACAGAAAAAGTGGTGATGATGCTGGCAACAGAAGGACTGCGAGTCGCGTTGGCTACAACTCACCTGCCTTTGAAAGAAGTGTCCGCTGCTATTACCAAAACCGAATTGGAACAGGTAATCAGTATTTTACATGGCGATCTGCAACAACATTTTGGTATTACACAGCCACGTATTTTGGTGTGTGGATTGAATCCTCATGCGGGGGAAGGTGGTCATCTCGGTCGGGAAGAAATTGATGTGATCGAACCTGTGTTGGAAAAACTGCGCCAACGCAATATGAATTTGATCGGGCCATTGCCTGCAGACACATTGTTTACTGCAAAATATCTTGATCATGCCGATGCGGTGCTTGCTATGTATCATGATCAGGGATTGCCGGTTTTGAAATACAAAGGTTTTGGTAATGCGGTGAATGTGACTTTGGGTTTACCCATTATTCGCACCTCGGTTGATCATGGTACTGCTCTGGATTTGGCGGGGACAGGTAAAGCCGATATGGGCAGTTTGCGCACGGCAATCCATTATGCATTAACCATGTTGACAGCGCGTGATCTTGCATCATGAATAAATTTTTAAATCAGGAATCCGAACATAAAGCACGTAAACGATTCGGCCAGAATTTTTTAACAGATCACAGTGTAATTAATGGAATAGTGCGCGCTATTGCACCCGCCAAAAACGATTTGTTGGTTGAGATAGGCCCCGGAAAAGGTGCAATTACCGAATTATTGGCCGATCAATGCGATCATTTACGCGTGATAGAGTTGGATCGCGATCTGGTTCCCTGGCTTAAAGTGAAATTTGAAAAGCATCCTGATTTTCAATTGTTTCAAGCGGATGCGTTGCGTTTTGATTTTGCTTCTTTATTGTCACCTGAGCATCCATCCTTGCGTGTTGTGGGTAATTTACCTTACAACATTTCCACACCGCTGATTTTTCATTTGTTGACTTATGTTGGCAAAATTCGCGATATGCATTTTATGTTGCAAAAAGAAGTGGTGAAACGCATGGCGGCTTTGCCTGGAGAAAGTGCTTACGGACGTTTGGGCATTATGGTGCAATATTTTTGTCAGGTAGATGATTTGTTTGATGTGCCACCCGAATCGTTTGACCCTGCACCTAAAGTGGATTCTGCGATTGTGCGTTTAATTCCGCATGCACAATTACCGGTTATTGCTACTCATTTCAAGACCTTTGAAAAATTGGTGAATGTTGCATTTCAACAGCGTCGTAAAACCTTGCGTAATTCACTTAAACAATTGGTGGCTGTTGAACAGATGCAAAATTTACCGGTTGATTTGAGTTTGCGGCCGGAAGAAATTAGCCTGGCAGATTATGTCGCCATCAGTAATTATCTGGGTGAATTGTGAGTACTGATTTATGAGTGTCTATCAATGAGTGCTTATGCCATAGGCGATATTCAGGGATGTTATCAACCATTGAGGTCGCTGCTTGAAAAAATTCATTTTGATCCACAGCGGGATCAATTGTGGTTGGTTGGTGATTTGATTAATCGCGGGTCTGATAGTTTGGCCACCTTGCGTTATCTCTATTCGATTCGTCACGCCATAAAAATAGTACTCGGCAATCATGATTTGCATTTTATTGCGGCACATTACGGTCTCAGAAAAAAAGGCAAACTGGATACAATGGATGAATTGTTGGCCGCCCCTGATTGCCAATTACTGGTGGATTGGCTTGTGCAACAACCCTTGGTATATCACGATCCGAAATTGCAATTCACTATGGTGCACGCGGGCATTCCCCCTCATTGGTCATTGTCGGAAGCGCTGGATTATTCTGCTGAAGTACAATCGGTTCTGGCGGGAAATCAGCGCCAGGAATTTTTGGCATCCATGTACGGCAACCAACCTGCTATCTGGTCTGATGATCTTCAAGGCATGGACAGGTTGCGACTCATCACCAATTATTTCACGCGCATGCGTTTTTGCAGCGCGGATGGTGAACTTGAATTAATCACCAAAGAGGATGCCAGCGCTGCACCGGATGGTTTCGCCCCCTGGTTCTCACACTCTCATCGTAAAACAGCAGGGCAGGCTCTGGTGTTTGGCCACTGGGCTGCACTGCAAGGAAAAATAAATCTACCCAATCTTTATGCCTTGGATACAGGGTGTGTCTGGGGCGGCAGTTTGACGGCTATGGATCTTGCCAGTTTGCAACGCATTTCCTGTTCGTGCGAGCAGAGTTGATTTTGACGATAGGATTATCTTATCGGTAAAGCGTGAGCGCGAATTAGCATCTACACTTGCGAAATAATTGATTGATCATGGAGATGAGCATGTCTCAATTGCAGCAGGTTTTATTAATTGATGATGATCGCACCTGGCAGGTTTTTCTATTTGCCGCATTGCAGGATTCATTTCAACTCAAGTCCGCCTATACCGGCACACAAGGGATTGATTTGGCAACCGGGCAACCACCGGATTGTATTTTGTTGGATATCAATCTTCCCGATTTTGATGGTTACAATGTTTGTAAAAAACTGAAGGCTGATCCCAAAACCCGTAATATCCCGATCATTTTTTTATCCAGCAAAAGCAGTTTGCAGGAAAAAATTCATGGGTTTGAAATGGGGGCTGAGGATTACCTGATCAAATCTTCCGAAGCGGATTTGCTAAAAGCAAAAATTACCCGCGCTGTACAGCAGTATCATGAGAAGCGCTTGCTTGATGAAAAAATTAATGAGGCGCAACAAGCGGCGTTTGAAGCGCTGTCCAACAGCGCAGATTTGGGACGTTGTTTGCGTTATGTTGAGCGCACTTATTCAATGTCTTCGTTTGAAACCCTGGCGGCGGGGCTATTTCAAACTATGGGTGAATTCGGTTTGCGCAGTTCATTGATGTTTATCACACCGTCAGGCCCGATTTTTTTCTCGCAAGGCTCACATGATATTTCACCACTTGAGAAAGAAATGTTTTTAGCGTCGCATAAACAAGGGCGTTTTTGTGATTATGGCTATCGTACATTTTGCAATTTCAAATTGGTGTCCATGTTGATTAAAAACATGCCACTGAATCAACCTGAACGTTATGGTCGAATAAAAGATACGGTTCCCTGGTTGTTGGGTGCAACTGATGGCAAGGTGAGAACCCTGAATGAGCAGCAATCTCTTTTTTCTGAAATTGAAGCAACACAAATGGCAACTGAAAATTTGAATTTCCAGTTTTCCACCGCATTATTATCACTTGAAAGATCGCACCCTGAGTATGCAAAACCGTTTGAGGCGGTTTATCAGTCAATTGAAAAAATTAAAATACATCAAAAAAATATCGCTCAAAAAGCACGTTTGATTGCATCCGAAGAAAGTAATCAAAATGAATTGGGAACCAACGAAATTTTTTCGAGTGATGTGGATTTGTTTTAATTGGTTTTTTAAAATCAAAAACGATTCTGGTTGACCACCAGACGATTATTAACATCCCTGCTTTTTTTAATTTGCGTGAGATGGTCTATATCTTGTTTCATTTTGGCCATGCGATCATAAAGTACAACATTCACAGTTGCGGCCAGATTCATGCAAGTGTTGGTTGGTATATAGACAACCGCATCTGCTTGATCAATTAACGCCTGATCAATTGAACCGTCTTCCGGGCCAAATATGTAAAATGCTTCTGCTGGATGAACAAAACCGGGAAGTGGTTGTGCGCCCTCTGCCAACTCTACACAGATCATCTTTATATGATTATTTTTATAATCGAGAAAAGACTGAACGCCGGTTAAAGGTATATGTTGAATAGAATTTTTTGTGTCGGTTTGAAATTTGGCTGCACGATCAAAACGTTCGCCAGTATAAAACACTTGATCAACACCATAGCAGCCCGCTGCGCGCATGACAGCTCCAATATTTGAAGGGCTTTTCGGATCACAAATACCAATAGTCACATGATTTTTTGATTTATTCATAAATCTTTTCAGCGCATAAAAATTGCAATATTAGTCTGCAATTATGTCAAGTGAAGATAATGTTCCAGAGATTTTCACTGAATCACCTTCACCATTTTCACCAACAAAAATAATGCCGGGGATATCTTTGGACTGACTCACGTCAGCAAATAACATTCCGGCATTACCGAATTCCTGAAATCCGCCATCATATTTTAATGCGCCGGCATACATATTCCCGGCACCAAATGGAATCCAATCACCTGATGAAACTTTTTCGTATGCTTCGGTTTCCCAGCCAATAAAGTATTCATAAACATTTGATTGTCCATCTTCTTCTCGGGTCTTGACTTCGTTCCAGTCAAAAATAACGAAGCTGATTGTTTCACCTTCTATTTCAACACTGCATTCTTGCCAAATATTTTTTGAAACAAATTCTTCAATATTCATGATGGCTCTCCTGTTGGTTATTGCATTACAGGTTTTATTGGGTTTTTACATGTTTTGTAAAATGATCTTCCAATTCCATTGCGGCGACTATGATGTGATACAAGCTGCTCGCCGGTGCTGTGTCTACCACAATTTCATCATTGAGTCCGCGTTGGTCAACGTAAGAGCCGGGAGTGGATGCGCACAAATAATATTTGAATAAATCATCTATTGCTTTGCAGGCAATGGCTTCTGCTTGTGGATGACCATAGCGGATTTGTACCAGGCTGGCTTTGATTAATTCAGTGATTCCCCAACAACGTTTGTTGCCGTCAATAATGTCGCCGTTAGGTGTAATTGCATCGTAAAGCAGTCCGGATTTGGCAAGACCTTTGGCAAGGCCGTTGTTGTAGAGTGCATCAGCATAAACTTTTACCGGGCGTCCTGTTAATCGACTGTACCAATCCACTAACCACACCCATTCCATCATGTGTCCGGGTTCAACCTGCTGGCCTTTTTTACCTGCAAGCAAATTCCAGTCTTCATCAAAAAATTCAAACAGGACTTGTTGTTGTTCATCAAAAAAATGCGCCTGGAATAAACCAAACATTTCGGACGCGCGTGCCAAAAATGCATGATCACCACTGGCTTCATATAACGCCATAAATGCTTCAAATAAATGCATGTGGGGATTTTGTCTGCGACAAGTGTAAGCGTAATCCCCTTCGGTCCAACCACCATTGGCTTTGCCAAATTGTTGATCAAGATGGGCAATTATTTTTTTTGCTTCTAGCAAATACTGGCTGTCTTTTGAAATGCGATAGCTCCATCCCAGAGCCAGTAAATGAAACGCGTGATCGTAAAGATCTTGTTTGTGATCAACAATTTCCCAGTCGGGATTAAACAAGTGGCTAAAACCCGCCTGTGCATGTGGGTGTTTGGCATGGGTGAGGATGAATTGCATCAAGTTCAGTGCAATGGTTTTGCCTTCAGATAACCAGCCGCGTTCATAAGCTGCCGCATAGAAAAATGTTTGGCGGGACTGAACTCTTACTCGTGTACTGGCCGCAAAATCTATCTCGCCATTTGCCAGCAGGCGTTCGTAATTCGCTTGGTTTTCAGGGTTAATTCCCTTTGTGGCCCAAAGGGGGAGGGCCGCATTTTTGATCCAGTCTTGCAGTCGTGATGCAGCATTACGCAAATTCGAGGTCATACCTATTCCTGATATTTGTTTGAGGCGGGTATTCTGCGTGAGCTGTGGGATTCCCGCAAATAAAAAGCCCCGGTTTTTACCGGGGAAAAACACAACAGCGGCTTTAGCTGAGCCCCAATAAATGTAACCGATATTTCAGGTTATTTACCGGGATTACAGCCCGTAGCGGGTGGCATTATGCTTATAAATGTAAACGATTACAATCATGAGGCGCCATAATTATCAAAAATGGGAGATGGATCAGGTTTTGGGCTGATGTAGAACCGGGCTAATAACTACCGCAAAAATAGGCTATTCACTTGGCGTTCGTAAAAAGTCTTTCGTCATTGTGATTTTGAATAAACAAAAATTGATTTCGCGAACCAGTCTTCAATAGCAGCTTGTGCCATTTGGCATTTGTATTATTTTATTCAAACACGCGAAAAAAATGTGACATTCGTTGTTCTTTTCTTTTGCCTAATCCCTAGAATCCCGTGCCATTGAAAAAAATTGAGAGTAATAATGAAAAAAGTTTTTTTGATATCTGCTGCAGTCGGTGTGTTAGTGGTGATTTATTTGTCATCGGCGGATAAATCTGTGCAGGAATTATCAGTGGAGCCTGTTGCATCCAGCGGGACTGTCGCCCGACCTGCAATCCCCGTTGTTGAGACTCAATCAAGCACTGCAAATATCTCTACGCAAAAACAAAAATTGGAAGAGCGTTATAAAACGGTTTCGGATAATGAACAGTTAACCAGTCTTGAGCAACGCATTACAGAATTAAATCAACTCTATCCCTATCGTGAATTTTCAGAAGATGAAGTGCTGGATCTTTTGGCTCAGCCCAATGCCTGGGAAGGTTCGCCGGAGGTTCCTGAAAGTTTGCCGCTAACTGCTGATCAGCGTAACGATGGCCGTGACTTTATTCAGATAAATCCCGATCGTTTCCAGGTGTTACTGCCCGGAGATACTATTGAAATGCCGCTTGAAAAATTGGGTATGCGTTTGGAAATCAAAATAGATTCCCGCGAAGCTTTGCCTGATGGCGGATTTACTTTGCATGGGCATGTTGTGGGTACAGATGAGTTTATGCGCGCAACAATTACCCAGGGGCCAGGTTTGAGTCTGGCCGGTATAGATACACCTCAGGGACATGTAGTAATGCAGGCGAATGATACGCATGGCTGGGTTGCAACCAGTGAAACCTTGTTCAAGCAAGATCCTCACAAAACGGATCTTTTACTGCCAACAGATGAATAATGCTCACAGGTAATGATTATGAAAAAGAATTTTTTTAAAAAATTAATGATGTTGGTTGGGTTACCGTTGGTGGGAATGAATTATTCATCTGCAGTCACTGTTGATTTGTTGGTGCTTTATGACACACACAGTGCCAATTATTTTAATCAGCAAGTAGGCACGGCGATGCAAAATTGGGTATCGCAAATTAATAACATGTACAAAGACAGTAATGTCGATATTCAGCTGCGATTGGCGGGAACTGCTGCGCATGAGCAGTCAGGTGCAGATATGGATGCGGTTCTGACCAGTTTGCGTACTGATACAGCTGCAGTGAATTTGCGCAATCAATACGGTGCGGATTTTGTTACGCAACTGCATCAAACCGGTGAGTGCGGAATAGGTTATATGGCAGTGAGTGCGGCTTGGGCGTGGAATGTCCTCGCTCCGGATTGCGGCCCTATGGTGATGGCGCATGAGCTGGGGCACAACATGGGTTTGAATCACTCCCGCAAACAAGGTGATACCGGTGGTGCCCGGTACGCTTATGGATTGGGGCATGGTGTAGATAACCTGTTTGGCACCATCATGACCTACTCCTGGCTTTACACCAACAGTGCCAGTGGCAGGGTTGCCAAATTTTCAAATCCTGATGTCAGTTGTCTTGGGGCGCCTTGCGGTGTTGCTGCGGGTCAGCCTGATCAGGCCAATGCGGCTTTGGCTTTAAATAATGTCAAAAATGAAATTGCTGCGTTCAGGTCTGCTGTCACCACATCATCATCTTCAAGCTCAAGCCGATCTTCATCTATCGCTTCATCCAGCCGCTCAAGTTCGGTTTCCAGTTCTTCGCGCAGTTCCAGTTCATCTTCTTCACGCAGTTCCACTGCATCAACTGCAGGCAAGTGCAGCTATGTGGTTGTTAATAACTGGGGCTCAGGGTTTACCGGTGCAATTCGTATCACCAATAGCGGCAGCAGTGCCATTAATGGTTGGACTGTAGGCTGGGCCTACAGCGGCAGCACACGACTCTCGGGTACATGGAATGCAACGGTCAGCGGCAGCAATCCTTACTCGGCAACAGCAATGGGCTGGAATTCGACAATTCAACCCGGTCAGACAGTCGAGTTTGGTTTTCAAGGGACTCATTCCGGAGCCGCAGAGATTCCGGCAGTTACTGGTTCGGTGTGTAATTAATTATCAGGCGATTAACATTTACAGGTAACTTTTATGAAAAAGAATTTTTTTAAAAAATTAATGATGTTGGTTGGATTGCCGTTGGTGGGAATGAATTATTCATCTGCAGCCACTGTTGATTTGTTGGTGCTTTATGACACACACAGTGCCAATTATTTTAATCAGCAAGTAGGCACGGCGATGCAAAATTGGGTATCGCAAATTAATAACATGTACAAAGACAGTAATGTCGATATTCAGCTGCGATTGGCGGGAACTGCTGCGCATGAGCAGTCAGGTGCAGATATGGATGCGGTTCTGACCAGTTTGCGTACTGATACAGCTGCAGTGAATTTGCGCAATCAATACGGTGCGGATTTTGTTACGCAACTGCATCAAACCGGTGAGTGCGGAATAGGTTATATGGCAGTGAGTGCGGCTTGGGCGTGGAATGTCCTCGCTCCGGATTGCGGCCCTATGGTGATGGCGCATGAGCTGGGGCACAACATGGGTTTGAATCACTCCCGCAAACAAGGTGATACCGGTGGTGCCCGATATGCTTATGGATTGGGGCATGGTGTAGATGGGCTGTTCGGCACCATCATGACCTACTCCTGGCTTTATACCAACAAGGCAAGTGGCAGGGTTGCCAGGTTCTCAAACCCTGAGATCAGTTGCTTGGGCTCGCCTTGCGGTGTTGCTGCGGGTCAACCTGATCAAGCGGATGCAGCTTTGGCACTGAATAATGTCAAAAATGAAATCGCCGCTTTCAGAGCTGCCACTATTTCATCATCCAGCCAGTCTTCATTGGCGGTCGCGTCATCAAGTCGCTCAAGTTCAACACCTGCTGTTGTCAGTTCATCCAGTCGATCAACACAAGTGAGTAGTTCAAGTTCCAGCAGTCGCTCATCTTCTTTGTCGAGTTCCAGTCGATCCTCTTCCAGTAGTTTGAGCAGGGCTTCATCCAGCGCAGCCGCTGTTGCATTGGCGCAATGTGATTATCGGGTAGTGAGCCAGGGGTCACGCAGTTTTACTGCAGTGATCGATATCACCAATACCAGCAATCAGACTATCAGTGGTTGGTCGGTGAATTGGCGTTATACCAACGGTTCTTATTTATCTTATGCCAGTGGTGCGAATGTATCAGGGCGCAATCCTTATACAGCAGTGAATCAGGCAGCTAATCCACAAATCAATCCAGGACAGCGCGTCAGTTTTACAGTGTATGGATATAAACCGCGTCGCAGCAATTCTGAAATTCCGGATGTTGTTGGCAGTATTTGTCTTTAATCGTAAATTATTCCATAGCCCTTCAATCCTCTCTCGTGTGTTTCGAGAGAGGATTTTTTTATTTCATATCTGATCTTTTCATTTGGCCAGGGCATTTTTAAATCTCTATGAATAATTAGAAATTGAATTAAATAACGGTAAGTCCATAGGTTTGGTGCATGCGGAATTGCCCGATCAATGCGATTGGAATCAGGTGAAAAATTTACTGCGCAATATCACACCTGAAAATATTGAAGTCATGCGCGAAACAAGCGATATGCTATGGAATAAAAACCAACCCTTGCTGCCTTTGGAAAAAGTTTTCCAGGTTGAATCGGTAAAAAATATCGATCACGTATTTCACGGACACACCATAGTGGACGATTACCTGACGTACATTTATGGATTTAGGTGCTTATAGTACTGGGACTATTGGTTTGATTTGTCCTGCAGAGTTTTTGAGTGACTAACCTATGTTTAATTCGAATGCTAACTTTTAAAACTGATTCTGTTAACCTATCTCGAAAAACACCCGCCATTCGGCGGGTGTTTTATTTTTTACTGCGGTAAGAAATCAAATGTTTGATTGACCGTTGTGCGGCTGACATTCGATGGTGGGAAGCTGATTAAGCGGACGCGACGCAGGATTGCGCTTTCCAGTTCGGCATCTTTCAACTCGCTGGAAACTATGGTTGCTTCAACAATTTTTCCGCTGGGATCTATCACAATTTTTACAATCATTTTCCCTTGTAGCGTTGCGTTTTGGCGCAATGCTTTATTGTAAATTTGATAAATCGCACCTTTATGTTGATCCATGATCCGTGAAATTTCGCGCGGATCACGTGCAGCACCACCTTGGCCATCACTATTACCTGCAGTAGCGGCAGGCGCTTTTTTGGCGTTTTCGGCGAGTGTACTTTTGACTTTGGTATTTTCACGGCCTGAAAGTGCAACACCACCCACATCGCGGCTGAGTTGAGCAGTGTTGATGCCGCCACTGGCAACTTTGGCACCGCTGGTAATCATTGCTCTGTCAATTTGTGTTGCTTGCGGTTGACCAACTGCCTGGGTGGTTGAGGTTCTTTCCAATTCC
>CAMLML010000043.1 GCA_946481095.1 uncultured Cellvibrio sp.
TGTCCATTCGGTAATCAAACCAATAACCGGATGCGGAGTTTGTCGATTAAATTCAGTTGAATTGGCTTCTTTCAAACCTAAAACATTGCGTGCAAATTCGATGACAACAGATTGCATACCCAAACAAATTCCCAGATAAGGTATTTTATTTTCACGAGCATATTTTACCGCCATCAATTTCCCTTCTACACCACGCTCACCAAATCCACCCGGAACCAGAATGGCATCAGCATCTTTCAGAATTTCAATACCTTCATTTTCAACACGCTCTGCGTCTATGTAATTAATATTCACTTTGGTGCTGGTGTGAATGCCCGCATGGGTGAGTGCTTCAATTAATGATTTGTAGGCATCCAATAAATCCATGTATTTTCCAACCATGGAAATAGTGACGGAATGTTTTGGATTTAATTTGCCATCAACTACTTTGTCCCACTCGGATAAATCAGCAGGTGGACAATCCAAACCCAAATGCTCAACCACTATTTGATCCAACCCATAACTTTGCAACAAACGTGGAATTTTGTAGATGGTATTACAATCTGGAAGTGGAACTACCGCGCGTTCGGCAACGTTGGTGAACAATGAAATTTTTCGTCGTGAATCTTCGTCAACCATAATTTCAGAACGGCACAACAAAATATCCGGCTGCAAACCAATTGAGCGCAGTTCTTTTACAGAATGTTGTGTGGGCTTGGTTTTGGTTTCACCGGCAGTTGCAATGTAAGGCACCAGTGTAAGATGAACCAACATGGATTTTGAGCCCATCTCCACTTTTAATTGCCTTACAGCTTCAAGGAATGGCTGCGATTCAATATCCCCCACAGTCCCACCGATTTCGACCAGAGCGACATCAACATCCATTCCACCTTCAATGATACGGCGCTTGATTTCATCAGTAATATGCGGAATGACCTGTACAGTTCCACCGAGATAATCACCACGGCGCTCTTTTCTGAGTACAGTTTCGTAAACACGACCTGTCGTAAAATTATTGCGGCGGGTCATTTTGGTTCGGATGAAACGTTCGTAGTGACCCAAATCCAAATCGGTTTCAGCACCATCTTCCGTTACAAACACTTCACCGTGCTGGAAAGGACTCATAGTGCCAGGATCCACATTAATGTAGGGATCCAATTTCATGATGGTAACTTTTAAACCGCGCGCTTCAAGAATTGCAGCGAGAGAAGCAGAGGCAATACCTTTGCCCAAAGAAGAAACAACACCGCCAGTAACGAATATATATCGTGTCATTGAGAACCTGAACTCTATTAATCAGCGTTGTATAACGCCTGGATGTGAGATAAACAACTCAATGAAGATCAACCTGTTGGAAAGTGATCAATATAACACCGAGGGTTTTCTCGTTGGGACGGGGCGTCAGGTTAACAGATAAGGTCTTCATCCTCAACGAAAAATCCAGCCAATTTCCCTAATCGACCGAGGTCAGAACACGTCGGATTTGTTCGAGAGTAAAACCTCTCGACTGAAGAAATCTAAGTTGTTTGGCCTTTTCGCGTGGATCACTGGCGATCTCACCAGAGAATCGTCGCTCGATTAAATGCGTCAAAGCTTGCTGCCATTGATCGCTATCTGTATTCACATAAGCATCGATTAACTGTGGTGAAATACCTTTTTGCATGAGCTCAAATTTGACTTTTATACTGCCCTTTCCCTGATTCAATCGCATTTGGGTAAATGCTTCAGCAAAACGCTCATCTGACTGCAGACCATCATTGATCAATCCTTGAATCACCTGCTCTATCAAATTGTGATCAGAGGATTTCTGCGAAAGCTTCTGGCGAAGCTCTTCTGCTGAATATTCCCGTCTGGCCAATAAATTCATAGCGGCCAGACGAAGTTGAGTAAAGCTTAAGCTGTTCAATAACAATTAATTGACCGGTGGAAATTGTGAAAGCACTTCAATCACAGCTTGTGTCAGAACTTCACGCTGTTGGGCAGGATTCATTTTGCGTCCCAGACGTTTTTCTGAAACACCGCGCCAAATGGGTTTGTCAGTTTTTGCATCCGCAATATCGATAATCAAATTACCCTGATTAAATACTCGGACGCGGTTTGGACCATAAAGATAGGGCGATGCGTAGGGGTATGGATGACGATAATAGCCCCTGCCATAAACACCAAAACCATAGAGGGAGTCATAACTATTGGGATCAATTTTTTCTTCCACTATGACGTGGTATGAAACAGTGAAATCAGGTTTTACATCACCCTGAACAGATTGATAGCGCTTGGCCAATTCCGATTCAAGGGCAGCATGAATATGACCAAGAGTGAAAGGGGAAATCAATAAATCCGCCTTGGTTTCCTGTTTGGATTCCAATACCTTAAAGGTTTTTAATCCGGAAAAATCAAAACCCGCTTTATGATCTGTTTCAACACTCGGTTGCTGCGCACAAGCTGCAATCAGCAGAGAAAGTGATATCAATAAAAATTTTTGCAGTAATTTCATAAGTGCCTCTTTAAACGCTACAGATGTTTAACAGCATACTGAGCCGAGACTGATCAAACAACCCTGCAAAAGAATCCTTTTTTACAGGGTTACAAAAAATTACCAATCAAGCATCCACGTCTTCGCCAGCATCCCCACCAGCGCTTAATGACAATGCCGGACTTGCCAATAATTCATCACGAACCTTTTGCTCCAGTTCCTGAGCAATTGCCGGGTTTTCCTGCAAGTATTTCATCACATTATTTTTGCCCTGACCTATCTTGTTTCCCTGATAGCTATACCAGGCACCCGCCTTATCAATAAGTCCCAGCTTTACGCCGTAATCAATAACTTCACCCATACGGTTAATGCCCGAACCGTAGAGAATTTGGAACTCTGCCTGTTTGAAAGGTGGAGCCACTTTATTTTTGACTACCTTCACACGAGTTTCTGAACCAATCACTTCCTCACCTTCTTTTACCGCACCAATACGACGTATGTCCAAACGGACTGACGCGTAGAATTTCAATGCATTACCACCGGTAGTGGTTTCGGGGTTGCCAAACATGACACCGATTTTCATACGTATCTGGTTGATAAAAATGACCAGGCAGTTGGCGTTTTTGATATTGCCTGTAATTTTGCGCAAGGCCTGAGACATTAAACGTGCTTGCAAACCTACGTGGTGATCGCCCATTTCACCTTCAATTTCAGCGCGCGGAGTCAAAGCAGCCACCGAATCAACAACCAGAACATCAACCGCACCGGAACGCACCAACATGTCAGTCACTTCCAAAGCCTGTTCACCTGTGTCCGGCTGGGACACAATCAAGTCTTCAACATTTACACCTAACTTGGTGGCATAAATAGGGTCAAGTGCGTGCTCGGCATCAATAAATGCACATGTGCCACCAGCACGCTGTGCTTCCGCAATCACCTGCAGAGTCAATGTTGTTTTACCGGAAGATTCTGGCCCATAAATTTCAATAATACGACCTTTAGGCAAGCCGCCAATTCCCAAAGCTACATCCAGACCAAGAGATCCAGTGGAAATTGCAGGGATAGCGATTTGTTCTTTATCGCCCATGCGCATCACAGTTCCCTTGCCGAATTGACGCTCGATTTGACTTAACGCGGCTTGTAACGCTTTTTCTTTATTTGCATCCATTTCACACCTCAACATGATTAATAAATAAATGAACTTGAATTATTGTCTGCTGGCCATAACAGGCTGTTTGCAACAGTGATTGGAAGCATACACAGATAATACTGTATGTGCAACCAGCACTAGTAATTTATACAGTATTTTTTTGATTCGTTCCCAATAAAGCCAAAACCGTCTCCAGCGCCATGCCCACTGCCTGGGTTTGAATCTGTAATCTATCCCCTTGAAAAACATGATGTTTTGTGGATATTTGTCCCCCTACTGCAAAGGCGAACCAAACACCGCCAACCGGTTTTTCCGGGCTGCCACCGGATGGCCCGGCAACACCGGTAATGGCAATAGTCACATCAGCAGACGACAGTTCTTTTGCGCCCGATACCATTTCTTTTGCCGCCAACTCACTTACAGCTCCCTGTTCCGCCAGTGTCTTTTCCGAAACCTGTAACAATTTCTGTTTCGCATGATTGGCGTAAGTGACAAACCCGTAACCAAACCACCGGGAGGCTCCTGGAATACTGGTGATTGCACTGGCAAGTGCACCGCCAGTACAGGATTCCACTGTGCATAACACCCAGTGTTTCTTTAATAAAAGTTCACCCAGTTGCTGACTTAAATGTCGATTTTTTTCAGTGGGATCCAACATCTCTATCTATACTCAATTCAAATTCAAGGGATACAGTATGCAAACAATTCCCGGATATCACATCAAGACCCTGATAGGCACAGGAGGAATGGCCAGCGTTTATCTGGCTGTTCAAAAATCATTGTCACGTCCGGTTGCAATAAAAGTATTGGATGCCCAACTTTCACAAGACTCCCAATTACAACAACAATTTGAACAGGAATCTTCGCTGATCGCAAAATTAAATCATCCCAACATTATTCAGGTTATTGATCGCGGAACAACAGACCAAGGGCTGCCATTTTTTGTAATGCCTTACGTAAAAAGCATCAGTCTGGATGCAATTGTTGAACGTGATGATATCAATATCAATCGTAAAATCGATATTCTTTTACAGCTCTGTAGCGCATTGGCTTATGCACATCGCAACGGAATTATTCACCGCGATATCAAACCGCAAAACGTTCTGGTGGATTACGAAGGTATTGTGCGTCTGGTGGACTTCGGAATTTCCGGTTACTTCACCGCCAATATCAACGATGAATCCACGGACAATCGCGTAATGGGAACTGAAGAATATATGGCGCCGGAACAACATTCCGGCGTTTCTTACACCAGTCACGCCAGTGATATTTATTCGCTTGGAATTTTAATACACAAACTATTGTTTGGTGTTTTACCTTCAGAATGTTCGGGCGGCCTGCAAAATGTGAATATCTATTCAAACGCTACAGAGCAAGCCTATTTAAAAGCGATGATTCCAATTATCAAACAAAGTATCTCGCCAAATGCTTTTGATCGCCCGTCCAGTGTTGCCGATATTCGACAACAATTATTAGTGATTGCACAGGGCCGGCATTTACAATCAAACCGCTGGGGACTGGAATCAGCGCAAGACCGCATTCCCCCCAATTATCAATTGTTGGATGTATTAAAAGAAAATCCTTTTGGTGCAACTTATTTGGTGAGCGATCCCAAACATGATCGATTACTGGTGATTAAAAAACAGGGATTGAAACAATTACACAACGCACCGCAATCCATCGCCAAATTAAAATCGGTTGAGCACCCACATCTTATTCGCGTATTGGGTTCAGGAAAAAACGAAAGGATTTTTATTGTGGTATCAGAATATTTGGCTGGTGGAAGCTTGCAAGACAGGCTCACCCATGCATTTACCCTGGGACAATGGATGTTAATGGCGCAACAAATTTGTCTGGGTTTAGCCTGTGCTCACGAGCAAGGCATCATTCATGGCAATTTACGTCCCAGCAATATTTTATTAGCCGCCGACAATCATATTAAACTCAGCGATTTTGGCTTTCCTGCACATACTTATGGTGACGATAGCCACTGGTATCACATCAAAGGCGAAAAACTCTCGGTGAGTGGTGATATTTATGCAGCAGGTGCGATTGTATTTCAACGACTAACCGGAAAAATTCCATCAGCAGCATGGTGGGGGTTTAAAAATTATTGGGCTTTACGACACTTACCCAAAAAATTTAAAACTATTATTTTGAAAATGATTGATGCCAGTCCAAAAAAGCGCTACACCAATGCCAATCAAATTGCAGACGATTTTGCTCAACTTCGCGACAAGGAAAAAACACAAATTCTGGAAAAAGTTATTATTACCAGTGCTTACTAAAAACTATTGCTCATTATGACAAACCTGCATTCCTGTAATATTTTTGTCATAAACATAATTTAGGATCGGCACTAAAATTATTCAGAGCTTTACTTTGTGTCCCCACCCTATTTCAACCGCGAATTAAGCTTACTGGAATTTAATCGTCGCGTTCTACATCAAGCTTGTAACCCACAATTACCTCTTATGGAAAGGCTGAGGTTTCTCTGCATATTTTCAACCAATCTGGATGAATTTTTTGAAGTGCGTGTGGGTGGTTTGGTAACCCTGCCCGATGGCGCTTCACCTGCGCTTGGTCCCGATGAGTTGACACCGGAAAAATCCCTGACAGAAATTTCGATAAGGGCACATCAACTGGTTGATGAACAATACCGCATTCTCAATCAGGATATACTGCCCCTGCTACGCACCGAAGGTATCAGCATACTGAAACGCGAAGAATGGACAGACGCACAAAAAGAGCAATTGAAAGAAGTATTTCATCAAGACATATTGCCGCTTCTCAGCCCCATAGGATTGGACCCGGCACATCCATTTCCACGCATACTCAACAAAAGTCTCAATTTTATTGTCAAGCTGGACGGTAAAGATGCGTTTGGTCGAAATTCAGGATGCGCCATAGTTCAGGTGCCTCGCTCATTACCGCGATTAATCGAACTACCCGGCAATTTGGTTGATCATGGGCGAGCTTTTGTATTTCTATCATCCATCATCAATTACTTCATGACTGAAATTTTTATTGGCATGACGGTTATTGAAAGTTACCAATTTCGCCTGACACGTAATTCAGATATTTTTCTCGATGAAGAAGAAACGGATGATCTGTTACGCGCTGTTCAAGGCGAACTGGTGCATAGACAATACGGTGATGAAGTCAGATTGGAAATTACAGATACCTGCCCTGCAGATCTTGAAGATTTTTTACGCGAACGTTGCGATATCAACAAACAAGGGCTTTACAGGATTAATGGTCCTGTCAACTTAAATCGATTCAGTGATCTATTTGATCTGGTAAAAGACGCAAAATATTATTTCAAACCTTTTACGCAAAACATGCCGAAATTACCCAGACGGAGTAAATCCTATTTTGAAGTTTTGCAAAAACAGGATTTATTATTGCATCATCCTTTTGATTCGTTTCAGGCTGTTGTTGATTTTTTACGTGAAGCAGCGAATGATCCTCAAGTGCTGGCAATTAAACAAACTCTTTATCGAACAGGCCTTGATTCACCCATAGTGGAAGCACTTGTCGCCGCAGCCAAAGCGGGCAAAGAGGTTACAGTAATTGTTGAATTGCGCGCGCGATTTGATGAAGAACTAAACGTTCAATTGGCTGAACGCTTGCAAAGTTATGGTATTCACGTCATTTATGGCGTTGTAGGATTTAAAACTCACGCCAAAATGATTTTAATTGCTCGCCGTGAAACCGAAGGTTTATGTTATTACGTGCATTTAGGTACGGGCAATTATCATCCGCGTACCAGTAAAATTTACACTGACTATAGCCTGCTCACATGCGATAAAGAAATTGGTGATGATGTCTATCGTGTCTTTTTACAACTGTCGAGTATGGGCAAAGCTTCAAAAATGGATGCTATTCTTTATGCGCCCTTTACTCTACACAAAGGAATGATTCGTTTAATCAGAGCTGAAAAGGAACATGCTGAATCAGGAAAACCTGCTCGCATAATTGCAAAAATGAATTCTTTGTATGATGAAGAATTGGTAAATGAACTTTATGCTGCGTCCAAAGCAGGCGTAAAAATAGAATTAATTGTACGGGGTGTTTGTCAATTAAAACCTGGCATAGAAGGGCTTTCAGAAAATATCAGCGTGCGTTCAATTATAGGACGTTTTTTAGAACACCATCGCGTGTTCTATTTTGAAAATGCGGGAAATTCACAATTGTTTTGCTCCAGTGCTGACTGGATGGTTCGCAATATGCTTCACCGTGTAGAAATTTGTTTTCCTATTAAAAATAAAAAAATTCGTGAACGCATAATAGAAGATTTACATCTTTACCTGAAAGACAATACAGGTTCATGGATATTACAACAGGATGGAAACTATCAACAATTATTACCAGCAGAACAAGAAGCGGCAATTTCAGTGCAAGATACTTTATTGGAAAGTTTGTGTAATTTAACTTGATCCACAGCCACAGCTAATTTGTCTCTATATCGAGTCGATAACCGATTTCCTGTAAATAATTGCGCTCGTTTTCCAAATCAGCCAAAGTAAGTGGGTGATTCTCCAACCACTTATGAGATAGTTTCAAGACCAAATGATTATCGTCTACCTGCAATTTAATTGCAGGATTTGAATCCCGTAATCGACTGCGATGAAAGATGACCGCTATTCTCAATAAAATTGCAAGATGCACCAGATCAAGATTATGCAAAGGAAAATGTTTTACAGGGAATCTTTTTCTGTGCGCCAGAACCAGAACTGCAAGTTGTTCCTGCTCTGCGCGAGAACAACCAGCCAAATCAACATGCTGCACTACATACGCACCGTGCTTATGATAATCATTGTGGGCAATATCCAAGCCTATTTGATAAAGTCGTGCTGCCCAGCTTAACAACTTGCTTGCATCTCCTTCTGCCAAATGCCAAATGCCGGATACTTGTTTCAACAATAGTAACGCTGTTTTTTCTACGGCCAGCGCTTTTTCCTGATTGACATGAAAACGCAAGGCTAATGCATCAACACTGGATTGGCGAATATCATAATTTTCCATTCGCCCCTTCAAATCAAATAACAGCCCTTCTCGCAATGCCCAATCAACTGCGTTTACTTCTTTAAATGCAAAAGATTGAAACAGTGCATTTAATACTATGGCACCACCCAAAAATACTTTTCGTCTGTCTTCAGACAAATCCAGGTAAGGTGCATGAATATTGCCATTCTGTAAATAAAATCCAATAATTTTTTCGAGATGTTCCAAGCGTATAGCACCATTACTCCAGGCTTGTTGCCGACAAACTTTTGCAATGGTTTTAATTGTTCCTGACGCGCCCAATACCTCCTGCCATTCATGCGCAAAAAAATCATCTTTTATGGGCTCAACCTCTTGCAAGCAAGCGACCATGGCCTTGGTCACATTACGCTGATTGACTTTCCCATCGGCAAAAAAACGTTTGGTAATAGCAACACAACCCATGTTCAAGCTTTCTTTTAACAAAGGTTTCATTCCTTTACCCAAAATCACTTCCGTACTGCCGCCGCCTATATCCATCACCAATCGCTTGCCTTTTACAGGTGCTACGCCCTGCGCAACTCCCAAATAAATCAATCTCGCTTCTTCATTACCTGAAATAATTTCAACGGGATATCCCAACAAGTTTTGTGCTGCGGCTAAAAAATCCCTGGCATTTTTTAAACTACGCAATGTTTTTGTGCCCACTATACGGACATTTTTTGAAGGGTAACCGCGCAAACACTCACCAAATCTTTCAAAACATTGTAGTGCCCTGTCTCTTGCATCTTCTGCAAGGCTTCCATCTTCTTGCAAACCAAAACCTAACTGGACAGGTTCACGTAATTTGTCCAACAAGCGTATTTGCCCATTTTCCCAATGCGCAATAATCATATGAAAACTGTTTGATCCCAAATCAATTGCAACAATATGGCTGGATGGTGAGTATTTTAACGCCGATAAATTAAACATATTACAATCACATTATGAATAAACTAACTACTGTAGATTTTAGTTAAACGACAGACAATTGTCAGAACCAAACGGATAAAAAAATATACTGTCATAACGAGTGTATAGACTGGTGTACTATAAACCAAAATAAAATTTAAGGAAGTTTGATGATTCCGGATTTAAATAACAATCCAAATTGATGAGGATTATCTGCAAGTGTTGTAAGCCTTGACTTAATATTCTACTGGTTGACCCACAACATAAATTCGCTGATCTGATTTTTTGTCTGTCACAATAACATGTACCAAGTACCATTTACCCTGTTTTCGTTCTGCATTAACAAAAACTTCAGCATCTTTTTTTGAGCCATCAATAGTATATTGAAACGTCGCTACACCACTGTCACCTGATTCACTGATATTGCCTGTAACAAAAAAACTGAACTCCAGTTTTTTGCCTAGCATACGCTTCACTCTGGGATCTTGCTGAATGACCTTAACCGATTTTTGGTAGACATCGCCTTTCATCATGGTCATCAAACCGGCAAGCAATGCCACTAGCATGGCAACAACCAACAAAGACCCTAATATTGAATAGATGACCCATTTGATGTTTTTCATAATCACTACCTGCCGATGTTAACGTCTAATGTTATAAATCGTTATTAAGTAAAACGTCGTACAACTTATGGATATGACACAAATGAGTTAATACCTGCATGATTCAAAAAGCAATCATCAAGTGAAAATTTTTCGCAAAATTATCGTCACCCGGCAAAAATCTGTTACTCAATGACTTCCCAAATGAAGCCAAAACTGGGGATTGGGATGGCGACGACGCGCGCAACCTTTAATGGAAACTCACTCTGATGAAGTCTGGAAAATATTGACGCCCACAGGTTGGCTCTGCGTATTGATTGTGTTGTTTTGGAAAAAATAAATCAGGGTTTATTCCAACCACCGCCCAGAGCTTTATATAAAGTCACTGCAGCTTTCAATCGCGACAAACGTTGTTGTACCAAAGTATCCTGTGCTTGTGCAAAGCTGCGCTGCGCATCCAACAAATTAATTAATTCATTGCTACCCTGACGATAACGACTTTCCGCAAGGCGTAAACTTAATTCGGCCTGTTTAACAATTTCCTGCTGGCTGATTTCCTGTTGTCTGGTAATTTCCGTTGTCGCCAGAGTGTCATCCACTTCTTGCAAGGCAAGCAAAATGGATTTGTGATATTGCAACAAAAGTTCTTCTGCACGCGAATCAGTCACACGTTTTTGATTCCACAATCGTCCACCTGCAAAAACCGTTTGCGCAAGCGATACCGCCCAACTGTTGGCACTGGTTACCGGATTCAAGCGAAACAATTCTGACGAAGATTTCTCAATACTGGCGGACAAATCGAATGTCGGCAATAACGCTGAGCGCGCTTGCACCACATCCGCCCTGGCAGCAATTAATTCCGCCTCTGCTACTGCCACATCAGGTCGGCGTGCAATCAAATCAGCGGGTGTGCCAGGTGATAATTCCGGCACAGAAATAGATAATAAATTTTCTGCTGGCGGAGTAAATTCAATTGGCGAATGACCTAATAAAATAGCCAAAGCAGAAGAGGCCTGTTTAGCTTGTAATTGCAAGGGCAACAAACTGGCTTGCTGATTAAGCAGGTTGGTTTTTTGCTGCGCAACTTCCCCTGCATTGGCAGCGCCATTATTATATTTGGCTTCGACAATACGCTGGATATTTTCAGCGATAACAATATTTTTTTGTGTAGTAGCGATACGTTCCTGTAATGCAAGATAATCGAACCAACCTGAAGCAACAGCGGCTTTAATACTTAAGGCAGCGGCTTGTTGATTGTAGAGATTAGCTGTTGCTATCGCCTTATCCGCACGTCGTGTAGCGGCAATACCGCCCCACAAATCAACTTCATATTGCATATTCAAACTGACGCCGGTGGACTCACTTCTTGTGGTCACGCCTGCCAAATTTTCAGAATTACGCTCACCAGATGAAACCTTGGCATTTAACGTTGGAAACCAACTGGCATCGGCAATCTTTAATTGTAATTCAGCTTGCTTAACTCTCTCGGCAATCATCAACAAATCAAGACTTTGTTGATTGGCCGATTGCATTAACTGGTTTAATTTTTCTGATTGAAAATAAGTCCACCAGGTTTGATCTATCACTGCCGGTGTTGTTTGAGCATCAGAGTAAGTAAAAGCAGACGCATATTGAATATCGGGTTGTTCAATTTTTGTTGACGAGCTGCAAGCCGTCATTAAAAAAATGCATGCTACAACAAGAAACTTTTGTAATACAAAAAATCCCCCGTCATTCCTGCGAAGACAGGAATCCAGCGATGCAACAAAATAATTGGATTCCTGCCTTCGCAGGAATGACGACCAGGAATATTTTTTATAAAAATCCATACAAAACCAATATGACAATAATTTCATCATCACTCCGTAGCCAATGCCATAACCGGGTCTAGTCTTGCCGCTTTTCGTGCAGGCAAATAGCCAAAAATTAATCCTGTTACAAATGCGCAACTGAATGCCATAATCACCGGCCATATTGAATAAGCGACTGGCATTCCAAAACGGCCGACCAAACTGGCAGTCGCTAACCCCACCAAAATGCCAATCAAACCACCAATGGCAGAAACCACCAGAGCTTCAATTAAAAATTGTTGCATGATATGACGAGTGCGGGCACCGGTTGCCATGCGAATGCCAATTTCGCGTGTACGCTCTGTCACGCTCACCAACATAATATTCATCACACCTATTCCACCTACCAACAACGAAATGGCAGCAATCGAGCCTAACAAAATCGTCATGGTATTTTGTGTTTCTGACACCATATCAATCAGCGATGACATGCTACGAATTTGAAAATCTTCTGTACCATGGCGCTCCATCATCACACTGTGAATACGTGTTTGCGCCGTCTCCATATTTTTTTCATCATCAATTGAAACAATAATGCTACGCAAATGTTTTTGACCAATGATCCGCAAGCTTCCGGTTTTAAAAGGCACGAACACTTTGTCATCCTGATCCTGTCCTCCCGGATCAGCGCCACGCTCACTCATCACACCAATCACTTGAAACAATACATTGTTAATAATGACAAATTCGCCCAATGGGTTTTTATCGGCAAATAATTTGGTTGCGACAGTTTTTCCCAAAACGACAACAGTTGCGTAATTTTTATCATCTTCTGCTGTAAAAAAAGTACCCTGCGCAACTTGCCATTTACGGGCAGAAGGAAACTCTGGCGCAGTTGCTTGAATTTCAGTTGAATGATCAAGGTTGCCATAACGCAAAGTAAATTGACCATTTTGCTCGGGCAAAGCCGAAGCCACATGCGGCAATTCTTTTACTGCATCCACATCTTCCGGTACCAGTGTCATCAAATCCCAACGCCATCGATTTTGCGTGGGCGATCCAGGACGAATCAATAATAAATTGCTGCCCATGGCACTGATGGAATCCACAACCGATTTTTTCGCTCCGTCGCCAATTGCCATCAAACTGATCACCGAAGCCACACCAATTACGATCCCCAATAAAGTGAGCACCGTTCGAAAAATATTGGAGTGCAAAGAGCGAAATGCCGTTTTCATGGCTTCCAGCAATTCACTTTTTAATCGGGATTCGGTGTTGGTTAAGGACGGCAGAATTTTTTTATCGCTAGAAATTGACGGGCCTGCATCGGCAATAATTTTACCATCGCGAATCTCAATTAATCGATCCGCATTTTTGGCAACTTCGGCATCGTGGGTAATAAGAATTATAGTGTGACCTTGCGCGTTTAATTCTTTTAATAAACGCATTACCTCTTTACCACTTTGGCTGTCCAACGCACCCGTTGGCTCATCAGCCAAAATAATTTGACCACCATTCATCAATGCGCGGGCAATCGACACCCGCTGTTGTTGGCCGCCCGACAATTGATTGGGCTTATGATCCAATCTTTCCTGCAAACCCAAAGAAGTTAATAATTCAATCGATCTCTCACGGCGTTTTTCTGCGGGCAATCCGGAATAGGTTGCAGGCAATTCAACATTTTCACAAGCAGTAGAGCTGGCCAATAAATTATAACTTTGAAAAACAAAACCAAAGGCTTCGCGTCGCAAATGTGCCAAACCATCGCGATCCAATTCCGATACATTATTTCCGGCAAAAAAATAATGACCGCTGGTTGCTTTATCCAAACAACCTAAAATATTCATCAGCGTAGATTTGCCGGAGCCAGACTGCCCCATAATCGCTACAAATTCGCCAGCATAAATTTGCAAATCAATTCCATGCAAAACCTGCACAGATAATTCACCGTTACGAAACGTTTTCGTAATATTGGAAAGTTGAATCAGTGGTTGATCCATTAACGTCTTCCCATACCTGGACCGCCACCCCAGCCACCAGCTGCAGTTTTCACTTGATTGGGCTTGGTAATACTGCTCACTACTTGTTCGCCTTCTTGCAAACCTTCAATAATTTCTGCCTGCACGCGGTTAGTCACACCCACTTTTACCTTGCGCTCTTCAGTCACCTGGCCTTCTTTCATAATGTTGACTGTGGCTTCACGAATTCTTTTTTCACGGGATGGAATCATACCGGTTTGTACAGGATCAGAATTTTGCTCGCGTTTTTGTTGCCATTCTTCCGGTGATTTATTTCTCCATTCTTTTTTATTACCGCCTTTATCTGTGCCTCTTGCATCGCCCGCCGATGTAAAAGTTAATGCTGACATAGGCACGAGTAAAACATTTTTAGCCTGGGATTCAATAAAGAAAACCTGCGTACTCATTTGCGTCATCAATAGTCGGTTTTCATTGGGCACATCAAATAATGCGTTATAAAGCACTACATTATTTAATACCTCAGGCGTGGGTTGAATGCGATCCAACTGACTGTACCAACGCCTGCCCTGACTCCCCAGAGTAGTAAAATACACTGGCATTTGTTTGCGCAATTTGCTGATATCCGCTTCAGAGACTTGCGTTTGCACTGTCATAGTTGACAAGTCAGCGACACGCATAATGGTGGGCGCCATTTGATTGGTATTCAGTGTTTGTCCTTGGCGGGATGTAATGGAAACCACTGTGCCATTAATAGGTGAATAGATTTTCGCAAATTCCAGATTGGCGGATTCAACACGCAAGGTGGAATCCGTTTGTTTGATTTGCGCCTGCAAGGCTTTTAGTTGTGCCTGCGCTGATTGCAAACTGGCTTCGGCAGCTTGCAGTATTTCAGTTGAAGTTGCATCTTCATTTTTTAAATTTTGTTGCCGTTGGAAATTAATTTCAGCCAATCTCAGTTGCGCTTGTTTATCCAACAATTGTGCCTGTTGATTCTGTAATTGTGCCCGAGTGCCATCTACTCTGGCTGCGTAAACAGTTGCATCAATTTCTGCCAACAAGTCACCAACCTTGACTTCATCACCAACTTCAACATGTAGTTTTTTTAAAATACCGGAGACCTGTGCACCCACATCAACATAATCCTGTGGCTGTAAAATCCCGGTGGCAGTCACCAAATTTTCAATATCACCGCGCGCAACCGCTTCGGTGGTATAAACAAGTTCGTTTTCATCTTTTATTAAAAATGTTCGCCATAAAAAAATGGATGCTGCAAAAAGAAACAGCGCAATGAATATCCATTTGGGTTGTTTGTAGAGGGGAATTTTTTTATGGATGTGCAAATTCATTTTCTTCTCTGGATTTTTATAAAGATTGCCCTCACCCTAACCCTCTCCCGGAGGGAGAGGGAACTTAATCACATATTGATCAAGCAGGGAGTAATCCCCTCTCCCTCCGGGAGAGGGTTAGGGTGAGGGAGCTTGTGTTTATTCCGGTAAAACCTCAAACGTCGCCGCATAATTTGCAGAGCGTTGAGTCGCCGGTTTTGCAGCTTTGTTATCACGGTATTGTGCATTTAACCAATACATGCCCGCTGTTGGCCAGGTAATTTGAAATTGTCCTTTTTTATCGGTAACCACTTCTATTGCCTGCTGGTCATTACGGTAACGCATTCCACCAGCAATTACAGTCACTTTAACATCAGCAACAGGTTCACCATTCATCAGGAATATAAATTCTGCTGTTTCACCCGCAAATAAATCGTTGGGGTGCGTGACAGGTTTTAATTCAAGACCTTTTTTAGTTGGCTGCAAAACTGCATCACTGGGAGTACCTGAAGTTACAAAAGTTTCCATACGACGAGAAAATTCGGTGACTTGCAATTTGTTTGCACCTTTTGGAACCTGTGTTGCAAAATCTTTTGGATCCGCTTTTTGACCACGCGGTGGCCACATACGGCGCTCACCTTCTGCGGTTTCCCAGGTAGCCATCAAACCACTGGATGCAATAGCAACTTTGTAAGTGCCTTTTTGCGGCAGTTGCAAATCGAAACTGCTGCGAAATTTCCCTGTATTAAGATTTGTTGCTTGCACAGTCTTTCCATCAGGTGCCGTAATTAACAAATCATCGAATCGCATAGGCGCATGATCAGCATGAAAAATATCATTGGATACCGCACCATCTATTGTGACCCAGGCATCATTGGATGAAAGCACTGTTGCACTGGGTAATAACCAGGCACGGTGCGCTTCTGCAGTGAATGCGAGACTGCAGGTTAATGCTAATAAAAATTTTACTGTTTTCATGTTTGTTCCTCGTTTGGAAATTTGATTTTTTTGACTGATTTCCCTCACCCTAACCCTCTCCCAGAGGGAGAGGGAATTCACTCCCTACTTATTCGGAGTACTATCAAGTCCCCTCTCCCTCTGGGAGAGGGCCAGGGTGAGGGCATTTTCAATTCGCAATACTCAACCTAACCTCGCCCAATTCGCTTTTTCCTTTCTGCACAAAATCCGTTTTCTCTTTTACCGGCCAGCTAAACGGAATTTTTATTAATTCTCGACCGCCGACTTCACGTGCCGCTTCAACCATTAATACATAATCACCCTTGGCTAATTTCTCCAAAGGCGCTTTACCTTCGGTAAATTGCAATTGATGTACGCCCGGTTTTTTAGTTGCACCACTGATGCCATCAATAGGCATATCACTGCTACGGCCAATCGCACGCCACCATTGACGCATATCCTTCAACCATTCTTCCCCTTTTTCACTTTTTTCTCCTCTGGATTCAAGCTGATACCAGACAGATAAATTTTTGACTTTTTTATCCGGTGTTTGTAACCAAACGGCCACATAGGGATTGTGGTATTCAGCAACATTTAACGTTGGCAATTCGATTTGCAGATTCAAATCAGCAGCGAATGAGATTGCCGGGAATAAAGAAAACGCTAGTAGATATTTTTTTAACATGTTTACCTCTTTTTAATTTTTGAAAATAATTTTGCCCTCACCCTGGCCCTCTCCCGGAGGGAGAGGGGACAGTTCCCCACTTTGAAAAAGGGGGGTTAGGGGGGATTTAAAATCTACAATTTTTCTACCATTTTAAATCCCTCCCCCGCCTCCCTTTTTCAAAGGGAGGAGCCAATCCCCTCTCCCTTTGGGAGAGGGTTAGGGTGAGGGCTTCAATGCATCGAAATAATCAAAATCACCCAGGGCGCTATAACACCCAATAACAAAATCGGATAAGTCGAGCGGCGATTACCGGAGTACCGCCACAACAACCAAAATCCTGATAAACAAAAAATCAAACAACAGACTGATACAAAATCCATAAACCAACGCCAGGCCTCGCTGGTGTTGCGGCCTTTGTGTAAATCGTTGAGATACGCAATCCAACCGCGTGAGGTTTCTTCATACACCCAGTCACCGGTTTCGCGGTTGATGCTTAACCAGGCATCACCACCGGGTTTGGGTAAGGCAAGATAAATTTCATCGCTATTCCATTCGGCGGATTTTGTTGGGATATCCAGCTTCGCTTCGTCATCAAACCATTTGATCAATGTGCTTGGTAGAGGCTGTTGCTTCTCATCGCTGCCGGAAACTTCAGATAACAAATTATTCGGTAAGGTTTTTTCGGTAGTGGATACGCTGGGATCAGCTTTAATTGCATCGGCATGATTAAGCGTGATTCCTGTGACCGCAAATAAAAAAACGGCAACCAAACAAATTGCCGAACTCATCCAATGCAAACTTCTGATAAACGGAAGCCAGGATTTTTTGGAGGATTTTTTTACATGCGTCATAGATTACACATTCGACCATTGACGTAACAGATTGTGATAGTGACCAGTCAATCCCAGCAGTTCTTCGGTGTCGCCCAGTTTTTGTCGAAGTGATTGAATGTTGCAATCCAGTTCGTACAACATATTTCGCTGCCAATCATCACGCACCATACTTTGCGTCCAGAAAAAACTGCACACACGTTCACCTTCAGTTACAGGTGCAACCTGATGCAAACTGGTCGATGGATATAAAATTAAATCACCGGCAGGTAATTTCACTTCGTGGCTACCGTAAGTGTCCTGCACAATTAATTCGCCGCCCTGATATTCTTCAGGCTCGGATAAAAATAATGTGGATGACACATCAGTGCGCAAACTCAAATTGCTATTCGGCAAAATCCGAATTGCACCATCCACATGAAATCCATAATGCTCACCACCTGCATAAGCATTAAACAATGGCGGCACTATGCGCAGTGGCAAAGCCGCCGACATAAACACAGGATTTGCGTACAATTTTTTTAAAACAATTTCACCCAACTCACGCGCAACCGGACTATCAATTGCCAATTGTCGATTGCGTTTTACTTGCGCACCCTGCACACCCACCGTTGCTTTACCATCAATCCATTCAGTGTTTTGCAAACGCAAACGGAAGTCACTGACTTCCGCTTTGGTTAGGATTTCGGGGATGTGGATTAGCATATTGATTTACTCATTCAATAATTTTCCCTCACCCCAACCCTCTCCCAGAGGGAGAGGGAGTTAGCTCCTCCCTTTGAAAAAGGGAGGCGGGGGAGGGATTTTGAGATCTCACATTTTTAAATCCCCCCTACCCCCCTTTTTCAAAGGGGGGATTTCCCCTCTCCCTCTGGGAGAGAGTTAGGGTGAGGGCTTTTTAAAAACTAAAATTCACACCCAATCGCGCTGACAAAGGCTGACCCGCATAATAACGCGAACCGGCATTGTTCAAACTCGCGATATATTCTTCGTCAGTTATATTCAACACATTCAACTGAACAGTGATGTTTTTGGTAACAGGATAAGATGCAACTGCATCCAACACCCAATAATCACCAAATTCCAAAATTGAACGTGTGGCTTGTGCTTGCGTGCGCGTTAAACTGGAACTGACCATGCTGTCAACATAACGTGCACCACCGCCAATTACCAAACCATTTTCAAAGGTGTAAGTATTCCAGAGTGTAAATGTCACTTCAGGTGACCACTGAATCACACCGCCTTCGGTATTGCTTGCGCCGTTATTCGCAGTAGTGCGATTGCCGCGCGTAATTTCACTATCCATAAACGCAATGCCCGTACTGATTTGCCAGGCGTTAGTAATCGCACCGACCAATCCCAATTCCAAACCTTCTACTTGTTTTTCGCCAACCGCTAATGATGTGCCATCAGGATTAGTTGCAATTTCATTTTCGTTAGTGCTTTTGAATAAAGCAGCAGTGAAAAATAATTTGTCATCCATTAAATTCCACTTGGTGCCCAATTCCATATTGGTTCCTTTTTGTGGATCAAGATTCGGGTTATTGATATTGCTTCCCGCAGCTTGAGTTGCAGGATCTGTATTCAGTGCAAAGTTGGAACCGCCCGGTGGCAATTCGGATGTTGCATAAGAAACATAAACAGAACCATCTTCAACCGGCTTGTAAACACCGCCTAATTTCCAACTCAAGAGTTCATCGGTTACTTGCGCATCACGCCCCACCAAAGTACCAATTGGCGCACCATTAGTTGCAGCGGCCAGTCGAACAATTTGATTGGTTTCTGTGTGGAAACGATCTGCACGCAAACCAACACTCAATTCCCATTGTGGATTAATGGTGATGGTATCCAGAGCGTAAACACCGTAGGTAGTGGTTTCACCATCGGTTTTTCCACCATCGCGAACGACAGATTGAAATACATCATTTGAATTTGGGTTATATAAGTTCGCATTCGCTTGCGTAACGCGTGTTGCCGAATTACTCGCAACAAAAGGCAAACCCACAGTGTAATTCAGTTGACTCTCGTAAATAAATTCAACACCGGAAGTTAAATCATGTTGCACACCACCTGCTTCAAATGATGCAGTCAAATTGGTTTGATTGGTGAGAATTTGGTTGGATTGATCTTTACCTTGACGCGTGCGTGCAACTTGCCAGGTATCAGGATTATTTTGCGTGGCGGCATCAATCACCAATGCATTGACACCCGTCAGCACTTGTTCTTGTCTGGTGTGACCGTAACGCGATGTATTGCGCAACGTAACGCCTTCGGCAAGATCATGTTCGATACGAACAGTCGTCATATTCGCATTCACATCATTGTGATCTGATGTTGAGCCATAAAAATTTTCAGTATCAACAGGTTTTATTTCCGGTCCACCGGTTGGAAAACGTTGTGCATACACACTGCTGTAATATCCATCCAAACCGGCAGTTGAAATACCACCATCGGGAATGCCGGATTGCTGCATATTCAAATAATTAATGTAGGTGCGCGTTTCTGTTCCCAATCCAAATGCGAGTGATGTTGCCACGCCTTGAAAATCACTTTCGACTGTATCGCGACCATCAACACCTGCGTCTTGCTTCATCAAATTCACGCGAATTGCGGAGCTCTCGCCGAGGCTGCGATTCGCATCGAGTGTTGCGCGTTTGTAATCTCCAGTTCCGCCAATCAAGCTACCGCTGGTAGCATCTTCTTCATTGGCTAATTTAGTGCTGAGGTTAACGTAACCGGATGCAGCACCGCGACCGTTATCAACCCCGGCGGGGCCTTTGGCAATTTCAACTTGATCCGTATTAAAGGTATCGCGGCTAATACTGCCAAGATCACGAATGCCATCAACATAAATACTGCCTTGAGTATCAAAACCGCGCATAAAAATAGAATCGCCCGTAGCGGTGTTGCCGTTCTCACCCATCAACATAGTAATGCCAGGTGTATTGCGCAGTGCTTCACTCAACGTAGTGGCCGCTTGTTGTTGAAACAATTCTTTTTTCACCACAACAAGTGTTTGCGGGGTATCAACTAATGGCTGGGTAAATTTGGGCGAGCTGGCTTTTTCGGCTTTATAAACCGGTTCGATTGAGTCAGCTTCAACTTTAACTTTATCGAGTTTCCCGGTTTCTTCGGCTACAACCCCCGCTGATGCCAACAGCATGGCAGAAGATAGTGCAGTGGCTGTCAGCTGCAATGTGGATCGCTTTTTGGAAACAATGTGTGATTTTTGTATGGTCATGACGAGCCCTTGTTGTCAGTATTTGTGTAGGATAGAAAATTTGTGCATATGCTATAGAGAAGTATTTTTATTTGCAATGCAGATAATAATATTTCTCATTTGCGCAAAAATTATCATAATATGAATTGCAATAACAAGTGATAATTATTATCATTTACGAAAGTTTTATTGGTACGTCAATCCCCATGAGTTCAAACACCTCGTCCTGGTACTTCCTGTTGTTGATCAGCTTGCTGCATTTTGGCGGGATCGCTTTTATGGTGTTGGCATCGCCCCGGTCACAGCCCGATATTATTGAACCCACCATTCAGGGAATTCTGGTTGCTGCACCTAAAAAGGAAGATGTAATACCGCTACCGCCGCCGCCCGAACCGCCAAAAGAAAAACCGAAGAAAATAGAGAAGAAACCACTTCCCAAAGCGCCACCTTCAGAGCGTGCGGTTAAAGCACCCGAACCGGAACCCCTACCGCCAGTAGAAGAAGTTGAGCCAGAACCTGTGGAAGCGGCACCCGAACCTGTGGTTCCCCCCAGTGCGGATGCACAGGAATTGAATAATCCGGCACCGGCTTATCCGGCAATATCCAAAAAGTTGAAAGAAGAAGGGACTGTGCTTTTAAAAATTCTGGTCACCAAAAATGGACGTGTGGCAGAAGTTGAAATCCAAACCAGCAGCGGCTTCAAACGACTTGATGATGCCGCAGTGCGAGCCATTAAACGATGGAGATTTAATCCTGCAACGCAAGCGGGCCAGGCAATAGATTATTGGTACGAAATTCCTTTTGAGTTCAGTTTGCGCAAGAAATAATTGTTCGTGATAAAAATTTGTCAGTGACAAATATAAAGTTTAATTTGAAAAACAAAGAGGCTGTTATGGAATCACCTTACGGTATTGTTTCCGTCTGGACACAAGGCGATATAGTCATCAAAGGTATCGCCATTACTTTATTGATGATGTCGATCATCAGTTGGTGGGTTATTTTTGTACGCGCATGGAGTCTATTAAAATTGCGTCGTCCGGCAAAAGGCTTGCATGATTTTTGGCACGCACAAAATTTTGCTGATGGTTTGCGCACACTCGGCGATGATCGCAACAGCCCATTTCGTCATTTAGCTGAAGAAGGTCAGGCTGCTATTGATCATCACACCAATCACAAAGAAGATCTTCACGGTCACTTGCCTTTAGCGGAATGGCTAACGGCGTGCTTGCGTGGTTCTATAGATGAAAGCGCTGAACGTTTGCAACGCGGACTGGCGATTCTTGCATCAGTCGGATCAACTGCGCCTTTTGTTGGATTATTCGGAACCGTGTGGGGAATTTATCACGCATTGGTGAGCATCGGCACTGGTGGGCAATACAGTTTGGATAAAGTGGCAGGCCCTGTTGGTGAGGCACTGATCATGACTGCTTTTGGTTTGGCTGTTGCTATTCCTGCGGTGCTGGGCTACAACGCACTCACACGCGCCAACAAAGGTGTGCTAAATAAATTGAATCGTTTTGCGCATCAATTGCATGCTTACTTTATTACAGGCAGCCCGATTCAAACACAAAAATTCAGCGTGACAAAATTATCGCCACGCAAAGAGGTGTAATCATGGCATTCGGTGGTGGACTCGACGATGAAAGCGAAGTTATGAATGAAATCAACATGACACCTCTGGTGGATGTGATGTTGGTTTTGCTGATTATTTTTATTATTACAGTGCCTGTGTTAACCCATTCAGTAAAAGTCGATTTGCCTCGCGCTGACAATACGCCCAATGAAGTCAAACCTGAAACGATTAATCTTGCAGTTAATGCTGAAGGTAAAATTTTCTGGAATGAAACCCAAATTACCAGTGATGAATTGAATTCACGCTTGCTCGCCGAAGCCAGTAAAAAACCACAACCGGAAGTTCATATTCGCGGCGACAAATCTGTTGACTATGAACACGTGATCAAAGCCATGGCAGCTGTTCAACGCGCAGGGATTTTGAAATTGGGATTTGTGACTGAGCCTGGAGAGTGAATCAACTATTCATCGTTTTGCTCTTCGTCTGATGATTGTTGCATTTCTACATCGGTGATAACTTTCTGTATCAATTTGACACGCCCGCTTTTCACCAAGGCCTCACGCAATACGAATTCAATTTGTGCATTCAAGCTCCGCAAATCATCATCAGCCCATCGCTGCATAGCAGCGATGACCTGTTCATTGATACGAAGTGGGAAAGATTTTTTTGTCACAATCACCGCCCATATTACGAATAAATTGTGCCAGTGTTGATGACGGGTTTTACTTGTTGATCACCACACAACACCACCAGCAAATTACTGACCATGGCCGCTTTACGTTCACCATCCAACTCCATGATGCCCTGCTCTTTTAATTGATCCAACGCATCAGCGACCATACCGACTGCGCCCTGAACGATAATTTTTCGGGCAGACAATACTGCGCTGGCTTGTTGTCGCTGCAACATAGCTTGTGCAATTTCCGGTGAATATGCCAAGTGACTTAAACGGGCTTCCAATACTTCCACACCGGCTTTTTGCAAACGATCATGTACTTCACTTTTTAATTTCAAGGCAATCGCATTTGAATCACTGCGCAAGGACAAGCGCTCATCCTCCACTGCGTGTTCATAGGGATAGCTTGTTGCCAAATTACGCAAGGCTGCTTCACTTTGAATGGTGACATAATTTTCATAGTCATCCACTTCAAATACCGCTTCTGCTGTATCAACAACTTTCCATACGATCACGGCTGCAATTTCAATTGGATTTCCGTTTGCATCATTAACCTTAAGGCGGCTGGACTCAAAATTACGAACACGTAAACTGACCGATTTTTTACTATACAAAGGATTAGCCCAACGTAATCCTGTCTTGCGATCAGTACCGGCGTATTGACCAAATAATTGCATAACCTTGCCTTGGTTAGGTTGCACCATATAAAAACCAAACCAACAGGCAAAAATCAAAGCCGTAAGTAGCAGTAAGGGTATTTTGATCATTCCAGGCATAAAAAATACACCCACTGCCGATGCCAATTGCAGAACAAACAAGATGACAATCAATGAATAGCCTGACCCGCTGCGTGTCTGAACTTCATGAATCATGGTAGGACTCCTTTTTTGTTACTGTTGATATCATTTAGATATCAAAATAATACAATTTTTTCGGATTGTAAAGCCTGCAGACAGAAAAATGCTCCCTCTGGCGATCTGGCATGCGTGGTAAACTTCGCGTCCGTCACAAATCCAAAGAAGATTCATGTCCAAAATCCTCACCGAATGGAAAACCCTCGCCCATATGGGCGCCCCGATTTTATTTGCACAGCTGGCACAAATGGCGAATGGTGTGATTGATACCGTCATGGCAGGTCATGCCAGTGCGAAAGACTTGGCTGGCGTTGGAATTGGCACCAGTTTATGGGTGCCGGTTTTATTATTTTTCACAGGAGTATTGGGTGCGCTACAACCCAATATCTCTGGATTCAAAGGTGCAAAAACTTTTCAAAAAATCATGCCTTGTTTGTGGCAAGGAATTTACATCACACTAATCAGCAGCCTGCTGATGATTTTAATTTTGGTAGAAATTGATCCTATATTTGTATTGTTAAAACTGGATGCCGAAACACAAACCATTGCGGAAGGATATTTGTCTGCATTTGCATGGGGTGTTCCCGCCATGTTATTGATGATTGCCTTGCGCGGCCTGACGGACGGCATGGGTCGCACTTCAGTATTTATGACCTTTTCAATTATCACCAGCTTATTAAATTTACCGCTGAACTACGCATTTATTTACGGATTTGATTCAGGTCTTGTTAGCATCCCCGCATTAGGCGGCATAGGTTGCGGATGGGCAACCAGTTTGGCAAATTGGATCGCATTTATTCTTTTATTGTTTTATTTACATTGGAATTCTTTTTTTCGCCAGTTCCATTTATTGCAACAATGGACAGCCCCGCATTGGCAAGAAATCAAAAATTTATTGCGTCTGGGTTTACCTATAGGCATAGCAATATTTGTTGAAGTCAGCATGTTTTGTATGATCGCCTTGTTTTTGGCACCGCTGGGTGCCACCACAGTCGCCGCACATCAAATTGTTCTAAATGCGATTTCACTTTTATTTATGTTGCCGCTGAGCCTGGGCATGGCCTTAACTTTACGCATCAGTTATTTAGTCGGCGCAGAGCAAAAAGATACAGCCAAAATACTCGCCCGCAGTTCACTGCTACTCGCATTATTAGTTGCTTGTTTTAATGCACCCATTTTATTTTTTGGCCGCGACATAATCGCCACACTCTACACAAATGATCTCGAAGTACAAAAAATTGCAGCGCATTTAATTGTCTTCGCCGCTATTTTTCAAATAGCCGACGTTATTCAAGTCACTATGATTAATGTATTACGCGGATTTAAAGACACCAAAATCCCCATGTTAATCATGATGTTCGCATTCTGGGGAATTTGTTTACCTCTCGGCTATTCACTCACCTTCACCGATTGGATTATTCCCTCCGCGGGCGCTGCCGGTTTTTGGATTGCATTGATTGCAGGATTAACTTGTGCGGCGTTGCTGCTTAGTTGGCGGGTGATGCGGAGGTGAGCATACTCGTCTACAATACCTGAGCCGTTCTGACGTGAAGCCGGTAGCCTAATGTAAATAATGACATCACATGGAGTCTCTCTATCATGCAAAAAACCGTATTTCTTTTTTTGTTGCTTACTTTTAGTTCATTCTGCCTATCAAAACAATTACCTGTAGAATATTTTTCGCAATTGCCTGACGTATCATTACTGTCACTTTCACCAGATGGAAATAAAATTGTTTCGCTTGTCAGAGTTGATCTTCCTGATAAAAAAGGCATGGCAGTTCAAACCATAAATACACAAACTAAAAGTAGCAAAATTCTGTTGTTCCTAGACAGCTCCGAGTATGTTATCTATCGAATGTATTGGAAAGACAATAAAACTATTTTAGTTCATGGTTTTTCTGCTCAAGAACGAAAAACATGGGGACATGGACAAAAAAGCAAAGACAAGGTTCGAGCTACCCGATTACTTTTTGTTGATAGTGAAACGGGAGCCGTTACCAAACCATTTTCAAAGATGTTTCTATCACAATTTGATGTTGCTCCCGTAGAACAGGACGATGTGATTGACACATTACCTGATGACCCCGATCATATCCTTATGAGGCTTTATTGGGATATTTATAAGGTCAATATCCATAAAGGAACCGTTGACGTTTACTATGATCAGAAAGGAAATTTCGCGCCTGAAATAACTGATGCTCAACATCGATTACGTGCCGGGTATCATTACACAGTTGACGGAATTATTACTGCAAGATTTTTCGATCTTGATAGCAACCAATGGAAAGATTTCTCTCAACATAAAGGTGTTTTTTCAGATCAAGAAATTACGATTCTTGGTTTTGGCAGTAACCCCTATGAAATGTACATTTCCAGCTATCACGAAGATAGACTTGCCATTTTTACTGTAGACTTGAAAGATCCCAAATTAGAAAAGAAGTTATTGCTGTCGGACAATCGCTATGACATTTCTGGATCATTAGTTTACGATGAAAAATCCAAACAAGTTATTGGTATCACTGGACTTGAAAATGGCGGAACTTATTTCTTCGATTCTGAATTGGCAACAATCCAATCCAAAATAGATAAAACACTTCCTAAAACAAAAAACTATATTTATTCCTTATCCTCGGATAGAAATCGTTTTCTGGTGTATACAACCGGAGCAACTGAATCCGGAACTTATTATCTTGGGCAAAGATCCCCATTAAAACTGGAAGCTGTAGCATATCGCTATAAAAATCTTTCACCAGAAGTATTAACAAATGTTACACAAATAGAATACAAAGCAAGAGATGGGCTTAATATTGAAGCCTACTTAACACTACCGAATGACAAACCTGCTAAAAATTTACCTACCTTGATGTTTCCTCATGGAGGCCCAATAGCAAGAGACAATGACGCTTTTGATTATTGGGCACAATTTTTTGCTAATAAAGGTTATGCCGTTTTACAAATGAACTTTCGCGGATCAGCTGGCCAAGGGTTATCGCATAGAAATGCCGGACTGGGTAAATGGGGAAAGGAAATGCAGGATGACATTGAAGATGGTGCACGATTTTTAATTAACAAAGGGATTGCCGATCCTAAATCCATTGCTATTGTTGGTGCTAGTTATGGCGGCTACGCCTCTTTAATGGGCGCAGTTAAAACGCCCGATTTTTATCGCTGTGCGATTAGTGTAGCAGGTGTAAGTGATGTCTATGATTTGGTCTTAAAAAATAGAGTTTTTTGGATGGCATACAATGTAGTCGATGAACAAATTGGGACAGGTGCTGAAAATTTAAAAAGTATATCCCCCGTCAATCATGCCGAAAAAATTCAAATTCCTGTATTACTTGTCCATGGAGATGAAGACAGGCAAGTTGACATAGATCATAGTATTAGAATGCACAAGGCTCTTCTAAAAGCAAAAAAACAAGTCGAATTCATTAGTTTGCCAAATGAAGACCACTATTTAATGAACGAAAACAATCGAATAACAACATTCAAAGCGATGGACAAATTTTTGGATAAATGTTTGCCCGTTAAATAACATATCAACTACCAACCCACTCAATAGTGGGTTGGTTTTTTATGACAGTTGAATTATGCGTATACTACAAAGAACTTTTGTTTAATTACATTTAATAAAATAACAACTACCAAGCTAATTCCCACCAATGGAAAAACAATCCCAAAAGCCAACAACATCCATTTTATAAACATGGGTAATTTGTCATGTATCGTTGGCTTACCAGTGCGACCAGATTTTTTCCACCAAAGATAAACGCCTAACAAACTGGTAACAATCAAAACCAAACAAGCGACAAAATTAAACCATTGGTTCACAGTGCCGTATTGGCGACCGACGTGAGTCATCACACCCCATTCAACCGCTTTGGCAACGGGTGAATAATCCTTCCAGCCAACTGAATTGAGCAATTCACCCGAAGACGGATCAACATACAAACTGGTCTGACCTTCTGCTTTATCCGGAACATAATTAACTACAAATACATCTTGCGAGTGTTGCGGATAAAAAATTCGTATGCCGGGGCCATAGGTTTCTGTTGGCAGTTTTTGCAAATGTTCAACAACCTGATCAATGCGTGGAACAGTTGTGTGATGAGCAAGCGGCTTTTCAATTTGTTGTATCACCCATGATGTAGTTGGCGATGAAGCTGAGGGCTCCACAATTTTTTGATGATTGGCGTGATTGGCGTGTTGTGATAAGGATTGAAGATCGGGATGACTTTTAAAATTTGGCGATGCTTCTACCCAGGGGATAATTTCACCCAGTTTTGCAAATTGTTGCCCCCAAAAAGCTGACCAGGGCAAACCTGAAAAAATAATAAAGGCAACAAAAATAACATTTATCAATGAAGGTATGGCATGCCAGTCGCGCCAGAATGCGCGAGTTGAATTGGAATTTTTTCGATATAAATGCATTCGCGGCAACAATACACCCGACCAACGCCAGGCTTGCGGCCACCACAAATATATGCCGGTAATCAGCATCACAATGGTCCAACAGGATGCCCACTCAACCAAATAGCTACCCCAAGGCCCTGATAATAAATTGCCGTGTAAATTGCGAATGATCGCAATAAATTCTGAATCAGGATCAACCGCGCCTGTGACTATCAATCGATAAGGATCCAGATAAATTCTTTGCCGAATGTCCTTGCCATCAACTGATCGTTTGGTCAACCAGATACTGGCTTGATCTTTATTTGCGGGTAAAACCAGACTTTGTATTTTTGCATTAGGATAAGCTGCCAGAACTGCTTGCTCCTGCTCGATTAAGGTTTTGCTTTCCAACTTATCCGAAAATACTTCGATGTAATTGCGATTAAGCCAATGATCAATTTCCCGATCAAATAAATAAATCGCACCGGTAATCGATAAAATAATCACAAAAGGCGCAACTGCCAAACCAGCGAGCAAATGCAAACGCTGAACAGCGCGATAATAAATACCGCGCGATTCAGTTGTTGGTGGGGTTTGATGGGTCAATTATCAATTACCAGGATTTATTTAATCTGAAAGAGAATGAACGCGGATCACCCGGTATCACCACAAAACGATTGCCCGACGCAGAATAATATTCTTCATCCAAAAGATTATTCAAAAATAAGGTGGCAGACCAATCCTGCTGTTGATAGCCAATACTTGCGTTTATTAATTGGTAAGCATCCAATTCGTAATTGCTGGCATTGGTTAACAATCTGTCGCTGATATAGCTGGAACCCGCACGAAGATTCCAGTTGTCATTGAGCTGATACCGAATATCCAGCTTCGCATTGTGCTCAGGCAAATCACCAATTCGCGCACCCTGATCACCATCGTTGCTGCGAATAATTTCCCCATCCAGATATGCGTAACCCGCTAACAACTGAATCTGCGGTGTGATGCTCCATTCTGCTTCAAGCTCAATACCATCGGCTTTTTGTTCGCCCGCATTGATCATAAAATCCGGATCGGCAGGATCAGAGGTTGCAACATTCACACGCTCAATTCGAAACAAAGAGACACTACCGCTGAAATTCGTTTGTTTAAATCGCAAACCAATTTCTGTTTGTTGCGATTCTTCAGGATCAAGCGGCACGCCATCTTTGGTTCTGGAACCCGCAGTGGATTCAATATCAAAACCTGTATTAAACCCGGTATAGAGCGACCATTCAGAATTAAATTGATAGGTTCCGCCGATTTGCCAAATAGTAGAATCAGTCGGTACTTCGTCGAGTGAAGACTCACCCCAGGTACCATTATTTGATGCGTAATCACTGTAACGCGTTGCGGCAATCACATTTAATTTATCAGTGATGGTGATTTGATCTTGAATGTAAACAGCTTTGGTATCCAGATCATAAAAACGGTCATAATCGAAATTTAATACAGGATCACGATTGGAATAGGAATATTGTGGATTACGTACATCTATATCAGCAATATCTGTAATATTGTATTGCGTGAATCGGCCACGCTCCCAACCATGCTCATAACCTAATAACACCTGATGCTCAATTAAACCCGTACTGAATTCACCATTTAGATCCAATTGCGCAATCGTGTAATCATCATTTTCTTTCCCCCAGCGTCCGTTGCGGTCAATTAAAAATGGATTCACATCTTCATCAACAGCACCTCGCAAGCGCACCTCACCAAATTCTGTATTAAATTCCTGATATTGAAAACGCGGTGTGATAGACCAATTCTCATTGAGTTTTATATCAACCCAGTATTGCAACAGTGGTGCATCGGCTTGCATATCGGTAAAGGAGGATTCACCCAAATCCAAACTGGAATCCAACTCAGTTAAATCCGTTAACACAACCGAAGCCGGCAAACCCGCGTAACGTTTGGTCTCGCGTTTAATATATTCAGTGACCAAATTGCCTTGCGCGCTGTCACCTATGTCATGCGTCAAACTAAAACCCAGATTAGTTCTCTTCATAGGTTGATGATCAATAAAAGTATCTGAATCTTCCAGCTCGCCTGTTAATCGCGCAGAAACATCATCAGTCAAACTGCCGGTGACATCACCCGACAAAACGCGTTGTTGATCAGAACCCAGAGTTAACGAATTGGATGCAGAAAAATTTTCTTGCGGGCGCTTGGTGACAATACTGACTATGCCACCCACTGCCGAATGGCCATAAAGAACACCGGATGGCCCTTTCAATACTTCAACACGTTCGATATTACTGATGGCTGAAGCGTCCACATCTTCGTAATAACGTTGACGCATACCATTGCGCATTTGATCGGCTAAAAAGCCACGAATTTTAAGACTGAATGATTGCCATGCACCCACACGCGAATAACCGGGGTTTGCCGAAGGTACTTGCCTTAACAAATCACCAATTGAAACAGCACCCAGGGACGCGATTTCCTTTTGATCAAGCAACTGCACAGACTGCGGCATTTTTTCCAAAGGAATGCCGGATTTTTCACCAAAGGCACCACGCATTTTGTTGTCGGTAACAACAACCTCTTCGATGGGTTGATCCGCAAACGACAACTGACCGAATAACAAACTACTTATAGCGAGGCTCAACACTGAAGGACGAAAACGCATAACAATTCCCGAGTCAAATTACGGACGCGCGAATTTTACTGACTGATGGCTTTAGTTAACATGCGACATATTGTCGCAGCCTATGCCTGCAGGAGCTTTTCCAGGCAGTGTTCCTGAATACCGTAGAAATTTTTTATCGCGACGATCTGCTGCAATATTTCGGTATTGTCACGCGGGGTTTTGCGTTTTTGCGCGAGGATCATTTTATTTTTGCTGGTGTGTTCCAGTGAAATAAATTCAAACACTTTAGTGTCGTAACCATGGGCTTCGAGCAACAACGCACGTAAACCATCGGTGATCATTTCTGCTTCTTGTCCCAAATGGATTCCGTGCTGTAACACTGGTGCAAGCAGTGCGGGGCTTTTGAGTTGTAGACGAATTTGTTTATGGCAACAGGGTGAACACATAATAATGTCGGCACCGGTGAGAATCCCCATGTGCAAGGCATAATCAGTTGCCGTGTCGCAGGCGTGTAAGGCAATCATGATGTTAATCGCTTGTGCCGAAAAATGTTGCACATCACCCTGCTCAAATTTAATGCCGGTGAGCGCCAATTTTTGTGCAGTTTGATTGCACAAATCCACCAAGCCTTGTCGCAGTTCAACACCGGTGACTTGGGTATCAATGTGCAAATTGTCAGTCAGGTAATCGTGCACCGCAAAAGTCAAATAGGCCTTACCCGAACCAAAATCAGCAATATGCAATTGATTGCGTTTATCCAAACCGGTTTGCTGAATCGCAGTTGATAACACCTCAATAAATTTATTGATCTGTTTCCATTTGCGCGACATTGCCGGAATAATCTCGCCTTTTGCATCGGTGATACCCAACTCGCGCAAATAAGGCCGATCCTGTTGCACATAACGCAGTTTGTTTCGATTGTGTGCCAGTTCGGTCTGCGATTGTTCCAAATTATTAAGTGATGTTTTATTGCGGTGACGATTAACCAGGAGTTTGCCTTTTTTACTCAAAGTCAACTGGATTTCCCAATCATTAGTCACCAGATGCGCATTGAGAAAATCAGAACCGATCAATGTCTTCAATTGATTTTGGGAAGTGCCAATATCCAGATTTTTTGTGATGTGGTTAGTGCGGTATTCGTACAAAAACGACAAGAGTGATTGCTCTTTAATCTGCATCGGGCGAATCGTGATTCTATTCAAATCCACCTGGTCGCCTTTATATTTTGATAATACCAGGCGCTGAAGCTTGCTCGCCAAAAAGGCTGCATGAAATTCTTCCAAAAATTGCATTAACTCTGTGGAGTCGGTCATCTAAATCTCATTCACATCGACAATTCACTGGCGGTTATGCTACCAATCAGAAGCCACTCTGGCGAGCCTATAACTCAGAAACTGGGGCAAATTGTCGCACCCCGACAGGCCGTGGATGTCAGCCATCGGCTGTTTTGTTATAGTTGCCAAAAGTTTTTTTATCTCAAATTATGACCAGCAGCCATTCTTTTCTCATAGTTGATGACGACATCACCTTCGCGCAAATGCTGAAACGCGCACTGGATCGTCGCGGCTTTAACACCTGGATTGCGCAGGACATCGCAACCGCCGAAACCTTGTTATCGCAACATAAAATGGTGAAAGCCATAGTCGATCTTAAAATTGCGCAAGAATCCGGACTGGTATTGATCAGCAGACTCAAAGAAATAAATCCCGCAATACAAATTATTATGCTGACGGGTTATTCCAGTATTTCTACCGCGGTAGACGCAATAAAATTGGGAGCAATCAATTATTTTTGCAAACCCATTGAAGTCGATGATTTATTAAAAGCCTTTGATGCAACGCCTGCCGCCGAGACTATTCCGATTCCGGAAAACGCACCCAGCCTCGATCGCATGGAATGGGAATATATTCAAAAAATTCTACAAGATTGCAATGGCAATATTTCTGCCGCTGCGCGTGCCTTGGGTGTGCATAGAAGAACTTTGCAGAGGAAATTGCAAAAACGACCTGTAAAGCAGTAAATAAACTGTCGTCAAGAAATATTCTTCGTCAATCTGGAACCAACCCACTTGCTGGAAAACCTGGCTGCATTAGTCGACGATTTAATGGAAGATCATCAATTTCATCTTTCTTCCATAAATACAGAACAGCATTCCTGGCTCGCTCAACAACATCATTATTGGCATCATGCAACAACCTTTCTATATCAGAAATATTGGATTTATTTCCATGGGCTTTCAAGTGTTCGATTGCCTGAAGTTTAATATTCGAATCCAAATCCTTTAACGCGTCGGTAAAATAGGGATTCGCATTCGCAAACCCAACGGATCCTATTTCCTGTAATGCGAGATAACGCTCATTTGAATCTTTACTGTTTAATTTTGCTTCCCTTGATTGTATAAATTCCATCGTCAAGGAGCCATCACCGCGCTGTTCAAGAATAATCGCCGCGATTTTTTGAGCAACAGGATCATTGAGTTTGTATATTGCTCTTAGGTCTGCATTTTGCAGGTAAGCTACCTCTTCAGAAAGTCCAGCCATCAAATGTCGAATATATCCAAGTGTTTCCGGAGTCTTTTCTAAGGTCGCTAATAACTCTTGCATTATAATGGAAGCATCCCCCGGCGAAATATGCATCAGCAAATGAAGCGCTTGAATTTTTTCCCGCTTGGAACCCGATTCAAATTTTTCCCGCGAACGTGCAATACTCTCCCTCTTGATTTGGTCAGAAATCGACTTTGTATTGAGTATCAACGGTATGTTGGAATTGGACCTCTCTGTTTTGGAAATGGGCTGGTTGTTGGCTTCCTGTGTAATTTCTTTGCTGGTGAGACTTTCATTAATTTTTGCAAATCTGGTCGAATCTTTTCTTCCATATATTAATTCATTCGCTATCAAACATATTAGTAAGATTAACAATGATAAAATTATAAAATCCATCAGGATTTTTAATATCTTTTTAATTACCATGATCAAGACGATTGCAAATTAAATTTTTGATATTGGCGTGAGTGTAAACACATAGATTTACGCGCCTTGATTTTTGAAAAAGACGCGTTCGCGATTAATAAATTGATTTCGTCAATTAACGTGGCCCAGCCCAATACACCAATGCTTCCAATTGATTCAGTATCATTGATGAAGAGCTCTTTTTACTTCCAAATAACACTACTCGCGTATAAATGTTCTTTGCCGTTTTGTAATATTTGGCTCTGCTCGAGAAGGGTATAATTCCTTTCATCGTACAATTATTTGGACCAATTACATCGCCTTTTTTTCCGCAAGTTTCTGCCGTTTGATCTGTAATTGAAATGTAATCCCAGTCATCGTCTATCAATTCCAGCTGGTATGAACCAGCCGCATTGTTGTCATAAACGACTTGTACACCATAAATCCAATTTAAATCGTCCTTATTATTTAGACCAACAACATATCGACCGAACGCACTCAGTCCAGTATTGTAAGCTCTGACAACGCCAACATAACCGTCTTCGCCTGTACTGGAATTCGCCGCAATTTTTATGACACCGCAAAAACTCCCTTCAAATATCGACAACGAGGGTGTTGGATCAGTCTCCCAACAACTCCAGTCCACTTGCGTCTTTTTGGTGATATTGTCAATGGTGACACCAATTTCAGGACGATTGGAAATAACAACCGCGTGGCCAGCAAAACTCAATAACATAATAGACAGAAAACACATTTTTAAATTAATTACGGCGAACAAGTATTTCTTCATTATTGATCCCCTTGGTGATTGGCAACTGATTTTTTAAATCTCATAAACTAAATTTATCTTTAAATCGCCCCGCCTGCCTTCTTGACACTTCTATATTCGCGGTAGACTCCATTTCTAATAAAAATCCACCATTTATCCAGGACTCTACTTTCTTAACATGACTTACGTTGACTATGTGTTTTCTATTTACCCGGACAAATTGATTTTCTGGTAATCGGCTTTCTATATTTACCAATGCCCGATGTATGAGTATTTTGTTTTTATTCCACACCACTAAACTATGATTGGCACAACTTTCAAAATATTGAATGTCTTTCAAGCCGACCCAATAAGTTAACTCCCCATTATTTAACAACAGGTTTTGATCTATATTCAGTTTATCGACAGCTGATTTTGTATTTTTAAGCGAAATCAACCTGCCAATTGTTCGAATTAACCTTTCGGGAGTATATGGTTTGAGTAAATAGTCAATGACATCGAAATCAAACGATCTAGCCGCATACTTTGTATGCTCTGACACAAATATATATTTTGGGTGATAATCCAACCCATTCAGTAATTCAAAGCAATTCTTTCCTGACGTATCGATATCCAGAAATATTATTTCCGGCCTTTCTTCCTCAATAATTGGCATAGCTGACTTCAGGTCTTCATATTCCCCCCAGCAACTTACCTGTGGATAAGTTTTTAATATTGAATTCAATTCATCACCGACAACGATTATTTTCATAAAAGCATGCCCTCATTAAAAAATTGAGAGCGATAAAATCGATTTCAACCCGATAAAACTTGATAAAATTGGATTAATTTTGATAATAGGATTAAAAAAATTAAATTTGTGAAATATTCCCGATTTTCAGAACACTATCCTATTCAATATAAATCACCCGGTGGCGCAAATTCCTGATTTTCAGTCATCACATGATGAGAATTTTTATGCCATAAATTTTTGACGACCAATTGTGCTTGCGCCCTGACTTGTGGATGACTGTCTCCCAATAAAGATTCTGCCGCCAAAATATCCATATCATTTCCGTAAGCTCCCAGGAAATTAAGTGCTTGTAGGCGAATAGCCGAATCGGGATCTTTCAGACTGGTTTTAATTTGTGGCAATGCATTGAATTTCTTTAGAGCGGACACTTCAAACAATGTTTGCAATCTTACCTCTGGCTGCTTACTTGGAAATCCGGAATCAAAGGACTCGACATACAGATCTGCCAAACTGTTATCGCCCCTGTCACTCATAATTTGAGCTGCCAGTTTTTTAATTATGGGATCATCAAGTT